>NZ_CANMXD010000009.1:0-209476 GCF_947501725.1 uncultured Planococcus sp. | reverse complement strand
TTGACACGTCCTTTGATTTGGTAGTTTCAGTATGTCGAAAACCGTTTAGTCGTGTCCACTTTTAAGTCTAATCTCAGTTTGGACAGTATTCAGACTTAGTTGGACAGTATTTGGTGCAGGACGGACTGTATTTCGTCCAGTCCGGACTGTATATCCAAATATCTGGAAATAAATTTACTGATTCCTTGTACAATCCTTAAAACAACAGTAGCTTTCAGCAAATAAATCATTTATCAAACGTAAAAAAACCGCCCAATGGCGGTTTTTTGTCATTTAACGCGTATATCTTCAAACGCATCAAGTGTTTGAACATCTTCTGGAGAAATAGTGAACTCCAATTGGCTGTTTTCGATGATGCGTTCTTCATTTGTTGATTTCGGAAGCGGCAATGTGCCGTGCTCCAGGCAATATCGGATACATAATTGTGCAGGTGTTACCTCATACTTAGCAGCCAACTCTTTGATGTCAGGGTTGTTTAAAATCTGTCCTGTTGCAAGAGGTGAATATGCCTCCACAACGATGTTGTGCTTTTTGCAGAACTCCAATAGGCTCGCTTGATCGCGGCCGATATAGAATGGAATCTGGTTGGCCATCGGCACGATGCCGCAATTATCCAGAAGTGCCTGGATATCCTTTTCTGAGAAATTGGAAACGCCGATTGCCCGAATCTTGCCGTCTCTATATAGCTTCTCCATCGCTTTCCATGATTCGATATTGCCTTCTGTACAGTCTTTGCCTATTTCGTCCCAAGGCCACGGCGCATGAATCAAATAAAGATCCAGGTAATCAACGCCAAGGTTCGAAATCGTTTCTTCAAAAGCTTCAAGTGTCACGTCATAGCCTTTGATTTGCGCCGGGAGCTTACTGGTGATAAAGATCTTTTCCCGGGAAATAGTGAAATCCTTAATCGCTTTGCCGACGTTTTCCTCGTTCTGGTAGGCTAAAGCCGTATCGATATGTGTATAGCCGTTTTCCAATGCAGTCGTCACTGCAGCGTAGGCTTCTTCGTTCGGAATCTGCCAAGTGCCGAATCCGATATCGGGAATTTTAACCCCATTATGGAATGTGAAAAACTTGTCGTTTGCCATAGAAAAATTTCCTCCCCTTTGCTTATCGCTCCTTCCTATTGTACGTCTTTCCGAATAGAAGGGTCCAGAATTTAGGCTGTTCTAGACTGTAAATCTTCGAAATCCGAAACTTTCAGTTGCCCGAACCGTAAATATAGAAACAGGGAATAAAAGGGGGTGGCTGAACATGTGGCCAACTATCGCAACTGTGTTTCTTCTCATTGCCATAGGATTTGCAGTCAATAAAATCATCAAAAAAAGGAAAGAATCTTCTATCACGGATCTGAAAAGCTTGGGAACATCCATCTGTTTCTTTTTAATCGCCATCGTCAACATACTGGCGTATTGGTTCGATTTTATCGGAATCATCTCAATGTCCCTGACAATCTTGCTATTGATCACCGGAGCTTACTGCAGCCGTTACCTGCAGACAGATCACGAAACTTATCCACGATAAAGGAGCGTGTACATATGCCAAACTGTGAAAATTGCGGACGACAATGGAAATGGAAGACCATTGTCCTGAATACCCTCAAATTCACCAATAAAGTAAATTGCCCGTACTGCGGAAAAGCGCAATACATTGTGCCGAAGTCGAGAAAGCAAAATGCCCTCTTCAGCTTTCTGCCTGCATTCCTGATTATTACGTTAAGCAGCATCTTTGATTTAGGTGTGCTGAGTGTTGTGTTGCTTGCTGCGGGCATGCTGACTGCCGCGCTGAGCCTCTACCCGTTCATCATGAAACTTTCCAATGAGGATAAACAGTTGCAGCCGAAGAAACAGGCATAGAAAAGAGCAGTTCCTGAATCGTACAGGAACTGCTCTTTTTCTCTTTTCTTATTCAAGTCTTGGCATCGCTCAGCCGCTTCAGCCTGTTGATCTCCACCGTCAGTTCACTGAACCGCCGGTCAAGATCGGCATAGTGCGGATCTTTCGCGATCATAAAACTCAATTTCCCCAGTACTTCCTGGCGCTCCGTCTCAAGCCGCATCAGCAATTCCCCAGTCTCATCGCGTTCCGAAGCGGGGGTGTCGAGTTGCTTCTCGATCCGGCGGTCCGCGATGACCAGTTTGCTGGTAGTGGTTTTCTCCCGGAACGCCTGGTCATGGGAGACGACAAGCATTGTGCCCGTGTATTGTGCCAAGGTCTCCTCGAGCTGCTCGCGTGACGGCAAATCGAGGTGGTTGGTCGGCTCGTCGAGAATCAGCGCGTCCCGTTCCTCCAAGATATAGACCATCAGCTTGCATTTGATGCGTTCACCCATGCTCATGGCGCCGATTGGTTCCTTCCACTGTTCGGCTGTAAAACCGAGATGCTTCATCAAGTTCTGGACTTTGCCGCGCGCTTCGAAGGTTTCCTTATAGAACAGCTCACCGGGTGTTTTCTCGAGCGGCAGGTCGAACACTTCCTGCGTTAAATAACCGATGCTTGCGGAAGGAGAAACCCAAACGTCACCATCTGCAGATTCCTGCCCTAGCAGGATTTTGAGTAACGTCGTTTTGCCGCTGCCGTTTGGACCTTCGATGGCGACTTTTTCCCCGTGCAAAATAGTGAATCCCGCTTTTTGAAACAAGGGTTTGCCATCAAATGCCTTCGACAGATCTTTCACTTCAAGAAAACGTTTGCCCGTTTTATGCGTGGCTGTCATGGAGAAGTTGACTTCGTGTTCAGGCTCAAGCTGCTCCGCATTGATTTTATCCAATTCTTTTTCCAACCGCTTCCGCTTGGATTTAACCTGTTTGTCCATGCGTTTCGCTTTCAGGCGATAATATTCCTTCGCACCTTCCTGTTTAGTCGATTCGGCGTGCGCTTTATGCGACCAGGAAGTGAGTTCATCCATCTGCGCTTCGATGCGCTCGACCATTCTTTGCTGCTTGTCGTATTCCCGCTGCTGGGTCAATCGTTTCTGCTGCCGCGTTTCCATATAACTGGAGTAATTGCCGCTATGTTCGATCAGTTTATGGTTTTCGAGCGACCAGATTTTGGTCGCAACCGCGTCCAGGAAGTGGCGGTTATGCGACACCAGGATGATGGTCCCTGGGTATTGGCGGATCTGCGCTTTCAATACCTCGATGCTGCCACTGTCCAAATGATTCGTCGGCTCGTCCAGCAACAACAGGTGGGCGTTTTTCGACAGTCCTGTGGAAAGCCGGGCCTTCAGTTTTTCGCCGCCGCTGAGGAGCGGGAAGTCATGCATCGGTACCTGCCATTTTTTCAGCAAGGCACTTTCCGAGGCTGTGACCTCGCTGAATGCATGTGTTTCCGTTTCCTGTTCCACGAAGACGGTTTCGATATTCGGCTGGAGCCAGTCCAGCTGTCCGCTTGTGGCAATCAATTCACCGGCGATCAAGCGAAGCAAAGTCGATTTACCGGCTCCATTTTTGCCGATGATACCGATTACTTCGCCTTGCCGGACACTTGCATGGACCTCTTCAAAAATCATCGTATCTAGTATTTCATAACATACATTCTGCAATTTCAGCAGTTCTTTCATCCAATCAATCCCTTCAGGAGAGGAAGAATAAAAAAATCCTCCCAAATAAATTTGGAAGGATTAGCCATATGGTGCCCGATTGAAATAAGCCATCAATGTAAAATGGCTCGACAGTTTTTCAAGATGTGGGCAGACTAATCCTATTTTGCGTAAGTTGAAATTTAAAATTCCAGTCGCTAAAACAAGATTAGTTGCGCATCGTCCACCCATCAGCCTTTCTGTCGTTTGATAAAGCCAGTATAGCATAGCTGTAAATCTGTTTCCAATCGGACTGGGACCGTTTAAAGAGCTGTTTTGTACAGGCAGCCAACGGGTAAGCTAAGACTGTCTTGTTTTAAAAAATACAGCTTATCAGGAGGCCATCATGGAATATATCTATTTAGGAAATTCAGGTTTGCGTGTTCCGAAATACATACTCGGAACCGTCCCTTTCAGCGGAACAAATGGTTTTGAAGCAGCAGGCGACATCGACGAGAATCTGGCGCGCCGGATGGTCGACATGTCACTTGAAGCCGGCATCAATATGTTCGATACTGCCAACCTCTATTCAAAAGGAGACGCGGAAAAAGTGTTGGGATCGGCCATCAAAGGGCGACGGGACGAAGTTCTGTTGACGTCGAAAACGGGCTTTCCCCTGGGAGGGAACCCTAACGCAAGGGGAGCTTCGCGAAGCAATATCCTGACCTCCATCGACCAGTCGCTGGAGCGCTTGGGAACAGACTATCTTGATGTCTATTTCGTTCACCTGTGGGATGGACAGACGCCGATCGAAGAAACAGTGGAAGCGATGACCAGTCTTGTGAAGTCCGGCAAGATCCGCCATTGGGGCGTGTCGAACTACAGCGGCTGGGCCTTGGCTAGAACGTTTACGGTCGCGGAACAGTCCGGCAACATACCGCCGATCACCCAGCAGATCTACTACACACCAGAAGCGCGGGAAGCGGAATACGAACTGCTTCCGGCCGGCAGCGAACTTGGCATCGGCTCGATGATTTGGAGTCCGCTCGGCGAAGGCTTGCTGAACGGCAAGATCGGGCGCAATAAACAGGCGCCTGAAAACACTCGCCAAGGTGCTGGGTGGCCGGAGCCATGGGTGCAGGATCAGGAGCGGCTTTACCAGGTCATCGATGCCATTGAAGAAGTCGCGGCCAACCATAACGCATCGGTTCCGCAGATCGCCTATTCATGGGTCCGCGACCGCCCGAACGTCGGACCGATCGTCATCGCAGCACGCAACGAAGAGCAGCTGAAAGAAAACATCGCTTCCTTCGAGATCAAATTGACTCAAGAAGAGCACGACCTGATCGAATCCACCGCGCGACCAGTACCGATCTACCCCAACTGGCACCGTACCATGAGCTCATTCGACATGAGCAGTCCGTCCGAGAAGACGTATTTGGAAGGCTATAAGAAGTCGATGGGGATAGAGGAATAGGTGATAATGATGTAAACAATAGAGCGCTTCGAAATCAGTTCCGGTTTCGAGGCGTTTTAGTGTTTGTTTATCTCTTCAATCATTTTTTCTATAAACCAAAAGAAGAGGCTATAGCTCGCCTTTAATTAACTTTCAATTCAGACTAATAGCGTTTACAATTTTAATTGACTGATGGCTGGAACAAAGGGGGGAATCTCGTGGGCAAGATGGCAAAAGCTTGTTGTTCGCCGAGCAAGCCGCAGCAACCGAAAGAAATCAATCGTGCCATGGAGACCGAGCCTTCTGAGCAGTACAGCAAAAAAATTCGCTTTAAGGAAAAGATGGTTTTCATTAACGGTGGAACTTTTTTGATGGGTACAGATAGTGGAGAGGGGCATCCTGCAGACTTTGAAGGTCCGATATGTGAGCAGCGGGTAGAGCCGTTTTATATGGACAGCACCGTAGTGACAAATGAAGAATTCATGCAATTCATTAAGGAAACCGGTTATCAGACGGAAGCTGAAATATTCGGCTGGTCTTTTGTTTTTTACCAGTTTATAGCTCCTGACATCAAGGCGATTGTAAGGCAGGTAGCCAATACCCCTTGGTGGCGCGCGGTAGAGGGAGCTTACTGGTTTCAGCCGGAAGGCCCCGGAAGCAGTATAGAGAAACGGATGGATCATCCGGTCGTCCATGTTTCATGGAAAGATGCTAACGCTTACTGCGACTGGACAGGAAAGCGGCTGCCTACTGAAATTGAATGGGAATACGCGGCACGTGGGGGATTGAAGCAAAAACGTTATCCATGGGGAGATGACTTGAATCCGGATAACGAACATCTTTGTAATATTTGGCAAGGAACGTTTCCGACATTTAACACTGCTGAAGACGGATTTAGAGGGACTGCGCCCGCCTCTTCTTTTCCACCGAACGGATTCGGTCTCTTTAATATGTCCGGCAATGTGTGGGAATGGTGTTCGAACGCATTTTCAGAGCTGCCGAATCCGGATCAAGATATGGACAAAGCCATGCGGGGCGGCTCCTACCTGTGCCACGATTCATACTGCAATAGGCATCGGGTAGCCGCACGGTCCTCTAATACCAGTGACAGTTCGGCAGGCAATATAAGCTTCAGGTGTGTAGCCAGTATTTAGGGAGACGTAAATCATCCAACAGAATCCAACAATTTCAATAAAATAGGGAGGCGCTGATCCAATGGGGAAACCGAATATCCTACTGGTGATTTCACATGATACAGGAAGGCATTTAGAAAGCTATGGACGCAAAGTGAAGACGCCGGAACTGAATCGGATGGCGGAAGAAGGCATCCAGTTCGATAATTATTTCTGCACGCAGCCTCAATGCAGCCCGAGCCGGGGCAGCATCCTGACCGGGCAATACGGACACAACCATGGATTGGTCGGCTTGACGCATTTAGGGCACACAATGAAAGCCGGCATCAAGACACTTCCTTCAGAAATGAAAAGAGCCGGCTATGCCACCTGGCTTTTCGGTTTTTTCCATGAATCCATCGACGGAATTTATGAAGGGGAGAAATTAGGCTACGATCAGGTAGTCAAAGTTCCAGGAAATGCAGCAGAAAAAGTGACCGATGAACTGGAGAAGTTTTTGCTTGAAAGAGCGGAATCTGGCGATGCGCCACCTTTTTATGCTTCGGTCGGATTTGAAGAAACACATCGCCCTTTTGATAAGTTTGAACCCGATTCCATTGATGAAGTGGAAGTTCCCCCGTACTTGCCGGATACAATAGAAGTTAGACAAGATATTGCCGACTTTCAAGGCTCTGTCAAAGAGCTGGACCGCGCAATCGGGAGGGTAAGAAAATTATTGGAAGACACCCGTTTGGACGAAAACACGCTCTTGATCTATACGACAGACCATGGCATTGCTTTTCCAAGAGCAAAAGGCACGTTGGCAGATGCAGGTTTGGAAACCGCATTGATCATGAAATTTCCGAAAGAAATGGACAGAAAAGGAATCAGGCAAAAAGAACTTTTATGCAATATTGATTTGATGCCGACTCTTCTGGAATTTGCGGATGGAGAAGTTCCTGTTGGAATTGATGGACGGAGTTTCCTGCCGTTGATCCAAGAGAAGAATTATACAGAACGCGAACATTTTTTCTGCGAACTGACCTGGCATGACCGCTATCATCCGATGCGTGGCGTAAGGACCGCCAGATACAAGTACATAAGAAATTTTGAAGACGGTCCGAAAGTATACCTGCCCTTCGATATTCACGAGAGCCTTTCAGGGCAAGTGGTGCGGAACGACTATTACGTCCCCAACACCAAGGAGGAATTATACGACCTGGAGACGGATCCGCAGGAGCAGAATAATCTGGCTGACCTGGCAGAACACCAGCACATCTTGGCAGACCTGCGTGGAAAAGTTGAACAGTGGATGGTTGATACGGAGGACCAATTGCTGTCAGGTCCGATAGAAGGCGAAGAAGCAGCAGAGTGGGAAAAAGAAAAGCGTGAAGGAAATGTCTACAAATTTTGAACTGAAATCTGTAAAGGCTAATGATCAAACAAAATTCTTCAGCTGAAAAAGTTGTAGGATTTTGTTTTTTAATTTTATTGACTATTCAAAATATAGTGCATATAATAAGTCTTGTAAGCGCTTTCCATAAAATTCAAGAATTCTTATTTTAAAGGAAAGCTTGCTAGAGGAGAAGCGGGGATGCTTCTCAGACGGAAGCTCTGATATTTTTTTCGAAAAAAACTAAAACGTTTTCGTAAATGCGAAAGGGGCGGTTTCTGTGATGGATTATTCCATCGGCACAGGGGAGTTTAAGGACTGGATTGTGGCAGAGACTGCCTTTTCAGCCGAGAAATTGGGGAAAAGCGAAGCTGTTATGATGCTTGGAAATGGTTATATGGGGCTGCGTTCTGCGACAGAGGAATCGTATGGACAGGAAACCAGAAACTTGTTCATCAATGGAACTTTCAATAAATCACAGGAAAATGAAGTGACCGAACTCCCCAATGCAGCCGATATCACTCGATTGGATATTCGCATTGACGGAGAACGGTTCAGCCTGGAATTCGGAAAAATCAGCGATTACATCAAGCAGCTCAATCTAAAAACAGCGCAACTGACCAGGTCCTTTATATGGGAATCACCAAAAGGGAAGAAGCTTCGGTTTCATTTCAACCGCTTTGTATCGCTCGACAACCTGCATTTGATTGCGATGAAGATGGAAGTGGAAAGCTTGAGCCATCCAGTGGCGATTTCTTTTGACAGTGGCATCAATGGACGGATGACCAATTCGGGATCGCAGCATTTTCTTGAAGGCGAGCGGAGAATACTGGACGACCGCTTGGTCCAGCTGACCCAGAAGACAAACGAATCCGGTGTGGAGATGGTCTTTAATGCCGTACATAACATCCGCTTGAATGGGGAAAACGTAATGCCGGCTGCAGATAAGGACATGGCTCGCCGGAAAGTATGGATGACTTATGATTTCCAACTCGAACCGAAAGAAAAACTGGAAGTGGAAAAATTGGCCACTGTGCATACGAGCCGAGACAGCGGGGACGGACAGCGATCAAAGAATTCCGCACAGCTGCTTCAGAAATCTCTCGACGAACTGCAGCATCATGCAGAAAAAGGATATGATGCCCTATTCCAAAAGCATTGCCAGGCATGGCAGGAAAAGGTTTGGGGAAATTACGATTTCGAGGTGGAAAGTGACCATCCGTTTGACCAACTGGCACTCCGGTTTTCCCTCTATCACTTGACGGCCATGCAGCCGCCGCCAGCTCACGAATATTTGGGTATCGGGGCGAAGGCAATGAGTGGAGAAGGATATAAAGGCCATACGTTTTGGGATTTGGAGATTTTTATATTGCCATTCTTCATCTATTCCAATCCTGCAGCAGCAAAATCGTTGCTTACCTACCGGTATCACGGCCTTGCAGGAGCACGAAGAAAGGCGGTGGAGAACGGTTATGCAGGGGCCATGTTTCCGTGGGAGATGGCTTGGCCGGAAGATGGAGAAACCACGCCGTTATGGGGAGATATTGATATTGTGACAGGAGAGCAGTCGAAGATCTGGTCAGGAATCATCGAACAGCATATTTCCGCAGACATCGCTTTTGCAGTTTATCAATACGAGAAGGTGACGGGCGACTCGGGATTTATGGAACGCTATGGGTACGAGATGGTCTTCGAAACCGCGAAATTCTGGTCTAGCAGACTGGAGTGGAACGAGGACCGGGAAGTGTATGAAATCCGCAATGTCCTTGGGCCTGACGAGTATAAAGAGCATGTGGACAACAATGCTTTCACAAATTATATGGCGTACTTCAATCTGAAACTCGCCGAACGCTATGCCGAGCAGCTGTCATCCGAAAATCCAAAGCTTTTTCAGAAATTCGGTGTGGGGGATGCCCGCCTGGATTGGAAGGAAAAAGCGGAAAGCCTGTATTTGCCGAATCCACGACCGATAGACTCGGTCATTCCGCAAGACGACACGTATTTGCAGCTTCCCGAAATCGACCTTTCAACATACAAGAAGCAAACGAAGGTGAGGACGATCTACCGGGATTATAATGCGGAACAGATCAACAAAATACAAGTGACCAAACAAGCGGATACCGTACTGTTATTCTATCTGCTGGAGCAGACCTTCCTGTGCGGGGACGCCCGCTTATCGAACACAGCCAAGCGGGAGAATTACCGGTATTATGAGCCCCGCACCTTGCATGACTCTTCTTTGAGTCTGGCGGTACATGCCGTTGTGGCGAACGATCTGGGGCAAACGGACATGGCCTACTCCCTGTTCCGTCAAGCCTGTGAAATCGATCTCGGGCCGCAAATGCATACGTCCGATGAAGGCATACATGCAGCGGCTATCGGAGGGATCTGGACCGCAGCGGTATTCGGCTTTGGCGGCGTCCGGTTATCGGATGAACTGCTGCGGATCAATCCCAGGTTGCCGAAGCAATGGCGGCGCATGAAGTTTACGCTCTACTGGAAGGGTGTTGCATTGACAATCGAAATCACCCATCAATCACTCAAAGCCACCCCGCACAGTGGAGAAGTGGTATTTGAAACTGGCGGTAAAATCTACAAAGCGGACAAGTTGATAGAAGTGCCGCTCACAAGTGAGGCGCAAATCCATTCAGGACAACCACTGCAGTAATAAAATGATTCGTTCATTTTATTTACTATAAAAAAATCAAAGGGGGCATTACACATGGTTTTTAAAAAGAAGTTCACGGCAGGTATAGCGTTTGCTGCACTGATGACAGGTTTGGCTGCATGCAGCGGAAACGAAGAACCGGCAACTGAAGGCGATGGCGAGGAAGCAAGTCAACAAATCACGATCTTCCAGACGAAGGTTGAAATTTCCGATCAGCTTGAAGCGGCGGCAGAAGCGTATACGGAAGAAACTGGAGTGGATGTGGAAGTCATCGGAACGACCGGTGATGATTATTTCCAACAGCTGCAAATCCGTCTCAATAATGGAACCGGACCTTCGATTATGAGTGTGCAGAATGCCACTGTAGCCGAAAGCTTAACATCGTATTTACACGACTTGAGCGGCGAGGAATTTGTAGATGACATTGCACCGGACATGGCTTTGACACTTGATGAGAAAGTGGTCGGCATACCATATGGTGTAGAAGGATTTGGAATTGTCTACAACAAGGAACTGGTGAATCCGGAAGACATTCAAGATTATGAATCGTTTGTAAGCACATTGGAAAAATTCAATGCTGAAGGCATCAACGGCTATGGCTTGTCATCAGAAGCTTACTTCCTGATCGGCCATATGAGTAATTATCCATTCTCGATTCAGGAAGAACCGGTAGAGTTTATGGAGAGCCTGACTAATGGTGAAGTGACGATGGCGGAAACGGAAGAATTCCTTAGATTCGGTGAGTATATGGAAGCCATCAGAGCAAACACACCGAGTCCTCTGAGTACTTCTTATGACCAGCAGGTAGGCGATTTTGCAGCTGGAAAAACGGCAATGATCCATCAAGGAAACTGGGCATGGGGCTTGCTTCAAGATTTCGAGGTGGATTTTGAAGTCGGCATGGCTCCATTCCCGCTTGAAGGAAATGACAAGCTTGCAGTAGGCGTCGGCAGCAACTGGGCGGTAAATGCAGATAAAGAACCGGAAGAAATCCAAGCGGCTACTGACTTCCTGGAATGGCTGCACACGAGCGAAACCGGCAAGCGCATCATCGTTGAAGAGTTTAAATTCGTTCCTGCGATGACGAATATTGAAGCCACTGACTTGGACCCATTATCACAAGCTGTGCTGGAAGCTTCCAACAGCGGTAACACGATTCCTTGGGCACATAACTACTATCCGGCGAACCTTGTACCGAATGACTTTGCACCCGCTGCAGAAGGATTCTTTGTGAATGAAGAGACCACAGGCGAAGAATTCATCAGCAATCTGGATGCCGCTTGGCAGAATGCGAGCAAGTAAAGGGATCTGTTCAGGATGTACGTATAAATAAAGAGAGCACGCCTGTACAGGCGTGTTCTGCTTTTTCTCTATTAAAGAACGAAGTTGTTAAGGAAAGAGGGGATGGACGTGGCCAACAGGAAGAATATCGGCTGGTATCTCTTATTTACGTTACCGCTGCTTATCATTTTTACAATCATTGTCATCATTCCGTTTATAATCGGAATTTATTATGCCTTTTTCGAATGGGATGGCATCAACGCCAATCCGAAAGTTTTTGTCGGCATGGAGAATTTCCTGACTCTGTTTTCGGATGAGCGCTTCTTGAAATCGACATGGCTTACGGTTTTGTTCACGGTATTGTCCGTAATCTCGGTCAATGTAGTGGGGCTCGCATTTGCTTTGCTGGTCACTTCAAAACTTAAGCTGGCCAATTTAGCGCGCACCATGTTTTTCATGCCTTACTTGATTGGCGGCCTGATTCTAGGTTATATCTGGCAGTTTGTGTTTCTGGACGTCTTCACATTTGTAGGTGAAGCGGTCGGACTCGAAAGCATCTTTTTCAACTGGCTGCTTAACGAGAATTTCGCCTTGTTTGCTCTTGTGTTTGTTTTTACTTGGCAGATGGCAGGCTATGTCATGATTGTCTACATTGCAGGGATACAGGGCATACCTGGAGAACTGATCGAAGCTTCAAAAGTCGACGGTGCCAGCAAATGGCAACGCCTGATGAGAATTACGTTCCCGTTGCTCATGCCCGCATTTACGATCAGTTTGTTCTTGACATTGTCGTACGGCTTTAAAATCTACGACGTCAACTTGTCATTGACGGGCGGTGGACCGGCAAATGCGACAGAACTTTTTGCGATGAATATTTACAATGAAATTTTTGGCTACGGAAATTATGGATACGGTCAGGCAAAAGCTATTTTGTTCTTCGTGATTATCGCAGCCATTACATTGACCCAAGTTTACCTGACGAAGAAACGGGAGGTTGATATGTAATGCGTATACTCAGCAAATGGTCGAGAGAAATCCTTTTGGTAGTGGCTGCTTTAATCTTTCTGTCTCCCATCTATATCATATTTATTAACTCGTTCAAGACAAGACAGGAATTGTACGAGAATACGCTGGCTTTTCCAGAGGTCTTCGGTTTCCAATTCTATACAGAAGCGATGGAAAAGATGAATTTCTTCAGTGCTTTTTTGAACTCGATGTTTGTCACCGTCGTTTCGGTGGTGTTCATCGTCGTCCTGTCATCGATGACAGCTTGGATGCTGGTCCGATCCGGAAGCCGGATCAGTACCATCATTTTCATGACGCTGATCGCCACGATGCTGATTCCATTTCAGACACTGATGATGCCGCTTATGCAGCTGGTCACAGGGATTACAGGCAATCTGGGTATTCCTTTGTACAATACGCTCAGCGGTCTGGTTTTCATGAATATCGGTTTTCACGCGGCTCTTTCTGTTTTTCTTTACCATGGCTTCATCAAATCGATTCCTATTTCACTGGAGGAAGCAGCAACTATTGATGGCGCTTCGAAGTTCGGAGTTTTCTGGCGGATCATTTTTCCGATTTTGACACCTATTACGGCGACTGTCATGATTTTGAATGTCATCCTGATTTGGAACGATTTCCTATTGCCTTCACTGACACTTGTCGACAAAGAGCTGCGGACGATTCCGTTATCTGTTTTCTACTTTTTCGGAGAGTTCACCATTGAGTGGAACCTGGCTATGGCAGGATTGACGTTAACGATTATTCCAGTAGTTATTTTCTATATCATTGCACAAAAATACATTATCAAAGGAATCGGGGAAGGGGCTATCAAATAAGCCTTTTCAAAAGGAGATGAAAACATGCAGGAAGTGAGCGGGATTATGGGCGTGTTCTATACGGCAAGCGAATGGTTTTTGAAAATGGCGACCGTCAATTTCATGTGGTTTATCATGAGCCTTCCGTTATTCACTGCATTTGTAGTCATTGACCTCAGCCATACAGCTGGAATCGTATTTTTCGGTGCTGCTGTCCTGCTGTTTACGCCCCTTCTGTTTTTTCCGGCGACGGCCGCTGCATTTGCCACTGCCCGGGATTGGCTGCTCGGCCGTGATTCTTCTTCCATGAAGATGTACGTAAGCAATTTAAAGGCGAACTATAAAGATAGTATGAAAATGGGTGTGCCGTTTGCGGCAATATGGCTGGTTTGGTATTATGCGTATTTCTATTTCAGAACAGGAAGCGATTCGCTCGATCTGCTGTTTCTGATCATCGGCTTAGCGTTGTTCGTCTATACCGTGAACTTTCTGTCAATCAGCGTCCATTACCGGATGAATCCTAAAGAACGGCTTGTTAATGCGTTCTTCGTTACAACCGGCAGCCCGCTGCTGAGCCTATTCATTCTGGGCAGCAATGGCTTGCTCATTTGGATCAGTGTCGTCAAGCTGTTAGTGCTTTTACCGCTTTTGACCTGTTCATTGAGTGCTTTCCTGTCATTTTCAGCATTTTACAGTTTTACATTACGGGTCAAGAACAAAAAGGAGGCCAAAACCTCCAGCTGAAATGCCCTAATAACTTGAGAAACTCATGTAGGAAGTGAAAAAGCGGATGTCGACAATAAAAGAAGTTGCAAAAAAAGCGGGAGTATCCGTCAGTGTCGTTTCTAAATCTTTTAATAATTATGCAGATGTAAAGGAAGAAACGCGGCAACGCATTTTTGCGATTGCGAAGGAATTGAATTATTCTCCGAATATCAATGCCAAAAATTTATCATCCAAAAAACAGATGACGCTTGGACTGATTTCTTCCGGCGTACTGAATGACAATGAAAATGACAGCAATGCGTTCAATATCTTCAAAGGCGTCTATCAGGAAGTGACGAACAGCCGCTTTGAATTATCCATTTATCTGATCGATTCCCAACAGCAAAAACAGCAGAGCTATGTCCGCTACTGCCGTGAACGAAATATCGGCGGAGCCATTTTACAGGGCATCCGGACAGATGACCAGTATTATAAAGAGCTGATCGACTCCAGTTTGCCTTGTGTGGTGCTCGACATCATGGCCGAAACCGTCAATGGATTGATCGGCAGTGTTTCAATTGATAATGCCAAAGCCGTGGAAGAAGTGGCGACCTATCTGCTGGAACTGAATCATCGCAAGCTGGTAGTCGTGTCAGGAACACGTGAAACCTATGTCAACACAGAGCGCTTGAAAGGCTTGGAGAAAGCATTGCACGCCTCTGGCATGGAGTTGAGTGATATTGATATTCTGGAAGCTTCTTTCTCGGAAGAAAAGGCGTATGAACTTGCCAAAGCGTATCTTCAGGAAAAACAGCCCACAGCTTTTCTTTGTTTCAGTGATTTGATGGCTTACGGTGTGATGAAGGCAGTGAAAGAAGCGGGCTTAAGAATCCCTGAAGACATTTCCATCACCGGAATTGACGATTTGCTGCTGAGCCGGTACATGCAGCCGCCGCTTACGACGATCCGGCAGGATTTTGTGGAAATCGGAAAAATATCGGCCCGTTTGCTTCAGGAAATCATCGAAGGCAAATCGGAAAGGCAACATATCTGGGTTCCGCATCAGTTGTTGGAGCGGCAAAGCGTAAAGCGCCTATCGAGCGTTTAAATGACAGAAGAAGAAAAGAGGGGAACAATATGACCCGCCATCCGAAACTGTTTATATACGACCTTGACGGCATCCTTACCGATACGGCCGAATTCCATTACATGGCATGGAAAAAGTTGGCGGAAGAGCTCGGGATTTCTTTTGATTATGCGTTCAACGAGCAACTCAAAGGAATCAGCCGCATGGATTCCCTGGACCGTATTCTGGCATTGGATCCTTCCAGTGGCGGTTTTACAGATGAGGAAAAGCTCAAATTGGCGACACAAAAGAACGAAAATTATTTGGAGTTGATCGAAGAAATCACGCCGGCTCATATTCTGCCCGGCATAGAAGCTTTTTTGGAAGCCAATAGAAAATCGGATGCAAAGCTGGCGCTGGGATCGGCCAGCAAAAATGCGCCAGCCATTTTAGAAAAGCTCGGCCTTGCCGGCTATTTTGACTATATAGTGGACGCGGCAAAGGTGAAAAAAGGAAAGCCGAACCCGGAAACGTTCACTGTTGCTGCAGATGCTTTCGGAATCGATTACCCGGACTGTGTTGGAATCGAAGATGCAGCGGCCGGGGTGGAAGCGATCAATAGAGCCGGAATGTTCTCTGTGGGTGTCGGGGATAGAGCTTACCTGTCACATGCTGATTATTTGGTGGCGGAAACCTCTGAATTGGATTTTGATAGAGTGGTCCGGCAGTTCGGCAAAAAAAAACGCCGGCTTTTAAAGGAGTGGAAGCATGACTTGGAAATTGACGAAAGTTGAACTGGACAATCCGAATCTGCTGGTGGACGAAAGCCTCCTCTCATTAGGGAATGGCTATTTAGGCGTCAGAGGAAATTTCGAAGAAGGATATAAAGAGGGCTTTAAATCGATTCGCGGCGCCTATATCAATGCATTTCATGATGAAACGGAAATCAGCTATGGCGAGAAGCTATATGGATTTCCAACCAAACAGCAAAAGGTCTTGAATGTCATCGATGCGCAAACGGTCGAAATCCACTTGGATGATGAACGGTTTTCATTGTTTGAAGGAGAAGTGTTGGTTTGTGAACGCAATCTGCATATGGATGCCGGCTTTGCTGAACGGATCGTCCACTGGATTTCTCCCAAGGGAAAAGAAGTGAAGATCCATTTCAGACGGCTGGTTTCATTCGTGGCAAAAGAATTGTTCGCGCTTGAGATCAGCATTGAACCGGTTACGCCGATCGGACAAGTGAAGATCGTTTCAACGCTCAACGGAGACGTCTCTAACTATGTCGACAAAGAAGATCCGCGTCTTGCTTCCGGCCATACAAAACGTCTTCATGTGACGGATGTACGCCAGGAAGAGCAGATCAGCATTGTAAAAAACACGACATACAGCACCAAATTGGAAGTGGCATGCGCATCGACAACTAGCGTACAGGCAGAAAGCCATGGATACAGCAGCGAGCTGAAAGGCGCGAGCGTGGAAGAAACTTACACCTGTACAGGCACACAACCTGTCCATTTCACCAAGTACGCAGTCTATACAGATACGTTGCGCCATGGGGAACATGTCGATGAGGAAGCGCTAAAGCTTCTGAAACAAATGAAGCAAAGAACCTTTGTAGAGTTGCTCATAGCGCAAAAAGCATATTTGGACGATTACTGGGCAGTCTCGGATATTGCGATAGACGGCGATGAGCAGGTCCAGGAAGGCATCCGCTTTAATCTGTACCAGCTCCTGCAATCGGTGGGCAAAGATCCGGCCAGCAATATCGCAGCAAAAGGCTTGTCGGGTGAAGGCTATGAAGGGCATTATTTCTGGGATACGGAAATCTACATTTTTCCGGTGTTTTTAATGACCAATCCGGCCATCGCAAAAAACCTGCTGCTGCATCGTTACTCCATCCTCGACAGTGCCAGGGAACGGGCAAAGGAAATGGGGCATGAAAAAGGCGCTTTGTTTCCGTGGCGCACCATCACCGGCCCGGAAAGCTCGGCTTTTTTCCCTGCCGGTACGGCACAGTACCATATCAGCGCGGATATCGCCTACAGCTATATTCAATTCTACTTGGCCACAAAAGATGAAGCTTTCCTGAAAGAATATATGGCGGAGGTGCTGTTTGAAACCGCCAGACTCTGGGCAGATACAGGGCATATGCAAAACGGCGAGTTCCGGATCGACAGCGTTACGGGGCCCGATGAATACACCTGCATCGTCAACAATAATTATTACACCAACGTGATGGCAAAACACAATCTGCTGTGGGCAGCCAAAGTTTTCGGACACTTGAAGAAAACAGACGGCGAGCGCTGGCAGCAACTGACGGAGCAGTTGGAGCTGACAGAAGCAGAAGTGGCCGGCTGGAAGACCGCAGGCGACAATATGTATCTGCCTTATGACGAAACGTATAAAATCAATGCGCAGGACGACAGCTTCCTGAAAAAGGACCGCTGGGACCTGAAAAACACGCCAGCCGAAAAATTTCCGCTCCTGTTGAATTACCATCCGCTAACTTTGTACCGGTACCAGGTGCTGAAGCAGGCGGACACGGTGCTCGCGCATTTCCTGCTGGAAGATGAACAGGAGTTGGAAACGATGAAGAACTCCTACGATTATTACGAACAGATCACCACCCACGATTCTTCGTTGTCTTCTTGCGTCCATAGCATCATGGCCTCGAAACTGGGCTATTACGAAAAGGCCTACGAATATTTTATTGAAACAGCCCGGCTGGACTTGGAAAATACGCACAAGAACACCAAAGACGGCCTGCATATGGCGAATATGGGCGGCACTTGGCTCGCCATCGTCTATGGATTCGCCGGGTTGCGGCTGAAAGAAAGCGGCCTCTCCTTTGCACCTTCTCTTCCAGCTGAATGGAATTCCTTTGAGTTCCGCCTGCAGTACCAAGGCCGGCTGCTGAAGATCCGCAAAGAAAGGGAAACGGCAAGTTACACAGTTCTGCAGGGAGAGCCTTTGAACATCATCCATAACGGCGAAACGCTCGTATTGGAAAGCGGGAAAGAAACGGTTGTTCAATAGGTTGGAAGAGATAAGAAGCCGGTGGGAATAGAGAACTAAATGATTAAAAAAACGCATCGATTCCGAGCTCTAACTGGCTCAGGATCGGTGCGCTTTTGATGTCTACGATTTTATTTAGAAGAGCTCGGCACAGCAGCGGCCATGGGACGTTTCGGTTCGCCCGGTTTCTTGAGCGTACCGCCCCGCCGGAAATTCCCCATAACTTCCATTGTCTCCGTAATGCTGACGAATGCATTCGGGTCGATCGACTTGATGAGCGGCCGGACATAGGCAAGTTCATAACGCGTGATGACGCTATGGAGCACTTTGACTTTGGTGCCTGAGTAGGCGCCTTCGCCGTCGGTCACCGTAATGCCGCGGTACAAGCTTTCGAGCAATTCTTTTTTGACCGCGTCGCCTTGGCTGGTCACCACCATGAGGCTCAGCTTGATATGGCGCGTGTGTATGCGATCCACGACAATCCCGGTGATGTAGATGGAAGCCATCGTGTACATCGCCAGTTCCCAGGAAAAGATGAACCCGGACATGAAAACTACAACGCTGTTTAGACAAAATACCAAAAAACCGAGCGGGATATCGCGCTTCAGCGTCAACAGCAGCCCGACGATATCGAACCCGCCGCCTGAACCGTAGAACCGGATGATCACACCAGCACCTGCACCGACGATGACTCCGCCGAACACGGAAGACAACAGGGCATCTTCAGTGACTTGCATGATGGGAATGTAAAGCATCGCAATCGATGTCACAGCCACGGAAAAAATACTATTGAGGACAAACACTTTGCCAAGCTTCATCCATGCCAGCATGAAAATCGGTACGTTCAGGACAACCAGCCAAATTCCTGCGTTAATCGGGGTCAGTAACCCCAAAATCATTGCGACACCCGTGACGCCTCCGGATAAAATCTCATGAGGCAATAGAAACAAGTTAAATGCTGCAGCAAGCAGCAATGATCCTGCAAAAATAGCCAACAGGCTATAAACATTCTTCAATCGTACATCTCCGTTCTTTTGTTCATTCGTCTCCAAAAACATAGGGATTGCCCAATAATAGTATTAAGCACAATGTTTCAAATTGTAAGCTCAAATTGATATGAATGCAAGAAATTTGTTTTTTTGGATGGCTTGAAATGAAATTTAAAGAGCGGTGATGGGGGAGTTGAAGTGTTTGGTTGAGAGTAGGGGATCGCTGATGCTATTTTGATTTAATGATTGAGTAAGCTAACTGCTTTTTCTATATGTTAAAATAACCTAAATAAATACTTCTCTAAAGGAGCCCACCTATGCCCATCTATAATAAATTAGTCCGTGATGCCATACCTGAAGTAATCGAAAAAACCGGCAAAAATTTTTCAATCCGCACTCTGGAAGAAGAAGAATATAAGACCGAAGTGAAAAAGAAATTGGGTGAAGAACTAGAAGAATATAAAGAAGCAGCCACCAACGAAGAAGCAGTTGAGGAGTTAGCCGATATCCTTGAGCTTCTTCACGCGGCTGTGAAAATTCACGGTTCTTCTATTGAAGAGTTGGAAAAAGTCCGCAAAGCAAAAGCTGAGAAACGCGGCGGTTTTGAAAAACGCATCTTCCTAATCGAGGTCGAAGATGACTAAGCTGGAACTGGTCACTTCTCAGCTTGTCTCGCATTTGGAGAGGTTATCAAAAGAAGCGGTTGAGATTCAGTGGATTACAGCATTTGCGATGAAGTCGGGTGTGAAAAAGATCATACCTTTCCTAAAGAAAGCGGCTGAAAGAGGCGTATCGATTAAACTACTGGTAGGCGATTACCTGTTTGTCACGCAGCCAGACGCCTTGCAGCTGCTTTTGGAAGAACTGCATTCTGCAGAAATTCGAATCTGGAGGAGCGGCAGTACTTCCTTCCATCCAAAGTCTTATTTGTTCAGAGGGACAGACGCTTCACATTTGATTGTGGGATCTTCCAATTTGTCATCATCTGCATTAACAACAGGAGTCGAGTGGAACTTAATAGCGCCGACTTCTGTGGATGCAGAAGTTTTTGAAGAAGCGGTTATTCAATTTCTGAAAAACTTTTATGCTGAGCAGACGGTCTCTTTGAATGCGGAGACACTTGCAGAATATCGGTCATTACATAAAGCAGCAAATCTCAAACGGCCCATCAGCCCCGTCTGGTCTGAAGTGGAAGAAGTCGAAATGACGGTAGGTCCAGCCTTTCCGCAACAGCTGGAAGTGGCTGAGGCTCAAGTCGCGTATAGCGCTCCGATTTCTCCAAGGCCTGCGCAGCGTGAAGCGCTGGATGCACTGGACAATGTCTTGGCTGAAGATTACAGGCGCGCGATGGTAGTGCTGGCGACAGGCCTAGGTAAAACTTATTTAGCTGCTTTCTTTGCGGAGAAATTCAAACGGGTCTTGTTTGTTGCGCACCGGGAAGAAATACTTACCCAAGCGAAGCAATCATTCCACCATGTTCACCCGGACAGGTCGAGTGCTTTTTATAATGCTTCGGAAAAAAGAACCGATGCTGATTTTATTTTTGCTTCGATCTATACATTAGGCAGCCAATATCATTTAGATCAATTCGAAAAGGATGCTTTTGATTTGATTGTAGTTGATGAATTTCACCACGCAGCAGCTCCGACATATGAGCGCCTGCTCAATCACTTTGAACCAGCGTTCTTGTTGGGGATTACGGCCACGCCTGACCGCATGGACAATAAAGACGTGTATGCGTTATGCGATGGGAATGTGGCGATTTCGATTCATTTTCTGGATGCCATTGAACGCAATTGGCTCGCGCCGTTCAATTATTACGGTGTGTATGATGATACGGATTACTCTGCTATCCCGTGGAAGGGAACCCGGTACGACGAACAGGAATTGCTGCAGGTTCAGCTGCGTGAAGAGTTTGCGCAAAAGATTTTTGAAGAATGGAACCGTTACAGGCAGACAAGAACAATCGTTTTCTGTTCCTCGGTAAAGCAGGCTGTTTACATGAATAATTTCTTTCAGCGCAAAGGCGTCCGGTTGATTGCACTCCATGGCGGATCTCATCCGCAAGAGCGCAAAGCTGCCCGTTCCAAACTGGATTCTGGGGAGCTTGAACTTATATTCACGGTCGATCTATTCAATGAAGGCGTTGATATTCCGAAAGTGGATACACTCCTGTTCATCCGACCGACAGAATCGCTGTCCGTTTATACGCAGCAAATCGGTCGCGGATTGCGGATTGCAGAAGAGAAGTCGCATTGTGTCATCATCGATTTCATCGGCAATTACCGGAATGCAGATCTGAAACTGGCGGTTTTCGACAAGGAAAGCAAGCCGGCGGGAAATAAAGCCACTCAACCACTTTTGCCTCTCCACTGTGAATTTAACTTAGATCTTCAAGTGATTGATTTGCTGGAGGAAATGCGCAGAAAAAGAGCGCCCCGCAAAGAAGCGCTTGTACTGGCCTATCATGATTTGAAAAAGGAAGTTGGCAGGCGTCCGAAGTACTTGGAATTCTACCTTCACGCCAACGTCGATTCCAAAACAGTAAAACAGGAGTTTGGCAGTTACATAGGGATGCTCGCCTATGCGGATGAACTGACGGAAACAGAACAAGACGTCTGGCTGAAATTTAAGGGCTGGTTTTTGGAAGTCGAAAAAACAGGGATGACCAAAAGCTATAAGATGGTCGTCTTGAGTTATATGTTGTCAAAAGGTGCGGAAAGATGGCTTGAACCGATAACAGCGGATGAAGCAGCACCTTTCTTCCATAATTATTTAACTGAAAAAGACTACCGCATGAATATCGACTTCAGTGACGCGCAAGGGAAGCGGCTGCGTAACTTTGACCAAAAGAAAATAGCGGACTTGATTGCACAGATGCCGATGACGAAGTGGAGCGGGAGTGCGAAAGAAGGAATGGTTTCTTTTGAAGATGGTATTTTTAAATTCGATGTTCTAGCTTCAGAGAACGAAAATGAGTCTTTATATAAATGGACTCGAGAGATAGCGGAATATCGGCTGAATGCTTATTTTGAAAGAAAATCAGTGTCTTTGACAGTTAACTGAACTATTACGTAAGTTGACAGTCGTAAGGCGCGGAGTTTCACTATAAAAAAACTGCTGAGCCAGGAAAAAGAACTTTTACCGATTCAGCAAACATGAAAAACTCCCTTTAACCAGTGGCTATTACCTCGTGAAAAAGGTATTATAAAAGCAACTACTGAAGTTCGAATGTCAGTTGATGGACCTTCACGATAGCTGATCAGCTATCAGGTTTTACAAAATTATCTTTGCGGAGGGGACTACAAATTGCCATATCAATTAGGTAAAAACTTTAAGCTTTTTACATTGAATTCAAATCCGGAACTAGCCCAGGAAATTGCGACTGAACTTGGTTGTCCGCTCGGGAAAAGCTTCATCAAACACTTTAGCGATGGGGAAATCCAAATCAATATTGAAGAGAGTGTCCGTGGTAAAGAAGTGTACTTGATCCAGTCGACTTCCCAGCCGGGAAATGAGCATGTCATGGAACTTCTGATTATGATCGATGCGCTGAAGCGGGCATCTGCAGAGACGATCAACGTCGTCATGCCTTATTATGGCTATGCGCGGCAGGACCGGAAAGCAAGTTCGCGTGAACCGATCACCGCAAAACTAGTGGCCAATATGCTGGAAAAAGCAGGGGCTACCCACATCATCACCATGGATTTGCATGCACCCCAAATCCAAGGGTTCTTCAATATGCCGGTTGACCAGCTGCTCGGTGAGAAGATCCTATCGAAGCATTTCCTGGAAAAGGGATTGGAAGATGCCATCGTGGTAGCTCCGGACAATGGCGGTCTGGGAAGAGCCCGCAAACTGGCCAGCCATTTGGACGTTCCGATCGGCTTTATCGATAAACGCCGCATGCAGCCGGGCGAACCTGAAATGGTCAATATCGTCGGAGACATCGAAGGCAAGAACGTTATCATCATTGTGGATATCATCGATACCGCAACGACGATTTCGTTAGCTGCCAATGTCCTGGTTGAAAACGGTGCGAAAGCTGTTTATGCCTGCTGTACGCACGCAGTCCTGTCAGGCCAAGCGGTTCAACGAATCGAAGAGTCGGCCGTTACGGAACTGGTTGTCACTAATACGATCCACGTGCCTGAAGAGAAACGTACACCGAAAATCACGATTCTTTCGGTCGCGCCTTTGTTGGCTGAAGCGATCGAACACGTCCATAACGAAAAACCGGTCACACCTTTGTTTGAATAAACCCAAGTCTTCATATTATCGAATAACCTAAAAACACCGCAGAAAATTCTTCTGCGGTGTTTTTCTGTATTTGTCGCTGTAACTCCCCCTTTTTTATCTTTTGTAAAAAACAAGAACGGAACTTCAAATATATGTAATAATAGAGTTGACCATTAATTGAATTATCAGTAAACCGAGGAGGGAAGCCAAGTGGAATCGAGGAAAACGGCAAAAGAAAGCAGAGAGCACTTAAGACGAAAGGAGCACAAGCGCAATCCGGGAGGTTCCTTGCGTGATGGCTTCGATCGTGTCGCCGGAAACGGCAATGTACCGGACATTGCGGGTGACATGGGCTGGAAAGGCATGCTCTTATTGATACTTATCCTGTTTTTAGGCTACGTCATCTATCAATTCTTCTTCAGTTAAAAAAGAGAATATTCAAGGAGGAAATGGTATGGTTTGGTTGAAAATCGGCTTGTCTCTGGTGATTTTATTCGCCGTAATGGCAGTAGTGAAATTTACTTTGAGAAAGCTCTTTAAGATCGAAAAAGAAAAAACGGAATGGTTTTCTTATAGCCATGTCAACAAAACCCATCAAAAAGTCGATTGGATAGTTAGGATTCTGTCGGCGATTGTGCTGATTGCCATTTCGTACCTGGTCATCTTCAAAGAGTATTCCATCATCTTTTATCTCGTTCCAGTTGTGCTGCTCCTGGTAATAGATTATGCGGTCAGGGCATTTTTTGAATGGAGATACTCGGATCACCCGAAGCAGGCGATCTTGACGATCGGGGAGATGGTGGTTTTTGCAACAGCACTGGCTTTGACCATTCAGTATGATTTGCTGAACTTGGGCTATTGAAAGGTTGTTTTGCAGTGGAAGGCGTTGCTGCGAGTAAAACGAGAAAATCCAAAAACACATCAGTCCTGTTAAAGGACTGGTGTGTTTTACTTTATTCAGCTACAGTACGGTTATTTTTGATGAACAAGGACCCGATCAACCCAATGGCCGCAGCCGTTAATACCGCATAAAACGCGGTATGGGTGCCGGATGCCAAAAATTCTGCTGGATTGGCGGCTCCAAATTCAGCAATATAGCTGTTTTGCCCGGCTGTGAACAAGGTGATGGCGATCGCCGTACCGGCAGCCCCTGCAACCTGTGTCAGGGTGTTCATAGCGGCCGAGCCGTCTGCGTACAGTTTCGCCGGCAGCTGGTTCATCGCATGGGTCTGCGCAGGCATGATGGTCATCGAAATCCCTAAGAACAGCACACAAAGAGCGGCGATTACTTGCCAAACCGGTGTCGTGGCCGAAAGAATCACCAGAAAGACGATGGCCCCCACTGTGATGAAGGAAAATCCGAGACGTGTAAAGATGCGGGCGCCTACCCGGTCAAAATTGGAGCCGACGATTGGTGCCATGATGATATTCAATAGATTGGCTGGGAACATCAATAAGCCGGCGGCAATCGATGTGTAAGCCAGGACACTCTTCAAGTAGATGGGAATCAGGATCGCTACAGAAAGAATGACGAAAAGGGTAAGGAACATCAGCAAGGTCCCGAGTGCGAACATCGGGTACTTGAAAACACGCAGATCGACCATGGGCTGCGGCATCTTTAGCTGACGGATGATGAACAGGCCTAAAGCGGCTGCGCCAACCACGAGCGGAGCCCAAACATTCGGCTCCGTGAATGGCGTTTCGGCCAATGTCGATAAGGAATAGATGATGCCCCCGAAAGCGATGGTGGAAAGCAGCAATGAGCCGACATCAATTTTGGGCTTGGAAATATCCGAGACGTTTTCCATGCTCAAGGCGCCGAGCACCAGCACGATATTCAAGACGACCATGACCCAGAAAATATAATGCCAGCTGCTGGCACTGATGATCAATCCACTGAATGTCGGGCCTAAAGCCGGGCCCGCTGTGATGACCAGGCCGACAATTCCCATCACCGATCCACGTTTTTGGATCGGGAAAATCAGCAGGATCACACTGAACATGAGCGGCAGGAAAATTCCTGTGCCGATGGCTTGGACTAAACGGCCAACCAGCAGTACGAAAAAACTTGGTGAAAGTGCCGCAAGCATGGCGCCCAGGGAAGAAATGAGCAATGCTGCAACGACCAATTGCCGGGTTGAAAACCAGCGGACCAAATAAGCGGATAAAGGAACCAAAATGGCTAAGACCAGTAAATAGCCTGTCGTCAGCCATTGCGCTTTTCCGGCGCTGATGGCGAAATCTTCCATAATGTTCGTCAACGCCATATTCAATGCCGTTTCCCCAAATAACCCGATAAACGAGCCAAGCATCAGAATAGCTGCCATCGTTTTCGGTTTTTTTACTTGTACATGAGATTTCATAAATCGATTTCCTTCTATCTATATGTAATTTTGACTTGCCGGCTTTCTCCAAAAGCCGTTGAGTCACTTTGCAACTATACAAAAACTCTTCTAAGAACTCAATACTATTCCGGCCGTATTTGGAATGATTATGGAAATTCAGACACAATTTCTTCCAAAAATCCTCAAATCATTAAAATTCAATAGTTTATTTGGCTCTGAAGCAAAATAGAAGCAGAAAAATAAATGTGAAGTAAAAAAATGTATGCTTTTTCGTTTTCCAGATTCACGGAACGCTGGGTTTTCGGAGCACAAGCAGCAGCTGAGTAAGGACTGCAAGAACCGGCAATTCAAGCAAGGGTCCAATCACCAGCGTTAATGCAATCAGCGGCTGATCGGGAAATGCGGCCATGGCAATTGCCAGTGCGATGGGTGAATTTCTTGCCAATGTAGTGAGGCTCAGGCTGGCTTGGTCGGGATAGGAAAAATTCAACAGCCGGCCGGTGATTTGGGAAACAATGAAATTCACTATAAAAAACAGCAGGATGGGCACAAGGAGCTGCCCCAATAACTCCAAATTGCCAAGCAGCAGTGTGCCTTGTGAAGCAAACATCGCTGCAATGGCCAAGCTTAGAAAAATCAGGGGCAATGCGCTCAGTTTAGCTGTCAGGTTTTCATTCAGCCAAGTTGAGTTTCTAAAAAGCTTTTTTGTAGCGATGGCCAACAGCAGCGGCAGCAGCAGTACGATAAAGATGCTCTCCATCAAAAAAGTCAGCTCAACTTTTCCAGTAGTACCGCTGAAAAGGAGCAGGTAAACAGGCAGCAGCACAATTTGGAGGAGCAGGTTCACCGGAAGGATGGCAGTGGATAAGACCACGTTTCCTTTAGCGATTCCAGTGAAGACCAAATACCAATCCGTACAGGGTGTCACCATCAGCATGATGAATCCGATGTACAGGGCTGGTTGGTCTCCCAGGAACAGCGAAGCCAGGAACCAGGCCAAAAGCGGTGTCCATAAAAAATTAATCAGCAAGGAAGCAGAAGCGAACCGGGTGTTGCCGAAAGCCTGCTTCACTTGTTGGAGCGGAATTTGCAGGAAGGTGAGGTAAAGCATGAGCATCAGTAAAGGAACGATGAAATGCTCGGCATTTGCCTCAATCCCATCGATTCGCCCCAGGCCAATGCCGATCACCGCAGCAGATAAAATTATGACTGTATATAGCTTTTCAACTACGTTCATCGTTGCTTCACACCTGACTCGAACAGAATAGACTTTGATTTCTATATTATCATAACTGGCCGTTTCTAAATGCCGGCGCATCCATGGGCAGGTCGAAGCGGTACACAAAAGGAAGCTTCTTAAATTCAATTTATATAGAAGGAGTTTTTTCGTTCTCTTCCAATTGCAACGGTTCTTCTGAATGGCGGGAATCACCAGCTTCATTATTTTGATTCTGAAAATTAACCTTTGAACCGATAAAGAAAAATCCGCCTACAATCAGCCCATAGAAAATCCAGCCGCTGATTTTCAGATAGATCAGTATTTCCCCGTATCCTTCGACACCATTGGAGTGGATCAGCCAGGCTTTCAGCGAATTTTGAAAGAAGCTGTTAAAGAAGAACAGGCCGGTCAACAGCTGGAACCACATGAAAATCTTCTTTTGCGAGAATAATGCCTGACTCGCTTTCCGTGAATAGCCTTGAAGGTAAACGAAATCTACAGCAAATCGAAGAGCCAGCGGTTTTTTGATCAAGATTGAGATCAGAAAAACGGCTCCATAGCTATATCCTAAATAGACTTGGTTCCAAAGCATGCTTTCGGCATCTCTCGAAAGCAAATTGATCAACGTACCGAGAAAAAGGGATAGCAGGACGGAAAGCCCGGCAATATTGAATTGGCGTTCCAATACGAAACGATAAACTGTATAGAAAAATCCAGGAACGGTCGAAAGCAGCATCGCGTAATATTCTCCAAAAGGCTCCTGGCCATATTTCCAAATAAAGTAGGGGAGTGCTATGTAAAATACGATATCGAGAATGATGAATTTTTTCATCACGTTGATCCTGCATGTTCATAATAGTATTGAGTGGCCTGGTCAACAAAGTTGATGACTTCCTGTTCAAATTGAAAAAAACGAAGATGAGGCTCTCTTTTCTTGTTCAAATCCCACACTTTTTGAGCAAGATCTAAATTCTCTTCATAAAATTTAGCGACAAGTTCCATCCATCTTCGGGCTAACTCTTGGGCAACGGGGCTTTTGGGGTCCTGATAGAGATTTGTCCGAACATCCTCTATGAGCACGGTCCAAGGGTTCTCTGCTTCGTTTTGATCTTCGATTTGAGTAAATTTATTTAGTACCTGTTGTTCCTCCTCCGAAAAGTATTTTTCCCATAGCTCTATAAGGGGGCTTTTATCGGCTGGGAAAGTAGAGAAAGTCTCAAATACAGCTTTCCAATCGGCAGGTTCTTGGGTCTCGAGTATGGCCAGCAGCGTATCGATGGAAGTCTCCATCTTCCTGAGTCCATCTTGTTCCACTTGAATCATTTTCTTGCGCATCCCCAATACCTTCCGCAAATCGAACTCGCGATTGGAAAGGAATTGATGGATGGTTTCTAAGGAGAATCCGAGATCTTTGAGCATTAATATCGTATGTAGTTTGGATATATCTTCATCTGTATAAAAGCGGTGGCCTGCCTGGTTTTTAATGGTCGGCGGCAATAAGCCGATTTCATCGTAATACCTCAAGGCACGAACCGAGATATGGCTGATCTTAGCAAGTTTTCCGATGGAATACATGATCTTCCTCATTTCCATTATGTAGTTATTTCAATTATAAAACCTTCCGTAACGGCATGTGCAAGAAATCATTACATTACTCAGTAGAGAGATGAGAAAATAGAAAAACCATTTATGGATATTTTTAGTATAATTGTTTAAAGGGAAATAGGAAGGAAGATACGATGAAATACCTGATAAACGAAGAGCACTGGGATTTGGATGGTTACGAAGAGCAAAAAGAAAAGCTTTTAGACAGGTTTAATCAAGAGACAGCGACTTTCTTAAAGAATAATTCATTTCATGACGGCAAGGTCGTATCGATCAATATATTGAATCAGGAGAACGAAGAGGCGAAAGATCCGACGGCGATAAAAATGGTGATCGAGCACTATAGCGGAGGAACTTATGAAATTCAATGGGCGCATGTCCGAAAGTTCTTCATGGACTATGACATCACCCGAAATGTATTCGAAGACGCTCCGCATAAAATCGTGTTTGGCGGCAGGCGGGGTCTTGATGAATGGGGCTATGATGAACTTCTTCCATTAAGCAAAAAGAAACTCCAGCATGAGATTCTTTTGTTTTCCCGGACGACTATTGTAATCCATTGCTCAAACGTGAAAATCAGAAAAATTAAAGCATAAGTGCAACTTCATCCTAACTAATCCGTAGTTAAGGGAAGGGGGTATTCATCTTGGCGCTTTTTGCTCATACGACGACACGGTATGTACTTTGGTCTTTTATTATTTTCTTATTGCATTTAACCGGCTCACTCACTATTTTCACATTGCTGATCATTTCTCTTCTATTAGTTTGGAGCAACTATTTTTTCGAGAAGGCTGGAAAAGAAAAAGAACTTGAAAATAAACTGTTTGAGTGGCTGTGGCTTCCGATTTTAGTCGGAACGGTAGCTTTCGTTTTATATCATTACGTTTTTTAGAAGACTACATAGAACCATCTGGAGAAGCTGGAATAGGAGCGGATGGAAGGAGGATGCAATTTGCTTAATATAGGAGACATAATTTATACTTTACTGTTTTTTATAGCGGTAGTTTTCATTTTTTCATTAGTGAAAAAGAAAATGTCGAGGTGATGGAGCTTGGATAAGAAAATTTTAAAATCCTTATTGCTGATTTTGGGGATTTCTTCGGCTCTTGTGTGCATCGGAATCAGTATTTATATGTATAAGAATCCATTAGCTGCAAACGGCCAGTTTTTAACACAGATACCCTTTGTGCTGATTATAACTACACTTGTTTCAAGCATCGCGTTCAATCGGTTAAGAAAAAACGATAGCAAAATCCACTTGAAGTAAATGAAGTGATTTTCCAGAACAGACACAGGAGGCGATGACAATGTTCAATGAAGAGCCGAAATGTTCCATATGCAACAAGGAAATCGAAGGAAACGAAGTCGTATTCATCAAGATGCGCTATCCGAAACGAAAAGGCTTTACTGAAGTGAAAGCTTATTTGAAGAACGAAGGACAGTTTATCTGTGAAGGCTGTTTCGAAAAAGATAAGTCTTAAGATTCTTGGCGAGTAAAATGTCATGCGTCATGAAAAAGAAGAGAGGGAAATGTCCCTCTCTGCTTCCTATTCTTCGTCTTCTTCTTTGCCATCCTTGTTGTCTTTGAGGTCGATTGTGAATCCGTCTTCTTGATCCGGATCTGCATCCCGCACTTCAAATGAACAGCCGGCCAATAATAATGCCGCTAAAGCTAGTAAAAACAACTTCCTCATGGTGAACCCCTCCCATCCTCTACTCTTTCCGAAATCGTGTTGACTTGTTATACGTGTGATTTCGCGAAAGGTTTCCAAAATTTTGGAGATAATTCTCTTTTGTTATTGTTTTTAGTGATTAAATCTCTATAGAAGAACTATTCATATAAGGAGAAAGATTAGGGTATGTGGAATAGAGAAGCTAAAATTCGATAAGCTTGCTGGGATGTGGATCAACTAAACCAAAGACAAAAGGAGAGATAGTATGTGGGGGAAACTGAAGGTCATTTCTTCGTTTGCCATTTTGATAGGAGTGGTTGTCCTGCTCGCGGAAGTGGATGAGACATTTAATCTTTACAATGCGCCTTATCTATTGATTGCCGGTGGGATGATCGGTCTGATTTTTTCATTGATTGGCAGTAATAAGGAAAGCAGCTTTTTATGCCGGGTCGGTCTGCATAAATACAAACGAGGTAACCGGGACAACGAAGTGCCCGCCATGTATGTGTACACATGCGAAAGATGCCACAAGCAGAAGAGGGCAGCTTCGGTTGTTTAATGAAAAGAATGAGGTGGACAAGTGGAATTTATCGACTTTATGAAACAGAACTTTCCGGATTTAGAATTCAATCCTCCTTTATTTTATAACTGGAACATTGGTATTCGCTTCGAGTTAGGAGTGGATTATAGGCGGGACGAGTGTTCTCAGAACAGTCCTTATCTTAAAGGCGTTTACCGCAGGGCCATTACGCTGTTTGACACCTTGCATCTTCCAGAAGACGAGATTTTTGTGGTGGTAAACGTAAATGATTTCGGGAATAACACGAGCTTAAGACGCAAATTGAATATTTTCTCCCGGTACGTAAGACATCAATCTGTTTTATATAAATTGGAACATATGACGCTTCGCTATATTATTCCGGAAGACGATGAAGATGGAAATTACAGGACCCATAGGTTTGTCCTGAAGTGCAAAGTATCGGACCTCAGATATATGCCTTTACTGAAAGCCATCTGTAATCGTGATATGGGATACAAGCCGGCTATCTATCATGATGTTTTCTTTATCAGCCTTAAACATAAAACCATTTTCCATGTGTACGATGACAGAGGCTGTGATCTGGTGGCGACTTCGCCAGGAGACATACGCCATATGTACGACACACACAATGCCTGGATATTGAATTACGACAGAGATGAGATAGACCAGGTGTTTAGGTGATTCTTGTTGATAGATATTTTACTTTCAAATTATGCAAGAGAATATCTTGTGGCGGCAATTGATAGATGACTTGTAAAGAAAAATAGACTCTTTGCGGCATCTGTTTTAATGTGAAAGTAACCCTTCAGAATTTTTCTGAAGGGTTACTTTAATTGAATCAGCAGATTTTATGATGCAGATAGTTTCTCTTTTTCTGTTTATTTTAGATTATCTATTACATACAGTTGAACTATATAGTCTGACTGTATATAATGAATTTATATAGTTCAACTGTATAGGAGATGAATAAATGAAGAAGCACAAACTGCTTCCGCTGACGGAAACGATGCATTACATTTTATTGGCTGTAAGGAATCCGCTCCACGGCTATGCCATTATGCAGGAAGTGGAAGTGATGAGTAACGGCCAGGTCCGAATCGCAGCCGGAACTTTATATGGAGCTCTTGAAAACTTGTTGAAGTATGAGTGGATTGAACGTTTGCCCACCGAAGATCCGAGAAGAAAAGTCTATCGGATTACAGATGAAGGATTGGAGATTTTGAAGGTCGAACAGGAGCGTTTACAGCACATTCTTTCGCTTTATGAAAGGGGAATTCGCGATGAAGAAATTTAAGTTGTTTATGGATATTCAAAAAGAAGAAGCCTGGTTGAATGCAATGGCCAAGAAAGGGTGGCTGTGCAGACATGTAAGTTCATTAGGCATTTATCATTTTGAAAAAACAGCAGCTTCTGAGCAAATCATCCGTATCGATTATCAGTCCTTTAAAAACAAAGAAGCAAAAAATAGCTATATCGAATTATATGAAGAGTACGGATGGGAACATTTAGGCAGCACATGGCTGCATTATTGGCTCAAACCGACAGATGGCAGGGACGAATTGTTTTCAGACGACTCATCTCAAAAAGCCTATCTCCACCGGTTTCTCACATATTATGGAGCTATGGGATTTTTCCTATTGATGATGACATTTTCACTACTGAACAATTCTTCTCCATATAAAAACCTAAAAGAAGCCTATTTTACACCCGGCTTGTGGGAGAAAGAAGGCGGGCAATTTTTATTCGCTTTTCTATTCGAAACTCCCTTTGCTTTAATGAGGTTCGGCTCACCGTGGCTTCTACTGGTATGGGGAATAGCATTTGCTATAATGTATTTGAAATACCTTAACAAAGTAAGAAAAGTAGACAAAGCCATATAAGTACGGACAACAGCAGAAGTTTTCATAGATAAAAGAAAAATACATTTCGTCCCATTCAACTCTTCTGGAAAAATAGGGTTTGCTGATTAGTATTGAAGTAAGGGAGTGAGTACATGACAAGTTTAGCGATTAATTTTGAATTAGATCCATGCTTAGCCTTAGAAAAAAATTGGTTCACCAGAAGAACGGGAAATTATTGATTGATGTGGCTGGAGAATTAAAAATTATGATAGATGAGTCATGTTTCTTTCACGAATCATCTTTAGCGCTTCTCGAATTGGGAGTCAAGTTGAAAATATGGAGAACAAGAAATCCTGGAGTGGTAGATAACTTTTATTACTTTACGATGGAACATGATGAAAGAGAAGGACCCATTTTAGCCTTTATCCAGAAAAGTGGAAAGGAGTGGCATCTCTTTTCAATTTGGCAAGAGTTTAAACACGAAGCTCCTATCTCCCTCGATGTTTTGTTTAGAGCAGTAGATCAGTATTTAGTGGAATTAGAAGATATGTTGATTAAAAGATTTAATATCAGGTATTCTGATTTTGTAAAAGTATAGAATATAAAAGTGTCTGAGTATTATAGTGAAATTTTTTATTTTAAGTTAAAAGAGGAACAAGTATCCATTCAATGCTCCACTTGAGGATGTACATAAAAGCAGTTACTATAAATGCTCCAGCCAGGAAGTAGCAGATCCATCTTAGAATATCTGAAGTGGCTCCGATCAAATCCTTCATAAAACTTATCATGGTTTACACCTCCATAATTTTAATGGAATGAATATTTCCGTCCTTCTGCCTATGCGATCCGCAGAAGCAAGATGACACAAAATGGATTAGGATTTCCCTTAGTAAATAATGGTATTATTGGAATAACAGTTTCAATAATATCATTATTCTTTTAAAAGGAGTATACCTATGTCTGTAGAATCCCTAATTTCGTTAAGCAGTTCAGCTCTATTTTTCTCTTTCATCATTTTATTGATTGCGGTTATTCCATTCGGAGTGGCAGTGAAATCCCGTAAACAAGTAGCGGTGAAAATTGCATTGACCATGACCGTAATTGGGTTTTTGGCGCAGCTGAGCTATTTCATCCTTCGCTGGACAGCTTCTGGCCACGCACCCGTCAGCAATCTCAATGAATTTCTGACGTTCTTCGGCATCATGCTGATCGGCAGCTTCCTGGTGTTTTACTACCTCTACCGCCAACCGGTCGTCGGCTTGTTTTTACTTCCGATTGCCATTCTGATCATCGCCTATGCCAGCATGTTCGCCAATGAAGTATCGCCGCTGATTCCGGCGCTTCAAAGCCACTGGCTCACTATCCATGTTATAACGGTCGCGACTGCCAGTGCAGTGTTGTCTGTATCGTTTGTCACAGGGCTGATTTATTTATTGAAGCACGTGGATACTACTCGAAAAGGAAAAAGTTCGTTCTTTTTGGAGCTGGTTCTGTATTTCCTGGTGGTCGTTGTCGGTTTCATCCTTGTAACATCCGCTTTCCGGATTACTGATTACAGCGCAAGCTACCAATTCGAAAATCAGCAAAGTGAAATACAGGTTTATGACTACGCTATGCCGGCCATCGTCGTGCCGATCGATGCAAAGCCCGTCAATGGAAAGGCTGGAAGCTACGAACCGGCAAATCATTATAGCGGCCTTCTCGAAATTCCAAACAGTATCGAAGTTGCGAAACTGAACTCGGTTCTTTGGTCCTGCCTGATCGGTTCTGTTTTGTATGTGCTGATTCGTCTGATTACCGGCAAAAAAATTGCACAGCTGCTGCAGCCGTTCACCAACAAAGTCAATTTGACGCTGATGGATGAAATCTCTTACCGTTCAGTAGTCATCGGTTTTCCGCTATTTGCGCTTGGTGGCTTGTTCTTCGCGATGATTTGGGCGCAAATCGCCTGGAGCCGTTTCTGGGGTTGGGATCCGAAGGAAGTCTGGGCGTTGATCACTTTCCTGTTTTACGCAGCCTTCCTTCATCTGCGGATTGGTCGTGAGTGGACTGGAGAGAAAACTGCCTGGCTGGCAATTATCGGCTTCGGTACAATTATTTTCAATCAAATTTTCGTCAATTTGGTCATTGCGGGTCTGCACTCCTACGCATGAGATATTCGTTGAGAAGAGAAGCCTTTTAACAAAACACCAAAAACCTCCCAATCCGATTAAGGTTGGGAGGTTTTTTCGTCAAAAGATTTATGAGGTTGAAAACATAATCCCGGCCATCATTCTGCTAGCCATTAGTTGTTATCGGAAAGCCCGTTTTCCCCTAATGTCTTTTTAAGCTCTTTTTTTCTTTTTTTAGAAACGAGGATGTACAAAATGTCGTTTGTTTGAATGGTCGTTTCACCATAAGGAGTGACCAGTTCTTCATCCCTGATGATGGCATTGATCAGAACCTCCGGAGGGAAATCAATCTCCACCAGGCTTTTTCCTAAAATCGGCGTTTCGTCGCTGACTGTATATTCCACGATTTCGGCATTTGCTTTGCCGATGGATACAAGCTCGAGTGTGTGGATCGGTGCAACTTTCTTCGGACCTGTGAGCCCCAGCTTCTCGGCAAAAGGAGAGATGGTGGCGCCTTGGATAAGGGCTGAAGTGAGGACGACGAAAAAGACGACATTAAAGAATAGCTGGGCATTTTCCAATCCTGCAATCAATGGGAATGTTGCCAGCACGATTGGGACAGCCCCTCTAAGTCCGGCCCAGGAAATGAGTGTTTTTTCCTGCCAGGAATAATCAAATCCAAGTGTGGAAACAAACACGGCGAGAGGGCGTGCCACAAGGATCAGGATGAATGACAACAGGAAGCCATTTAAGATGATTTCAAACGTGAAGAGCTGGCTCGGGAAGACCAGCAAGCCGAGAATCACGAACATCAGCAACTGCATCATCCAGGCGAACCCTTCATTGAAATGAAAGATGGTATGGCGGAAAGTCAGATCGCTGTTGCCGATGACCAAGGCAGCTACATATACCGCCAGTAGTCCACTGCCGTTCAAGTTGGCAGCCACGCTGTAGGTCAAAATGGCAAATCCCATAGCAAGGATGGGATAAAGTCCGCCTGAATCCAGGTTGATCTTGTTGATGGCCCACGAAGCGATGCGGCCCAATAGAAGCCCGAACAGGAGGCCAAGGCCCATCTGCAGGAAAAATACGCCGATGATGTTCCAAATGCCCTGCTCGTCCGACACGATCAATTGGATAAGCGCTAAAGTCAGGAACATGGCCATCGGATCATTCGTGCCGGATTCCGCTTCCAAAGTCGCCGCCAGCCGGTTTTTGATATTTTGTCCTTTAAGGGCAGCGAACACTGCGGCTGCATCTGTGGAACCGACGATGGCACCGAAAAGAAGCCCTTCCAGCCATGTGACGTCCAAAATAAAGGTTGCGGCAATTGCCACTATGAACGTGGTGATCAAAACGCCGACAGTCGCCAGAACCAGTGACGGAAACACTACAGGTTTAATAGTCGTCCATTTCGTTGAAAGTCCACCTTCAAAAAGAATGACCACTAAAGCGAAAATACCGATGAATTGGGCATAAGAGGGGTTATCGAAATAGAGGAGTCCAAATCCGTCACTGCCGGCAAGCATGCCGATGGCGATGAATAGAATAAGGGCGGGTACGCCAAAACGTGAAGAGAATTTTGTCGTAAAGACCCCGATGATAAAAAATAATGCCAATACAAACATTAAATAATCCGGTGTAATACTGTTATTCATCATATTATTCTGACATGCCTCCTTGATGAGTTCCGTGTATCTTTATTTTATCTTTTTTTACTGTCAAATCAAAGGCTGACGCCGGAACCTAATTGGTATGTGCAACAATCTGTTGATACTCAAAGGAATTGACAGCTGTTTTAAGTAAGGAAATGCCGTAACGGAGCATTTCCTTTTTCTATGGAACCGATGGATTCCGCCTTTAGATTTCCACTGGGAAAGACCAGAAAATCTTGCGTTTTATAATAAGAAAGCATTGGTGATTCAAGTTATTTCGAATTATATTCCACGAATAATCAGTGTAATAATCCTGTAATCCATAAAAAAAATAAAAGTTTTTTAAGGAATTTTATTGGAAGGAATCAGTTGCTTTCGTCATATTCGGAAGAACAGAAAATTATCATTTATTTCTACCTTCACCCCCTGCCAAGAGTGCATTTTTGAAATGACAAAACAAAAAGTTGAAAGAAAATGATAGGCCCTTCTAAGAGGATTTAAAGACGCTGGAATTTTCAATTTAAACTGACAAATCTTCCTGCAACATTTGTAATGATAGGAAATTGTGCGTATAGTAGGACAAGTGATATTTGAATCGGTGGCAATAATAGGTAATAAATCATTTTTTTATTAGGACAGAGTTTCCAAAAGTCCTAGTAATGGAATGGATAAAGTTGTTATGGAAGATAGATGAATAGATGCGATGAACTGCTCTTCTATCCATGCAATAAATTGAATAGCAGAGAGGTGAGCAAGATATGTCAATTATTGAAGTAGAAGGATTATCGAAAGTATTCGGTAAAAATACCAAACAAGCATTGAAATTGCTCAGCGAAGGAAAGTCGAAAGAAGAAATCCTGAAGTTGACGGGCAGCACAGTAGGCGTCAATCGCGCTTCGTTTTCAGTGGAGGCCGGTGAGATTTTTGTCATCATGGGGCTTTCCGGAAGCGGGAAATCGACTTTGGTTCGTCTATTGAACCGGTTGATCGATCCAACAGAAGGAAAAGTATTTATAGATGGTGAAAACTTGGCAGCAATGGACAAAAAAGACCTGCGCAGAGTGCGCCGCACAAAAATGAGTATGGTGTTTCAGAACTTTGCTCTTTTCCCGTACCTGACAGTTTTGGATAACGCCGCATACGGCTTGGAAATCCAAGGGGTCGATAAAGCGGAAAGACATAAAAAAGCAAAAGAATCTTTGGAAATGGTCGGTTTGGGCGGATACATAAACCAAGTGCCATCCCAGCTTTCAGGGGGCATGCAGCAGCGTGTCGGATTAGCCAGAGCGCTGGCGAACGACCCGGAAGTCATGCTGATGGACGAAGCATTCTCCGCACTGGATCCATTGATCCGAAAAGAAATGCAGGATGAATTATTGGATCTGCAGGAAACTATGCGGAAGACCATCATTTTCATCACGCATGATTTGGACGAGGCCTTGCGCATCGGCGATAAGATTGCGTTGATGAAAGACGGCTCTATCGTACAGGTCGGTACACCGGAAGAAATCTTGGTGAACCCGGCAAATGATTATGTTAAAAAGTTCGTTCAGGATGTCGACCGCTCGAAAGTATTGACTGCGTTCAATATCATGAAACGTCCTGAAACGATCAACATCGACAAGCACGGCCCGCGTGTCGCTTTGGAAAGAATGAAAGAAGAAGGCATCTCGAGCATTTATGTAACAGATAGCAAGCGGAACCTGAAAGGTTATGTAACAGCCGATGACGCTTCCGTTGCATTCAAAGCTGAAGTGAAAAGTCTTCTGGATATCCTGAAGACGGATGCACCGACTGTCACAAAAGACACTTTGATGAATGCGATTTTTGAAATCAGCCATAATTCCCCTGTTCCGATTCCGGTTGTGGAAGACGGCAAACTGCTCGGCATCATCGTACGCGGCGCCGTCATTTCCGCGCTTGCTGGACAAAGCGAGGTGAATCGCGACCATGCTTAATTTTATGGACAACATCCCGGAACTTCCGTTGGCTTCGCTAGTCTCGGATTTCACGGATTGGATATCAGATACGTTCGTTTTCCTGTTCGATCCTCTTAAAAATGAATTCGCGGACGGCTTGGAAAACTTTGCAGATGTACTTGCTGCAGTTCCGCCGCCGATTGTGATTCTGATCGTCGCGATACTGGCATTCTTCATCAGTGGAAAACGATTTGGATTGGCTGCATTTTCTCTAGTCGGATTATTGCTGGTCTGGAATCAAGGGCTGTGGGAAGAATTGATGCTGTCGTTTACATTGGTTCTTGTCGCAAGTCTCTTGTCGATCATTCTGGGAGTTCCGATCGGCATCCTGATGTCGAAAAGCAAAACAGCAGAAAACATCATTACCCCTGTTCTGGACTTTATGCAGACCATGCCGGCGTTCGTTTACTTAATACCGGCTGTGGCATTTTTCAGCATCGGAATGGTTCCCGGCATTTTCGCCTCACTGATTTTCGCCACTCCTCCGACTGTTCGTTTTACGAACCTCGGAATACGGCAAGTCTCAAAAGAATTGGTGGAAGCTTCTGAAGCTTTCGGCAGCACCGGTTCACAAAAGCTCTTTAAAGTGGAATTGCCGATGGCTAAACCAACGATCATGGCCGGCATCAACCAAACGGTTATGCTGTCGCTGTCGATGGTCGTTATCGCATCGATGATCGGTGCACCGGGTCTCGGCAGGGAAGTCCTTTCTTCCTTGCAGCGTGCTGATGTAGGAACCGGATTTGTAGCCGGTTTGGGGATTGTTATTTTGGCAATCATCATCGACCGGTTTACGCAAAGTTTCACCGGACAAAAAAGAGTGAAAACCTAAGTTTGGGATTCCTGAAAGAAAAGTACCAATAAACTCTAAAGAAAAAGGAGAATGATTATTTTATGTTCAAATTACAATGGAAACATTTAGGGCTTATGTTCGTACTTATGCTGACACTTGTTGTAGCAGCGTGCGGAAATGACGAAGAAAGTTCAGACACAGGAACTGCTGAAGGTTCCGATTCTGAAGGCGTGAACTACGGTGAAGAGTTAGGTTATAAAATCACAGGCATTGAAGCAGGCGCAGGCGTAGTTGCTGCATCTGAAGCAGCAACAGAAGAGTATGAAAGTCTTGAAGGCTGGGAAGTTGTCACTTCTTCAAGCGGCGCGATGGCTACAGCTTTAGGCGAAGCGATCGACAACGAAGAACCGATCATCGTCACGGGCTGGAGCCCGCACTGGAAGTTCCAGAAGTATGATTTGAAATACCTTGAAGATCCTAATGGCGTATTCGGCGATGCTGAAACGATCAACACAATGGTACGTGAAGGTTTAGAAGAAGAAAAACCTGAAGCCTACACAATTCTTGATCAATTCCAATGGGAGTCTGCTGATATCGAAAGCATCATGCTGGAAGTTTCAAATGGCGCAGATGTTAAAGAAGTTACAACTGCATGGGTAGAAGAAAACAGTGATAAAGTTGCTGAATGGACAGCCGGTACAGAAGCAGTAGACGGCACAGAAATTGAGTTGGCTTACGTGGAATGGGATACAGAAGTCGTTTCAACGAATGTTGTCGGAAAAGTTTTGGAAGACCAAGGCTTTGAAGTAACATTGACGCCGCTTGACAATGCAGTTATGTGGCAGGCTGTTTCTGAAGGACAAGCAGACGGAATGGTAGCGGCATGGTTGCCGGGAACCCACGCCACTCAGCTTGAAACTTATGGCGACAGTGTAGTCGATCTTGGAGTTAACCTTGAAGGCGCTAAAATCGGATTTGTCGTTCCAGCTTATATGGACATCGATTCAATCGAAGATTTAACACCAGCTGAATAAGTAATTCTTATAGCAGAGACTGAACCCCGAATGGCAGGCACTTAATAAGTGTCGCCATTCGGGGTTTCATTTATTTCAGGCTGTCTTTCGCTGTTATCTAGTGGTTAAAATCATTCCATATTACGGAGGGTCAACAGCTGTGCTTGAGAAATCACGTCGATGTGTTTGTCTCCTTTCCTATAGGAGACTGATGCACCTTCCCGTTCTTGCTTTTCCCAACCACTCAGTTTCAAAACGATTTCATAACTAAGTGGAATGCCATTTTCTTCAGAGGCTTTTTTCCAAGTATAACTCCTGGAATCCTGATTTTTTTCAATTAATGCTGCTTTTTTAGGGATTGGAAAATCAGCATAATCTTCAGAGGTCTCATAAGAAAAAAACGTGTTGTAATAGAAGGTTCCCCCTGCAAAGAGCAGTAAGGCAATTAGAAACAAACTCATCTTTCTTTTCAATTTTTTTCACCTCTTCCGCAACATTCTTTTTATATAATACAACCCCTATGACTATATCTGTGGAGGGCAGCCTTATGTATAAAAGGACACCGTATATGGAGAATTGGTTTCATGTCTTCCGGTATAACGACAGCAGAAAATTTCGGATATATATAAAAGGGGATTTTCCTTGTCTACTAGTTGAGAAGGCTGGCGCTCAGAGGGAATGCAAGCGTTCTGTAGAGAAGGAAGTACGTGATCATGGCGTGGGAATTGAAGTGCAGGCGTGAATAGTTTAGCGCAGTTGATCAACTCTCAAATCGAGCTTGACTGCCCAAGATTATCCAGTGTAAGCTTGATGAAACATAAATATAATATCAGTAAGAGGTGCCCTTCGGGGAGAATAGGGAATGAAGTGGAAATCTTCAGCGGTCCCGCCACTGTAACGGGGAGTTTTATGGAAATAGCCACTGGACTTTTGTCTGGGAAGGCCTGTGAAATGACGATCCGGAGCCAGGAGACCTGCCTGCTTACTTTCTGCTTATAGACCATGGAAAAGTCTTTAGTTTATTTGTTCGCGCAAATAAACTGAAGGCTTTTTCTTTTTAGTATAGAAGGGAGAAGAAAAAGATGGATTTATTGAAGCAAACGATTGGACGTATTGAGGGCTTGGATCTGGAAATGATGGACATGGCACAGAGTCGGGTGGACAGTCTCATCAAGCCGCCGCATAGTCTGGGAAGACTGGAAGACCTGGCTGTACAGCTGGCGGGAATATATGGAGAACTGTATCCTGTGGTGGATCAAAAGGCGATTGTGGTGATGGCTGCTGATCATGGCGTGTATGAGGAAGGGGTTTCTTCCAATCCACAAGAGGTGACGTTTGCACAGACGATGTTCATCGCAAAAGGCATAACCGGAGTCGGTGTATTAGCGAAGCCGGCCGGTGCGAAAATCGTCACCGTGGATATCGGGGTAAAAGGGGACTTTCCAAGTGATGCCGGAGTGATTGACCGGAAGATTAAGCAAGGCGCAGGCAATATCGCGACAGGGCCTGCAATGACCATAGAAGAAGCAATCGGGTCGCTCGAAGTGGGAATAGAAATTGCTGAAGCCGAAATTAGAAACGGCGCCCGCATCCTGGGAACCGGCGAAATGGGCATCGGCAATACGACACCGAGCACGGCGATTCTGTCTGTTCTGGGGGACATTCCACCTGAGGAGATTACCGGCAACGGGGCAGGGGTCGGCAATGGCGGAATTTCACATAAAGTGAGGGTCATCAAGACGGCGATTGAGGTCAACAATCCGGATAAGCGCGATGCGATTGATGTCCTTGCTAAAGTCGGCGGCCTGGAAATCGGAGGAATGGCAGGTGTCATGATCGGTGCGGCAGCCAACCGTGTGCCGGTTGTGCTGGACGGCTATATTTCCACGATTGCGGCGCTGCTCGCTGTTGCGATTGAGCCGAAAGTGAAAGATTACTTGATCCCTTCACATGCAAGTGCCGAACCGGGCGGCAAAAGAGCCAGTGAACTGCTGGGCATCAGACCGCTGCTGCACATGGATATGTGTTTGGGTGAAGGATCGGGCGCCGCTTTAGCATTCCCGCTCGTAGAAGCAGCCTGTAACATGATGAGAGAGATGGCCACCTTTTCTGAAGTGGGCCTTGAAATTTGATGTAACGGAACCATAGGATATTCATTCCAGTGACAACAAGTGATGACGAGATGCTGAAAGGATGAATCGATGTTTACGAGAGAAGAAAAAGAAGGCGTATATAAAGCGATTTACAATAGAAGAGATATTCGAACCTTTTTGCCGACAGCCATTCCGGAGGAGCTGATCGCCAATATCCTGGATGCGGCTCACCATGCGCCGTCTGTAGGGTTTATGCAGCCATGGAACTTCATCTTAGTGTCTTCGCCCGAAACAAAAGAAAAATTGGCTTGGGCCGCAGACAAGGAGCGGCGGGCACTGGCCATCCATTATGAAGGGGAGAAGGAAAACAAATTCCTTGATCTGAAAGTTGAAGGGTTGAAACAAGCGCCGGTGACGATTTGTGTGACATGTGATCCTACACGCGGCGGCTCACATGTCCTGGGACGCAATTCCATCCCCGAAACAGATGCGTTATCAACTGCCTGCGCCATTCAAAATATGTGGTTGGTTGCCTGTGCAGAAGGATTGGCGATGGGATGGGTAAGCTTCTACAAGAAAAATGATGTCCGGGATATTCTGGACATCCCGCCGCATATCGACCCGATCGCCTTACTTTCGCTTGGCTATACCGAAGATTATCCCGACGAGCCAATTCTGGAAACAGCGGGATGGGAAAAAAGGCGTTCGTTGGAAAACCTGGTTTTCGAAGATAAATGGAATGGAAAATAGAGTTTCTAAATGAAAAGGGCAGGAGACGCGATGGGTTCATCAGCGTCTCCTGCCCTTTTTCATTTGGTGTGGTTCTTTTACTGCTTGACCGGACCTTTATTGATTTCCGTCAATGCAGAATTGACTTCGAAAATCTTTGCATGTACCGGTGATATGCCAAAGCCCGCTAACCGTTCAGTGTGCATCTTCACATATTTTTCCGCCGCGCCTTTTGTCTCGAAAAGGTAAATTCCGCCGGCTTCTTTGGTTTCCGGGCTTTCGGTCCAGATTTTCCAGATAAAGCCCTTTTCATTGTTGATGCTTGTTGCCAGTTCGGAAAATGCCTTAGCCATCTCGTCTCCGAAAGGGCCATTCATCTCAAAATCCACTTGTAGGATATACGCCATCTTGTTTCCTCCTCATTTTTTAATCAATGTGAAATAGGCTTCGCCTAAAATTTCATTTGCTTGATAATAACCTGGTGAAAGTTCCTTTTCAATAAACGAGTTCACTTCTGTCAGCTCCACATCGTACATGACTTCGATTTCCTTGGAAAAAAGCAATTGTTCTTTTTCCAACAACTGCGAAAGCGCGGGTTGAGGCTTTGCTTGCAGTTCGTCCTGATTCAGCACTTGCTTCAAGCCATCCACATAGGATTCGAATGGGCGGCCGCCGACAAGTTTTATGCCTTTGTTTTCTTCATTGACCATAATGATGGATGGAAAGCCTCTGGCACCCAGACTTCTGGCGAGAGCGAAGTCCTCGTTTAACGCTTGTTGTCCGGCTGGCAGTTCGGCTTGTTTGACGATGGCTTCACCGTCGAGTCCCATGTTGTTGACGATCTCGATCATAACAGACGGTTCTGAAATGTTTTGGTTGAATGCGAAGAGCGCTTCTCTTGCACGGCGCAGGTATTCATTGGCTCTGGTGTCGTTGTGGTTTTCCTGAATCACTTTAAAGACTCGTGAAGGGGGATAAGACGACTGTACGGGATTGTCGATCATCAATGTGCCGTCGATCGGCATCCTTGAATGATCACCGACTTCTCTCCAATGGCCTGCGACATCGGCTGGCTTGTAGATGCCGTTTGCCGGATCGATCGGTCCATCATGCCATTTTTCCAGCAACCCGCCCATTACGGTCTGGAAGTTGAAATGCTCACCATATTGCTCTGTGAAACGGCGAAGCACTGGTTCAATAGCCCAGCAATGGGAGCAGATCGGGTCTGTTACGTAGTAAAGCGTAACCGATTTCTTAGGTTTATTGAAATCGATCAGCCCTGTTTCCTCTTCTTCCGCAACTCCGCAGATGCCTGTTTCGATATCACACATCATATTGTTTTTCATTCTAGTTCCTCCTCTTGTTAAACTGGCTCTAACTGAGCGTTTTTGGGTAGCTTATTTGCTTTACAATTCGATCTTAAGCCATAATGAAAACAATCAACACCAATAGTTCCGGGGATGTGTCGCTTATGCAACACATTCAGGAAATTGTCGGAAAAGGAGTGGCAGCGAAATGGCAGAAATCAAGACGGATCCCCGTGTGATCCGGACCCGCAAATTGATCATGGATTCCTTCATCGCACTTTCGGAAGGAAAAGAATTCAAGGACATTACGGTAAAAGACATAACGGCTGAAGCCATGATTAATCGGGCGACGTTCTATTATCATTTCGAAGATATCTACGATCTGTTGGAGAAGGCCTTATCGGAAGTTTTATTGATTAATTTGGATGTGGAAAATTACCGGAACGACGAACTCACGGAAGAAACATTCGCCAAAATCTTCGAAGCGGTCACCAATTTCCAGAAGTCCCTGTCCAACCGGTGCCACAGAGGATACGAAGATACCATCGCGCGGATCATACGGGAACAGCTTGAAGTCCTGTTCTATAAAATGTTGGTGCGAAAAAATGAGGATAAGGAAGAGAGAGCCCTTAAAACAGTGGCAGTTATGCTGAGCTGGGGAATCTACGGAGCGTCAGTGGAATGGACTAGAAATAGCCAAGTCTCTCCGGAGGAATACATTAAAGCAGCTGTCCCTTATATCGAGCATGGCATTCATTTTAATATATAAGGGAACCGGAAATAAGGAGGCGATGGAGTGGCAAGTATCCGAGACGTTGCCAGAATAGCGGGCGTATCTGTCGCCACTGTTTCACGTGTGTTGAATAACCATCCATATGTGAAGAAGGAAAAAGTGGAGGCTGTCAAAAGAGCCATCGAAGAAACTGGATATATCCAAAATATCAATGCCATCAATTTGAAAAAAGGCAAAACCAACCTGGTGGGCATCGTTTTGCCGATAGTGGATCATCCGTATTTTTCGCAATTGATCCAAGGCATCTCACTGGCGGCTGCAAGTCATCACTATAAACTGGTCCTTTATCAGACCGGTTATCATGAAGGTCAGGAAATGGAAGCATTAGAGATGTTGAAGCTCAAGCAAATCGACAGTCTCATCATTTGTTCGAGAAAAGTTTCACTGGATACGATAGAGCGCTATCGCCAATACGGAATGATCGTATTATTCGAAAACGGCGGGAATACACCGTTGAGTTACACCTATGTCGATCATTACGCATGTTTTATGGATGCGTTAACTTATTTGTATGAGAAGGGGCACCGGGAGATCGGATTCTCCATCAATCGATCCGACGGAACAAACAGCAGACAAAGGGAACAGGCTTACCGGGATTTTCTGGAGTTGAAAAGGCTGCCTTATCATGAAGAGTACATGGTTAAGGATTGCCTTTACCTGGAAGATGGGGAGCGCATATTAGACCGGTTTTCGCGTCTGCAGCGGCGCCCGACGGCTCTGCTTGCGACGAGCGATCAAGTGGCGGCTGGCATCGTGATCGCCAGTTCCAAGTACGGTATCGCCATTCCGGATGATTTGGCGATTATCGGATTTGATAACCACCCGATCGCCAAAGCCATGAATATTACCACCATCGGGATTCCGTTGAATTCCATCGGGCAGCTTCTTTTCGGACAGACCTTGGCGGATACGGTGTCACATAAAGAAGTTTCCGTTCACTTGATCGAAAGAATGACTGTTTAAAGTCACCCGGTGATGAAATCGGAAAAAAGCAGCCTGACCGATCGACAGCTTACACAAGAAGGACCATGTGATCATGCCCCGAAACGGGTTACACTCACAAAAGGCTTCTTGAAACTGCTGAAAATCATCAAAAGCTGCTTTACACTTTCAGCATAAAGTATGATAACGTTCTCAGGTCAAGGGAATCCCACTAACTCTTTCGTTATTGTTCCAACTGAAACTCAAATAAACAAGGCGGATTGCATGTTAATGCACTCCGCCTTGTTTCGTTTATAAATTTCAGCTGCTTTCGACTTTCGTATCCAAATTATGCTCCATATAATCCTTGCCCCATTCGTACATCGAGTCAAGAATCGGAATAAGGCTTCGTCCCTGGTCTGTTAGTGAATATTCCACTTTAGGAGGGACGACCGGATAGATTTCGCGGTGCACAATCAAATGTTCTTCCAGTTCCCGCAACTGAGTCACTAGCATGCGTTGGGTGATGCCGGGCATCAGGTTTTTCAGTTCACCGAACCGTTTTGTTCCTTCTTTGCCTAAATGCCACAGGATCAGCATCTTCCACTTTCCGCCGATGATCGAAAGGGTCAGTTCCTTTTCACAGTTAAAGCTTTTTTCTCCCAAGTTGGGCATGTTCTTCTCTTCCTTCCTGAGTTGCGGCGACATTTGCCGGGTCTAAAATAAACTTATCGATGGCATGAAGCACCCCTTCATCGTTGTTTGTGAAAGAGGTGTAATCAGCTAGTTCCTTCACTTCCTGTACCGCATTTCCCATGGCGATGCCGAAACCGGCGGCCTTCAAAAGTTCGGAATCGTTGTGGTTATCGCCGATGCCGATGATTTCTGAACGGTCGATTCCAAGCTCGTTGGCCAGGAACAAAAGGGCGCTTCCTTTATTGGCTTCGGGATGGGTCACTTCCAGGTAAGTTCTTTTTGATTTGGCGATATAGGCGGACTCTCCGAATAACACCTGCAATTCCTGTTGCAGGGGAGCCAAAACGTCCGGCTCGTCGATAAAGAGCAATTTCGTAAATCCTTTTTTAGCCAGTCCGATCAGGTCGGGTTCTACAGTATACGGAACTTGAACAGCTTCAGCATAGGCAATCAGCTTATCCGTTTCCGCATCACCGTATAGAATGTCGTCCTGGTAGACTTGCAGGTGGATGTTTTTTTCACGGGCGATCATAATCAGTTTTTCTGCGATGTCAGGTGAGACCGGGCGTTCATACAGTGCCTCCGCTTCGCCTGCGACTCTGATCATGGCGCCTTGATAGGTGATCAGCGGTGCATGGATCCCCAACTGCTCAGCAATCAGTTTTGCGGATGAAAACATCCTTCCCGTCGCAATCGTTACCACGGTTCCCATTCGGATCGCTTTTTGGATGGCTGCCGCAGTATCGGATGAAATGGTCAGCTCATCAGTGAGCAGTGTGCCGTCAAGATCGATCGCAATCATTTTATACATAGGCTCTCTCCTTGAAGTTTCTAGTTGTCCCTCTTTTGAAGCGTTTAAAAATTCAGTTCGTCGAACAGCAGAACCCTGGCAGGGGCGGCGTCTGTTCCTATCAATTTTAATGGCGCTGCCACCATGAAATAATCGCCTTGCTGAACTTCTTTCAGACGCAACCCTTCTACGATGATGATATCACTGGCAAACAAGGCCTTATGCGTCGGGTGGTTTTCCTGGCTTCTTTCGATTCCAAGTGCGTCTGTCCCCACTCCTCGAATCCCCAGCTCAGCCAGATAGTTTGCGCCGTCTTCCGTAAGGTAAACAAAATCGAAATTGAACTCTTCGTCAAATGAGTTTTTCGTCTTCAATAAAATAAAATCGTCTTTTTGAATGTGGAATCTTTTCAGATCCGCTTTTGAAATCCCATTTTCCACACCAGTCAAATCCAATACTTGGCATGTACCGACGAGTTTGTCCAAAGAGATCGACTCGAATGTTTCTCCATCCACGAGCATATGGCGGGGAGCGTCGATATGGGTCCCGGTATGGACGTTCATCTCCAATTGCGTTTCAGTGACTTCACCGCTTGTCTTCGGATTCATTTTCGGCTGTTTTTCCGGTTTGTCCTTATAGACAGCCATGCCTTCAAAAATTGCCCCTGTTACGTCATACATTTTCATCTCATCAACCCTTCCGTTGCTGCGGAGTTTGTTGTATGTCCAGCTTGGCATGTTATTTATCCAGCTGTCCAGTGAGAACGCTTGAATTCAGGGGCCATCCATCGCAGTGCAAGTTCTTCATTCGGGAGGAACAATAAAAATAAGCCTGAACCTGATCACTTCAGGCTCAGGCTTATTGGATTTCACTCTAGATTGGCGTGTCTGCCATACATGGTGTCGGAGTTCAGCCCTTTTTTGTCCATGAATCTCAGAATCACTGCATCGTAGAAAAGCAGAAGCGATTGCTCGAACAGGGAGCCCATCGGTTGAATGGACTTGCCGCTCGTGCCGTCTGCTTTCGCTTGGGCAGGAATCTCGATCTGGATGTCGCTAAGGCTGCCGATCGTAGAATCTGGATTTGTCGTGATGGCCACGACCGTTGCACCGATGGTTTTCGCTTTTTTCGTCATCGCTGCAAGGCTTTGGGTTTCGCCGGAACCGGAACCGACAATGAAAATATCATCGGCTTCTAAATTCGGGGTCACCGTTTCCCCAACTACATATGCATCCAATCCCACATGCATCATGCGCATAACGAAAGCTTTCGCCATAAAGCCGGAGCGGCCGCCGCCTGCAACAAAAACTTTTTTGGCCTGCAGAATGCCGGTCACCAGTTTTTCAGCTTGTTCATCATCAATGCGAGCGAAGGTCAGTTTCAGTTCAGCCAGTATTTCATCGGTAAAGCCTATGGTGTTCATGTTACGCTGTTACGCTTTCTTTGATCAGCTCTTGGATCTTCGCAGCTTCTGCACCTTTGTCTTCTTTGCTTGTGATGCCGCCGCCGACGATGATCAAGTCAGGTTGTGCTTTAATCACTTCAGGCAATGTCTCCAATTTGATGCCGCCTGCAATAGCTGTACGTGCATTTTTTACAACGCTTTTGATGGTGCGCAAGTCTTCGAACGAATCTTTGCCTTCTGCCTGAAGATCATAGCCCGTATGGACGCAGATGTAATCAGCTCCAAGAAGGTCTAACTCTGCCGCACGTGTTTTGATGTCTTTGACTGCAATCATATCAACCAGGATTTTTTTGCCTTGTTTCTTGGCTTCTTCAACTGCGCCTTTGATTGATGAATCTTCTGCCTGTGCCAGGATCGTGACGATGTCAGCCCCTGCAGCAACTGCATTGGATACTTCATAAGCAGCAGCGTCCATGATTTTTACGTCTGCCAGCACTTCCAGGTTCGGGAATGCTGCTTTCATTTCTGAAACGGCTTTCAAGCCTTCTTTGTTGATGACAGGCGTACCGATTTCAACGATATCGATAAATGCCTCCACTTCTTTAACCAGTTCGATTGCTTGTGGAATATCTACTAAATCTAAAGCCAATTGTAATTTCATCTATGGGTATTCTCCTCGGATTCTTATTTTTGGGTCACGCTCAGTGTAAGGCCTGCCGTCAATCGTGTGAAGTACGCACTTTAATCGCACATACTGACAAAAAGTATACTGTCGCCATTGAAATAGACCAAAGGCAGAGGGAATTACAAGCCAGATCCATTTAAAAGAGTATTCGGACATTTCGTTTGAAACTGAGGGATTTTTCCCTTATGATGAAAGGGCATCAAGGAGTGAAGGTTCACAGAGCTAAGAATTGATCACAAATTGAGGAGGAAGTTATTCATGACAAAGATTGGTATCATCACAGGAAGCACACGTCCGGGACGCAATAGCATACAGGTCGCGGAATGGGTCAAAAGCATTGCGGACAAACGTGGAGATGCGGAATATGAAATTGTAGATTTGAAGGATTATAATTTGCCGATGTATGCAGAGCCGATTTCGGCAGCCTATAGCCAGGATTACCAAACACCTGAAGCGATTCCGTGGTCCCAGAAGATTTCAGAGCTTGATGGCTATGTCTTCATTTGTCCGGAATACAATCACGGCGTAACATCCGCGTTGAAAAATGCCATCGATTATCTATACGTGGAATGGAATAACAAAGCGGCAGGCATCGTATCTTACGGTTCTGCAGGCGGGGTTCGGGCGGCTGAAGCTTTGCGCGTCATCTTGGCTGAGCTGCAGGTAGCTTCCGTCAGAAGCCATCCGGCGATGTCCCTGTTCACTGATTTCGTGGACATGAGTGAGTTCAAGCCGGCGGATGTGCATGAAGGCGCCGTTACGACATTGCTTGATCAGGTCAATGCCTGGACCAATGCGTTCGAGCCACTTCGGAATAAATAAGAAAATAACTTTTGCTGTACCTAATAGGAAAGAGGAGTCCGGATTTTCGGATTTCTCTTTCTTTTTTGCTTAAAAAAAGAGGCGACTGAAATTCCCGGGAATTTGACATTCGGTTTTAGGAGGTATATATTTGATTTAATCAATATTCAAATAATCAGATATACTATAAAATAATAAAGAAGGTCCTCAATATGGAGAAGAAGTCGATATTCAGCGGAAGATATGCAGGCTATTCATTCCAAAGCTTTAAAAAAGACCTCTTATCAGGCATTGTCGTGGGGGTTATCGCGATTCCATTGGGAATGGCTTTTGCCATCGCTTCCGGAGTCAATCCGGAATACGGGATCTATACGACCATCATTGCAGGTATTTTGATTTCGCTATTCGGCGGCTCTAAATTTCAGATCGGCGGCCCTACCGGTGCGTTTATCCCGGTCCTGTTTGCGATTGTCATCGCCTATGGATATGAAAGTCTATTGCTGGCAGGATTCATGGCCGGCATCATCCTGCTCCTCATGGGCATCTTTAAACTGGGGTCATTGATCAAATATATCCCGCGGCCGGTCACAGTCGGGTTTACCTCCGGAATTGCGGTCATTATTTTTGCAGGCCAGGTGGCGAACTTCCTGGGATTGACCGGCGTGGAAAAGCACGAATCCTTCCTTGCGAATGTAAAAGAAATCTTCCTCAACATCGAAACGATTAATGTATACAGTATTTTAACAGCTGTCGTCTGTTTGGTTACGGTCATCCTGACTCCTAAGATTTTACCGAAAGTTCCTGGTCCTTTGATTGGTCTATTGGTTTCCGCTGTAGTTGCGACTGCCTTTTTCCCGGGCCAAGTGGCGACGATCGGTTCAACTTTCGGGGAAATTTCAAATCGCCTTCCCGACTTCCGTTTTCCAGAAATCACTTTCGAACGAATCCAGCTGCTGATCGGACCGGCGTTTGTCATCGCGATGCTGGGTGGGATTGAATCCCTCTTATCGGCAGTTGTTGCGGATGGCATGACCGGCGGCAAAAAGCATAACAGCAACCGGGAGCTGATGGGGCAAGGGATCGCGAACATGATCACCCCTTTGTTCGGCGGCATCCCTGCTACCGGCGCCATCGCCAGAACCGCCACCAATATAAAAAACGGAGCCGTTTCCCCGTTTTCAGGAATCATCCACGGTGTGGTCGTTCTCTTGGTATTGCTCCTTTTTGCTCCGTATGCGTCGACGATTCCATTGGCCAGCATGGCGCCTGTATTGATGATTGTCGCCTGGAATATGAGTGAACGGCATACATTCATGAGCCTGCTGAAAACCAGAACGGCAGATTCCCTCGTACTGCTTGCCACTTTTCTATTGACCGTTTTCGTCAGCCTTACCGTCGCTGTGCAAGTCGGTTTGTTATTTGCCGTCATCTTATTCACCAAACAAATGAGTGAGCTTCTGGTGACAGCCAAAGTGCTGCCGGACCCGAACCACAAAGACGAAAAAGTGGGGGGCCATATGGTGACGGATATCCATGATTGTCCGCAAATCAGCATCTACAACGTAGAAGGGCCTTTGTTCTTCGGTTCTGCCCAAGCGTTCGAGCAATCCATTATGAACACCATCAATTACAAGCCGAAAGTGCTGTTATTAAGGATGGGAAAAGTGCCGTTTATGGATACAACAGGAGAATCCTATTTGGCCAGCATCATCAAAGATTTTTCGAAGCATGGCATCGTCCTGATTTCGGGCATGAAACCGCATCCGATAAGTGTGATGAAAAAAACCGGATTGTATGACTATACTGGAGAAGAGCATTTCTTTGAACATACCGGTGAAGCCATCAACTTTGCCTTAGAGCAACTCGACAAAAACAAGTGCCTGGGATGCCAGCATTTTGCCTTCAGGGAATGTGCGGCTCTTTCCGCTGGAAGCGATTACCGGCAGGCAGCAATAGATCAAAAGGAAATCCTGAAACAGCTATAGAGGAGGAAACTATTTTGGATATGGAAATGCAGCAATTCAAATCTGAATTTTTTAAAGCACTGGCACATCCGCTTCGGATTCGGATTCTTGAAATTTTGGCTGAAGGGGATAAAAGTGTCAACGAAATCCAGCAGCTGGCTGACAGCGAAGGTTCGGCCGTATCCCAACAGCTGACGGTCCTAAGATCGAAGAATATCGTCACGGGGAGCAAGGAAGGGAACCGGGTCATCTACTCTTTGCGGGATCCGATGATCGTTGAATTATTGGATGTAGCCAAGAAAATCTTCTATAACCAGCTATCGGAAACCATCACGATATTGGATCGGCTCAATTACACGAACAAAGCAGAATAAAAGACAGCAACCTGGAACGACAGCTTGTTTAAAGGAGAATGGGGAGATCACTGCCCCTTCTCCTTTTTTTGTTGCTGACCTAAGGTGTAGAGTTCGAAGAATCTATCTATATAGATGCATCTTCTATGGATAATCAGTGAATTTAAACCGAACAGTTGACTCTTGGAAATACCCATGTTATGATTATCTCGAATTAAAGATAAATTAATTCAAGATAAATGAGGTGAATCGAATGGCTATGCCAAATCTCAACTTGAAAGCATTGACCGTATTGGTTCGAGCAACTGACGCTCTCCATGAATTGATTAAAACGGATGTTGCGCAGTACGGATTGAATCCGACCGAGTTTTCGGTAATGGAATTGCTGTACCACCGAGGACAACAGCCGATTCAGCTGATCGGCAAAAAAGTCTTGATTGCCAGCAGCAGCATCACTTATGTTGTTGATAAGTTGGAAACGAAAAACTACGTCATCCGCAAGGCATGTCCGGAAGATCGGCGCGTAACCTTCGCAGAACTGACAGATAGCGGACAGCGATTGATGGATGAGATTTTTCCGAAACATGAACAAGTGATCAATCAGGCATTTCAAGGAATGGAACAGCAGGAAATAGAAGAAATGATTAGAACCGTCAAGAAAATCGGTTATCGATCACAGGACGTTTAAATTTTTTTAATCCTATATCTCGGAATCGAGATAATAATTATACAACTACTAGCTGAGGAGAGATACTGATGAACGAATTAAGAGGAATGCACCACGTAACAGCCATTACGAGCAGCGCTGAAAAAAACTACGAATTTTTCACGTATGTACTGGGCATGCGCCTGGTCAAGAAAACCGTGAACCAGGACGATATCCAGACCTATCACCTATTCTTCGCTGATGACAAAGGTTCGGCCGGAACCGATATGACCTTCTTCGATTTCCCGAACATCCCGAAAGGCACCCACGGAACCAACGAAATCTACAAAACGGCGTTCCGTGTACCGACAGACGATGCACTTGCTTACTGGGTCAAGCGTTTCGATAAATACGACGTGAAGCATAAAGGTATTCAGGATGTATTCGGCAAGAAAACCCTCTCGTTCGTCGATTTCGATGATCAGCAGTACATGCTGGTATCGGACGAAAACAACGAAGGCGTAGCATCAGGTACGCCATGGCAGAACGGACCGGTTCCATTGGAGTTCGCCATTACCGGGCTTGGGCCGATCCATATCCGTATCGCGGAATTCGATTATTTCAAGGAAGTATTGGAAAAAGCCATGCTGATGCGCCAAGTCGCAAAAGAAGGTTCCTTCTATTTATTCGAAGTAGGCGAAGGCGGCAACGGCGCGCAGGTGATCGTCGAGCACAATAAATTACTGCCAGAGGGACGCCAAGGCTTCGGAACGGTTCACCATGCAGCCTTCCGTGTAGCGGATACCAGCGTATTGCAGGAATGGATCGACCGCATGCAAAATCTTGGCTTCAGTACATCCGGCTATGTCGACCGTTTCTTCTTCGAGTCGCTGTATGTACGAGTAGCACAAGGCATCCTGTTCGAATGGGCAACAGACGGACCGGGCTTCATGGGCGATGAGCCTTACGAAACCTTAGGAGAAAACTTATCCTTGCCGCCATTCCTCGAGCCGAAACGTGATCAGATCGAGAAACTGGTACGCCCGATCGACACCGTACGCAGCACGCGCACGATCGAAAAAGAATATCTGTAAACAGGAGGAAATTAGATGAGCATTTTCAGTAGATTATTCGGAACATCGCAAGAAAACCAACCAGAGGAGGAAACAACAATGACAAAATTGAACATCGGCATCATCTTAGGATCAACACGCGAAGGGCGTTTAAGCCCGCAGGTAGGGAACTGGGTCAAGGAATTGGCAGACAAACGCGGAGACGCGAACTATACGATCATCGACATCGCGGACTATAAATTACCGCTTTTAGGCGAAAATGGCGGAGACGCATCAGGTGCAGGCGCTTGGTCTGAAGCTGTGGCAGCTCAAGACGGCTTCGTCTTCATCGCACAGGAATACAACCACTCGATCACCGGATCATTGAAGAACGCACTGGATTACCTGCGTGTGGAATGGAACAACAAAGCGGCAGGCATCGTATCCTACGGTTCAGTCGGCGGAGCGCGTGCGGCAGAACACTTGCGCGGCATCCTGGGCGAACTGTCTGTAGCGGACGTACGTGTCCACCCTGCATTGTCCCTGTTCACAGACTTCGAAAACGGTGCGGAACTGAAAGCTGCGCCAGTCCAGGCAGATTCTGTGAACCAAATGCTGGACCAGGTCATCCCGTGGTCAACAGCATTGAAAACAATCCGCTAATCCGATTTTCAATCCCAATAACAGAATGTGCAGGAACACCCGCACATTCTGTTATTTTTTTGGCTACAATGGAGAAGTAGAGGGAATGGATAAGGTATATATGGAACTGGAAAATTGACTTTTATACAATGTTTTGACTGCTTCGGATAGAGCAAAGACGATTGCTCATTTGCTCACGCAGCAAAGAGTACCAGTCTTCTTGCTTCGATTAGGTCGTGGAAGCGCGGCGCTAAACAATTTTCTCAGTACTAAGCGAGGAGTTATTTTTTCTCTGTTTGATAAGAATATAAAGATATGTAGCAAATCAGCGGAGACTCCCGCGGGATAGCGCCGTGCCGAAATCCACTCGGGCGTTTAGCCCGAGTTAGTTCGGCGCAAGCCCGTAGGAAAGCGGAGCTGATTTGCGGAATATCGACAAACGAAAAATAGTAATTCAACACATTCCATCAGTAAAGGGGCAGGTATGGATGATTTCAATTGATCCGGAACAAAACAAAGAGCGGGACAACTATAAGCTGCTGATCGGCTCGGTCATCCCGCGTCCCATCGCGTTCGTCACGACACAGTCGGAGTCGGGAGTCCTCAACGGAGCGCCGTTCAGCTATTTCAATATCGTCTCCTCCAACCCGCCGATGGTCTCTTTATCGATTCAGCGGCCGACGGGGGAGCGGAAGGATACGGCACGCAACATTTACGGCAACGGTGAATTTGTGGTGCATATCGTGGACCGTGACAATGTCGGCAAAATCAATGAGACTGCGGCTTCCTTGCCGCCTTCTGAAAGTGAAGTGGACCTGGTCGGGTTGACACAGGTGCCGAGTGAAGTGATTTCGGTTCCGGGTGTCAAAGAATCGAAGATCCGCATGGAATGCCGGTTGGTGGAGTCTGTTCCACTGGGCGGCGACGGCCCCGGCAGCGATTTGTTCATCGGCAAGATTGTCCGCTTCCATGTAGATGAAGCTATTTATGAAAACGGCCGCATCGACCCGAGAGGGCTGGACGCAGTCAGCCGGCTCGCAGGGACGAACTACGCCGCCATCGGGGAGATCTTTTCAATGGAGCGTCCGAAATAGAGAAATAGAGAAAAAGAAGAAAAGGCGCTTTCTGACAAGCGCCTTTTCTTCTTTTTTTAATCTGTGTATTTGCAGAAAACTATCTAAACCAATTTTATAGAAGGCAGCCCGTTCGCAAGAAGAGCTGAAAATTTTTCGGCAGTGAGTGGTCTGCTGAAGAAGTAGCCCTGGATTTCATCACAGTTCATCTCTTTCAGCAATGCCAATTGTTCACCGGTTTCTACGCCTTCTGCGACGACGGACATGTCGAGGCGGTGGGCGATGAAAATCATAGCTTCGACAAGTGCTTTGTCGTGAGGGTTGGTGGCCATGTCCTGAACGAACGGCTGGGCGATTTTCAGGTTATTGAGCGGGAACCGTTTCAGATAGTTCAGCGACGAATAGCCGGTGCCGAAATCATCAATGGCAATCCGCACGCCCAACTTCCTCAGAGTCAGCATTCGAGAAATCGCCTTTTCGGCATCATCAACCGCGACGCCTTCCGTAATTTCCAGCTCTAAAGAAGCAGCTGGAAAGCCGGTCTTTTCAAGAGCCAGCCGCACCGTGTCCATCAAATCGTCATGCAGAAATTGGAGAGGAGACAAATTTACAGCAAGCTTCAACTGGGAATGTCCCGTATCATGCCATTTCTTCGCCTGCCTGCAGGCCGTATAGAGGACCCACTCGCCGATGGGAAGAATCAGCCGGGTTTCTTCCGCCAGCGGAATGAACTCTCCGGGAGAAATGATTTTTCCGTCTGCATTCTGCCAGCGGACCAGGGCTTCCATCCCAATGATTTCACCGGTTGCGGCCTGGATCTGCGGCTGGTAATGCAGGATGAATTCTTCATTGGCAAGGGCGCGGCGCAGATCGTTTTCAAGTGCGATTTTTCGGGAGGCGGTGACAGCCATATCGTCCGAAAAAAACTGGTAATTGTTTTTTCCTTTTTCTTTTGCGCTGTACATGGCACTGTCGGCATGCTTCAGCAGTTCCCCTGTCGTCTCTCCGTCTTTCGGATAAATCGCGATGCCGATGCTCATCGAGATATGCAGCTCCTGGCCATTGATGACCAGGGGTGTTGCCAGGGCGGACTGCAGTCTGTGGATCATCGGCGCAATGTCCGTTTCAGCTTGGATATTGTTCAAAATCAACGTGAACTCATCGCCGCCCTGCCGTGAAACGGTATCGTTTGAGCGCAGGTTGCCTGTGATTTTTTGGGAAAATCCCTGCAGCAATAAATCCCCGAATTCATGGCCGAACGTATCATTGATGTTTTTGAAGCGATCCAAATCGATGAAAACGACAGCAACTTTCCGTGAATTCAGTTTTGCCGCCGATATCGCGGCTTCAAGTTTTTCCAGAAACAACCTTCTGTTCGGCAAGCCGCTCAGCACATCGTGATAGGCCATATGCTTCATCTGCCGTACGGCTTTTTTCAATTGTTCGTTCTTGGAAGTGACCTCGACCGTTCGTTGTTCGATTTTCTCCTCAAGTACAGAAGTCAGTTCATGGTAGCGAGCCAATAATTTCCGGTTGTCCTGCAGCGTGAAGACCTGTCTGGTGATGATCAAAATAACCGACACGCCAGCTCCGGCAATCAAGCCGTTCATATCATTCTTTTGCTCGAAAATCATGACGATGAACAGCAGCACCATGCTGAAATAAGGAAGCAGCATGCGCAGGGAGATCCGGCCATCGGCTTGGGCAGAAGCTGCGGTTGGAATAGCTTCATTTTGGGGTTCCAAGGCATACAGACCGGCAAGTGCCGTCATCAGCAGGCCAAGAGACCATAAGGGATCATAAAGCGTTCCTGCATTATAGCTGCCCGCAATCATCGAGAGGAGATAAGCGGTATCCGCAAAAACCTGGACAATCAAACCAGCGACAATCAGTGCCAGTACGCGGCTCTGAAAAAAGTAGGCGGAGCCGAGATAGAAGCTGACAGCAGCGAACAGCAATAGTAAATCTCCAATCGGATAACCAACTGAGGCAGCAAGCAGCAGGGGAGATGCAGAACCTGACGAGAACAGGGGCTGGATCAGATAATGCCAGCTGAGGGCCGTAAATACAGCAACGATGATGCCCATGTCAAAAAGAAACTTGATTTGATGGGCATTCTCTTTTTTCCGCCAGAGCTGATAAGTGAACGCCGCTAGATAAAGAAGGATTTGGAGTAGGTAAAACAGGTCTGCCCATCCCATATAGGGCGCTTCTACACGGGCAATACTATGGCTGTAGAACCAGATCCCTTGAGCGATTGCATAGCTGAAGCACCCCAGCGAACAGAGCAGCCAGAAATAACGGTCGGGGTTATGGATTTTTAAATGAACAATGTACAGAGCGATTCCGGCAACGAGAGGAGCCAGCCAGGAAATAAGGATGATCCCCAGCAGGTGAATATAGTCATTGCTCTCATTGAACAAAGTCCAGGCATAGTAGATGGAGATATGGAAGAAGATATAGACAGCAAACAATTTTTTTATATTCGAAAGAGTGATGGATTCCACCTCGTTTAAAATAGAAAATATTTACATAAAAATTCTGAATTTAAAGAATTTATTGTTATTTATTTTATTATAAAGAAGTTGAGGAAGAAAAGAAATAGGGATATTACAGATAATAACAATTTAATGGAAACTATTAACCAATATTTATAAAATAAATAGTCGAATAGACTATGAGTTTTTTGTTAGTTAGATTATATAGAGTAAGGAAAGAAGAAAAACTGACTCCTCCATAAGGTTTCAATTATTTAACATGCTAATTTGATTAGTGTGAAGTAGTTTTCTAGATGGATGAAGGTGGAGCTGACATCACCAGTCTCCTTAACAGTAGAAGGTGGACTTGGCTGATTAAGGTATATAGAAGATAGATAAACAACTATTGCTGCTTTTCCCTTAGTGTAAAAAAGTCGATACTTTATACCGGTGCCCTCATAATCTCAATCTCAGTTTTGATCTCCGCTCAGCCAGATTTCTTGAGATAGCCCATAGTCATAGCTGGATAATCCTCTCAAGCTTTTCTAATGCTTTACTCCTTGTTCGTTGGTTCATGAAGCACATCTCTTCTATAGAAGAAGTATTTTTCAAAGATCTACAGCTTTCACTGTTACTCGAAGATTAATTATTAAAGTAAGAAAATTTAAATACTTTGTTGACAGTCAATCTATATTGTCTTACAATAAAATATATTAACAATCAGAATATTTTAAATCTACAGTATGTTGAGGGGGAACAGTATGGTGGCAAAGTACGAAGATGTCTTTTCCGGGATTTTTCTTTTGGTTGTAAGCGTTATCATGTTTTTTACTGCTTACAGTTTTGAAGCTTTAACTACGAGTCTTGTAGGGCCGGCCTTTATGCCTCAAATTATTGCGATAGTAATGGCCATTTTCAGCGTCGTCATCGCTGTGGGTGGGTTCAGAAAAAGTAAAGTCATTCCTGAAGAGAAAAACTCGCCGGAACAACATAAAGAAGAATTGATTGTAACTGAAAAAAGAAGTTACAAACCTGTGCTGATAAGTTTAGGGTTGATGATCGGCTACGTAATACTGTTGCCTTATATCGGTTTCTTGATTATGACAGTCATCTACATTTTCTTGCAGATGTTGATATTAAGTCATATCACCCATCGGAAGATTTGGCTCTTCCTTCTAATCTCCATTGTTACATCCGCAACAATCTATTACCTTTTCCGCAATGTATTTTACGTCATGCTTCCAACTGGAATCATTGGCTAAGGAGGATAAACTATGTTCGATATGCTATTTGCGGGCTTCGGGTCCGTTATGACATTGCAAATTATCATGCTGATTGCAGCTGGTGTGGCTTTGGGACTTGTGTTCGGGTCCATACCCGGATTGACTGCCACGATGGCTGTCGCCATCTGCCTGCCCATTACATACGGTATGGATCCAATCGCAGGAATGTCTCTCTTAATGGGCTTATACATCGGCGGCGTTTCGGGTGGGCTAATCCCAGCTATTCTATTGAAGCTGCCAGGCACTCCCTCTTCAATCGCTACAACTTTTGATGGGTATCCAATGGCACAAAATGGCGAAGCAGGAAAAGCGTTCAATTATGCCATCGTTTCTTCTTTCTTAGGTGGGCTTCTCAGTATTATCGTCCTGATTATGATAGCACCTCCATTAGGGAGAGTGGCTTTGCAATTTGGACCGTTTGAATTTTTTGCCATTGTTATTTTTTCCTTGACCTTGATTGCCAGTCTTTCAGGAGATTCTCTGCCGAAAGGAATTATGGCTGGATTGCTTGGAATTTCTTTTGCCATGGTGGGGGCGGCTCCCATTGATGCATTTCCGCGCTTTACATATGGTTTCACCGATATGAACGCTGGATTTAACTTGCTTCCTGTTTTAATCGGATTGTTCGCCTTATCGGAAATTTTTATATCGGCTGAAAAGAAAGTAAAAAAAGGCTTGAATGCAAAACTTTCTAAAGTGAATTACAAAGTGAGCATAAAAGAATATATAGCCCAAGGGTGGAACTTTTTACGGTCAAGCCTCATTGGACTAGGAATCGGGATTTTGCCGGGCATCGGTGGAGGGACGTCAAACATTATCGCCTATGTTGCAGCAAAAAGTTCTTCTAAAAAGCCTGAGGAGTTTGGAAAAGGCAATCCGGCAGGAGTCGTTGCTTCTGAATCTTCGAATAATGCAGCAGTCGGAGGAGCGCTTGTTCCGCTTATCTCTCTAGGGATTCCCGGCGATACAGTAACAGCTATGCTCTTAGGTGGCTTGGTGTTGCACGGCTTGCAACCGGGGCCGTTGCTTATGCAAAACAGTGGTGATGTAGTGTACGGAATTTTTGCAGCACTTCTAATTGCGAACGTCTTCATGATTCTTTTCCTGTTTATGGGGATGAAAGGCTTTATTCGTTTGTTGAGTATTCCACAGCATATCCTATACCCGATCATTCTCGCGCTTTGTGTAGTAGGAGCTTTCGGTGTCAACAATAGATTGTTTGATGTAGGTGCTTTGTTGTTCTTCGGAGTTTTAGGCTATTTAATGATCAAATTTGGTTTTCCTTTAACGCCGCTTGTTCTTGGCTTTATCTTAGGGCCATTGCTGGAGACGAATTTACGCAGAGGATTGATGCTTTCACAAGGTGATTTCATGCCATTCTTGACTTCACCCATTGCAGCAGCGTTCCTGTTGGTTGCAGCAGCTTCAGTAGTCTTCGCAATTTACAGTAATCACAAGAAGAAGAAAGGCACCAGTGTTTTAAACGTTTAAGTGCATTACCAATGATGTCGTTTTTAATGGGCTCAGACCCGTTGAAATAAAAAAAAGGGGGAAGTTAGATGAAGAGTGTATTAAAGAAGACTTTGTTCGGTTCGGTTCTGGCAACATCGATTTTATTCCTGGGAGCTTGTGGTGGGGATGGAGCAAGCGAAGACGCGAATGCAGGCAACGATCCTGCTGCAGATTATCCATCAGGGCCGATTACAGTGGTTGTACCGGCTGGAGCAGGTGGCGATACGGATTTAAATACACGGATCATGGCTAAATATTTGGAAAAAGAACTTGATACAAATATTGTAGTATCGAATGTCACCGGTTCAGGTGGAGCAACAGGAACACAAACAGTTTTGGATGCGAAGCCTGACGGACAAACGGTTCTTGCGTTCCATAACTCTATGCTATTGAATAATGTTTTTGGATTGACCGATTACACATATGATGAATTTAAAATGGCGGGTGTGGGAGTATTGGACCAATCTAACACGTTTCTTACGTCTCCAGATTCTAAATTCCAAGACATTCCTTCTTTGATTGAATATGCAAAGGCTAATCCTGGAGAAGTGACGATGGCGACTGAGATCGGTTCCATGACTTATATTCAGACACTTCAATTCCAGGAACAGACTGGTGTTGAATTTAATATCGTAGACATCGGTGGAGCAGCCGATAAAATTGCAGCTCTTCTTGGAGGGCGTGTGGACATTGTGCCAACTTCCCTTGGTTTAGTAAGCGGATATATCGAATCCGGGGATATGGTTCCACTGGGAGTTATGGCAGAAGAACGCCTTGAAGGAGCTCCTGATGTTCCAACGTTCAAAGAGGAAGGCGTTGATATCGTCATCGACAAAATCTTCTATTGGGGCTTCGATCCGGAAACTCCAGATGCATATGTAGAGAAATTCTCTAATGCTATGGAAAATGTCGTGACGAATGAAGAGTATCAACAGGAAATCGAAGATTCTTGGTTGTCGCCTACTTTCTTGGACCAAGAAGCAACAAATGCAAAATTAGAAGAAATCAATGCCAGCTATCAAGAGGCTTATGACAACTCGGAACAATAAATAATTCAATAATGGAACATTGATAAGCTTGGATATTAACAAATGGTGGCAGCAACTTTGAGAACTATTCGTGCATAACTGGATGCTTCCAAGAGTTGCTGCCATAAATTATTGGCTTAACAATAGTAAAAAAAATGCTGAAGAGGTGATTTTATAAATGATGAAAGTTTCTGTAACAGTAAATACTACAGATTTAAGTGATATGGATTTGCAGCAAATGTCCCAACTTGGGGTGGATTGTGTTGATTTTGGTGCTGGCGGCTCTTTTGCCGGTGTCAGTGAACAAGGATTTCCGGATCTGGATGAATTATTGAAACTGCAAAGACGAATCCGATCATATGGAATGGACATCAACAGAGTGACCTTGCCGAATATGACCGATGACTTTATGCTGAACCGCCCAGGAAGTGAACGGCAGCTCGAAAACTCCGTTAATGCAGTAAAAGTATTTGGACAAGCGAAAATTGATATTGTCAGACAACGTTTTGAAGGCGATGTTTTTTACGGACTTTCAAGGAATTATAAAGCAGTGCAGCGTGGCGGGGCGATTTCACGTGGCGAGAGCCTTGGGTTGCTGAAAGAAAAGCAGTCGACTCCTACATTGGAAGAATTGGAATCCTGGTGGGGCAACGTTCAGACAGCTTATAAGGAATTAGTTCCGACTGCACAGGAAAATGGTGTGAAAATAGCCATGCACCCGTCAGATACCCCGCATCCTGATTCACCATTCGGCGGTATCGGCCTGCATCGTCTAATCGACGATTTTCCAAATAAGAACGTCGGATTGGTTTATTGTATCGGGACACGCGCGGAAGCAGGTGGTTCTTCATTGGTGCTGGATGAAATCAATCACTTCGGCCGCAAGGGCAGAATTTTCCTGGTCCACTTCCGGAATGTCAGAGGCAGTTTGCCGACTGCTGGGGCCTTTGAAGAAGCCTTGTTGGATGACGGTGATATGAACATGTTCAAACTATTGCTGGAATTGAAGAAAGTGGGCTATGACGGCTGCATCAATCCTGACCATGTCCCTACAATGGCAGGAGATCAGCCGGATCTGGACACACGCTGGCAATATTCGAATATTGGTTGGAAGAAATCCAGTCTTGGGTTTGCATATTCTGTCGGCTATATCAAAGCTTTGTTTGCGGCCATGACAGAGTTTGAAGGCTAAAAGAAATATAACTTTACATAAATTAGAGGAGTGAAAACATGGAACATGAATCGAATGCAGATATTCCCTTGTTCTTGAAGATGAACGCGCAGGATAATACGGCGATCATCGTCAATACGGGTGGATTAAAACAAGGAGTTCAGTTTTCATGTGGTCTGACCCTTATACAGCGAATTCCACAGGGACATAAAGTTGCTTTGTCCGATATTCAACCAGGTGAAGAAATCATTCGCTACGGTGAAGTAATTGGCTATGCTGAAAAGTTGATCCAAAAAGGTAGTTGGGTGAAAGAGGCATTGGTGAATTTGCCGACACCTCCGGAACTGGATTCTCTTCCATTTTCAACGAATCTAAAAGAAGTGAGGCCATTAGAAGAAACCTATACGTTCCTCGGCTACCGAAATTCAGATGGTACGGTCGGAACGAAAAACCTGCTTGGCATTACGACAAGCGTGCAATGCGTTGCAGGGGTTCTGGAATATGCAGTCAAAAAAATCAGGCAGGAATTATTGCCGCAGTTTCCCAATGTAGATGACGTTATCGCTTTGAACCATAATTATGGCTGCGGAGTGGCAATCAATGCACCAGATGCGGAAATACCGATCCGAACCATTGAAAATCTAGCGAAACATCCAAATTTTGGTGGAGAAGTGATGATCATCGGTCTGGGTTGCGAAAAATTGGTGCCTACGCGTTTAAACGATGGAAATGATGACGATAATATACTGTCCCTTCAGGATGAAGATGGCTTTGTCCAAATGATTGCTTCCATCGTTAAAATGGCGGAACAGCGCTTGAACCGATTAAACGAACGTCAAAGAGAAGTCTGTCCTGTTTCTGACTTGGTGGTCGGTGTTCAGTGTGGAGGAAGTGATGCTTTTTCAGGAGTTACGGCTAATCCAGCATTGGGCTATGCCACAGATCTTTTAGTCAGAGCCGGCGCGACGGTGCTTTTCTCCGAGGTCACGGAAGTTCGGGATGCCATCCATCTATTAACTCCCCGCGCAGTAAACGAAGAAGTGGGAAAATCTTTAATAAGAGAAATGAAATGGTACGACGAGTATTTGAATAGAGGCCAAGTGGATCGCAGCGCAAATCCATCCCCGGGCAATAAACGGGGAGGATTATCGAATGTTGTTGAAAAGTCGCTGGGATCCATTGTGAAATCTGGAACTTTACCGATTGTCGATGTATTGAGTCCAGGTGAAAAGGTGAGAAAGAAAGGGTTGGTTTTCGCAGCTACGCCAGCAAGTGATTTTGTTTGTGGAACGCTTCAATTGGCTTCCGGAATACACTTGCAAGTATTCACAACCGGCAGAGGAACACCCTATAACTTGAGTATGGCACCAGTCCTAAAAGTGTCGACAAGAAACACACTGCAGGAGCAATGGCATGATCTGATCGATATAAATGCTGGAAAGATTGCTACCGGAGAAGCTTCTATTGAAGAAGTGGGGTATGAAATTTTTAACGACATTCTGGAAGTGAGCAGCGGATCCAAGCAAACCTGGGCTGATCAATGGGGAATCCATAACGATCTTGCCCTATTCAACCCTTCTCCCGTTACTTGAATAAATTAATTGAATTGACAGAACAATTTAATTGTCTTACAATATTACTATTAAACAAAAAACAATTGAAGGTGGAATGGATATGACAAACAAAAGGCAGTCACCCACAGGAATTTTAGGATTTCCGGTAGCTCCATTAACGGATAAAGGCAAATTGGATTTAAATGGACTGGAAGCGAATATCGATTTTTTATTGGATCAGGGTCTGACTTCGATTTTTGTAGCATGTGGAGCCGGTGAGCTTCACGCGATCAACACAGCGGAATACCACGCTATGGTGGAATTGGCTGTTGAAAAGACAAAAGGAAAAGTGCCGCTTTACACAGGAGTCGGCGGCAATATCACTGCTGCTTTGGAGCAGGCAAAAATATCCGAAGAGCTTGGCGCAGACGGCTACTTGATCTTGCCGCCGTACTTGATCGATCCATCTCAGGAAGGTCTTTACAATTATTTGAGTGAAATCATCAGCAGCACCGATTTGAATGCCATTGTCTATAACCGTGACAACTGCATCATGACTGCAGATACATTAGGCAGGCTTTGTGAATTGCCTCAACTGGTCGGCTTCAAAGACGGCGTCGGCAATATGGAAACAGTAGCTGAATTCACGCATCTATTCGGAGACCGGCTGGAATGGATCAACGGCATGCCGTTGGCTGAAGTGACGATGGGAGCCTACTTGAATCTCGGCTTCAACACGTATTCCTCGGCGATTTCAAACTATATCCCGCATATTTCCAAACAATATTTCGAAGCGTTGAAGAACGGCGATAAAAAAGTGGAAAAAGAGATATATGGAGACGTTATCTTACCGATCCACAGCATCAGAAAACAGAAAAAGGGCTATGCGGTGTCACTTATCAAAGCTGGCATGAACATCATCGGGCTTCCAGTGACGACAAATGTCAGAGCTCCAATCGCACCGGTTGAAGAAGCGCATTATGCACAGTTGAAGGTAATCATCGAAAAAGCACTGGAGAAGTATCCAGCAAAAGTAACGACTAAAAACTAGGAGGATTCTATGACTACTAATACAGAAGTAAAAACATACTTGAACTATATCAACGGCGAATGGGTGGCAGCAGATACAGGGAAAACAAGTGAAAGCTTTAATCCTTCCAATAAAGATGAAGTGTTGGGTTCGTTCCAATTGTCTTCTGCCAATGACTTGGATAAAGCGGTCTCTGCAGCGAAAGCAGGCCAGAAAGTTTGGAGAAAGCTGGCAGGCAGCGACAGAGGCAATTACTTGTTCAAAGTGGCGAATGTACTTGAAGAGAAAGTGGAATATGTCGCTGAAGCGATGACCAAGGAAATGGGCAAAACTTTTGCGGAAGCAAAAGGTGAAACCCTCCGTGGTGTAGCGATTCTCCGCTATTACGCAGGCGAAGGCATGCGGGCGGTTGGAGATGTCATTCCATCGTCGGACAGCGAGGCGTTGATGTTTACTACGAGAGTACCTTTAGGAGTAGTAGGAGTCATCACTCCCTGGAATTTCCCGGTTGCCATTCCGATCTGGAAAATGGCGCCAGCATTGATTTACGGAAACTCGGTTGTCTTAAAACCGGCCAGCGACACGGCAGTTACTGCTGCGCGCGTTGTTGAATGCTTCCATGAAGCAGGTCTTCCGGAAGGTGTCATCAATATGGTGACCGGTTCCGGTTCTGTCATCGGTCAGGGCTTGGCGGAGCATCCGAGTGTGGATGCCATCACGTTCACAGGTTCGAACGCAGTCGGAAAACAAATCGGCCGTGCAGCATTTGATCGCGGCATCAAATACCAGCTTGAAATGGGCGGCAAGAATCCAGTTATTGTAGCGAACGACGCGGACCTTGATCTGGCTGTCAGTGCGACAATTTCCGGAGGTTTAAAATCTACAGGACAAAAATGTACGGCTACCAGCCGGGTAATCGTTCAAAGCGGTATATACGATGAGTTCCGCGAAAAACTGCTGGAAAAAGTTTCAGAAATTACAGTGGGCAACGGTATGGAATCCGACAGTTGGATGGGACCTGTTGCAAGCGAGAACCAATTGAATACGGTATTGTCTTATATTGAAAAAGGAAAGCAAGAAGGCGCGAAGTTGGTGCATGGCGGAAATCGTCTTACTGGCGACGAAACTGCAAACGGCTATTTCGTAGAACCAACAGTATTTGATGAAGTGACAGCCGACATGGCTATCGCAAGAGAGGAAATCTTCGGTCCTGTACTGGCACTGCTGAAAGTGGATACAATAGAAGAAGGGCTGGCAATGGCCAATGACTCGGAGTACGGCTTGAGCGCATCAATCTTTACGACGAATATCGGCAATATGCTGGAATTCATCAATGATATGGAAGCAGGGCTTGTACGCATCAACGCAGAAAGCGCAGGTGTGGAATTGCAGGCACCATTCGGCGGCATGAAGCAGTCGAGCTCGCATTCACGTGAGCAGGGAAGAGCGGCTATTGAGTTCTTCACATCCATTAAAACTGTATTTGTAAAAAAATAAAAGCAGAGGGAGTTATGCGCTAGATGCGTAACTCCTCTTTTTTAAAATTAGTTGGTCTTTTGGATAAAGAATTTCTATACATAACCCGCTTGCGGGATTGCTTCAACCAATAATTATTGAGGAGTGGGAGTATGCTAACGAAAGATGCAAATCAGCAAAAAACAGCAGCACCGCATGTAGCGAAAATGAGAGTCGTCCCGGTTGCGGGCCATGATAGTATGCTATTGAATCTGAGTGGAGCGCATAGTCCATTTTTTACGCGTAATATTGTGATATTGGAAGATGATCACGGAAATATCGGAGCTGGGGAAGTGCCGGGAGGCGAAGCGATCCGCCAAACCTTGGAAGAAGCGAAAGAATATGTGCTGGGTCAGCCGATTGGTGCCTATAACCGGATTTTGAACAAAGTCCGTAAAGAGTTTGCATTTAAAGACGCGGGCGGCAGGGGCAGCCAAACCTTCGATTTGAGAACAACGATTCACGCAGTAACGGCGCTTGAAGCGGCATTGCTTGATCTGTTGGGGAAATTCCTGAACGTCCCTGTGGCGGAGCTATTGGGTGAAGGCCAACAGCGCACGCATGTAGAGATGCTCGGTTACTTATTTTATATTGGGGACCGCAACAAAACAGATCTGCCTTATTTGAGTGAACCGGATGCAACTGACGATTGGTTAAGGTTGAGGCATGAAGAAGCGTTGACTCCTGAATCGGTTGTCGCGCTGGCAGAAGCTGCCCATAAGCGTTATGGATTCCAGGACTTCAAACTGAAAGGCGGAGTACTGAAAGGCGAAGAAGAAATGAAGGCTGTAACGGCTTTGGCTGAACGCTTCCCGGAAGCCCGCATCACACTGGATCCGAACGGTGCCTGGTCATTGGAAGAAGCGATTCGCCTTTGTAAAGGCAAGGGAGATGTTCTTGCCTACGCGGAAGATCCATGCGGAGCGGAAAACGGCTATTCTTCACGCGAAGTGATGGCGGAATTCAGAAAAGCGACAGGCCTTCCTACTGCCACGAACATGATCGCTACAGACTGGCGCGAAATGGGGCACGCGATCCAATTGAACTCCGTCGATATTCCGTTGGCGGATCCTCATTTCTGGACCATGCAGGGATCGGTAAGAGTAGCGCAGATGTGCAATGAATGGGGATTGACGTGGGGATCGCATTCAAATAATCATTTTGATATCTCCCTTGCCATGTTTACCCATGTTGCAGCGGCGGCTCCAGGGAAAATCACTGCCATCGATACCCATTGGATCTGGCAGGATGGCCAGCATCTGACTAAAAATCCTTTCCAGATTATTGATGGCAAAGTCGAAGTCCCTCAGTCAGCAGGTTTAGGTATCGAAATCGATTTGGAAAAGATTGAGAAAGCGCATCAGCTCTACAATGAAAAGGGTCTTGGAGGACGTGATGACGCAAAAGGCATGCAGTATTTGATTCCGGATTGGAAATTCGATAATAAGAGACCTTGTCTGGTAAGGTATTAATATGGGAAGTAAGTGTAAAATTAATGTAAAATAGAAAGAAGTAGCGCAAGAGAGAAAGAAGTGCACGAGGTTCTTGCATAAAAAGGCGGTGACAGGTTATATGATGGATGGATATATAGTGGACACAGTCCGAAGAAGTACACTCTCACAGCAGGTTTTGGAGAAAATTGTATTTTTATTGGTTGATGGCCAACTGAAGCCTGGAGACAAATTACCTCCGGAGATGAAGCTGATGGAGCAATTGGGTGTAAGCAGACCCGTTTTGCGAGAAGCTTTGAGTTCTCTTGAGACCTTGGAAATCATCACAAGGAAGCCACGTGGCGGGACAATTGTAAATGATAAAGTCGGAAGTGATCCTTTTACAGCGATGCTCGCCTTATCAATAAACAACCTTCCTGCTGTAATTGAAGCGAGGATGGCGTTGGAGCTCGGTTTGGTGACTATTGCAGCTGAAAAGATTTCGGATGAACAATTGGACCAGCTGTTGGAAACGATCGAAAGCATAAAGGAAAATGCGCATACCAACTACGGTGCATTGGATAAGGAATTCCATAGAATCATTGCATTGAGCGCAAACAATCCGGTGGTGGAGGGGATGATCACCTCTTTGCTTATTACACATCATAAAACAGATAGCTTAATTCAGCATCGGGATCCCGATATTACAGTGGAGCACCACATGGCAATCTATGAGGCTTTGAAAAAAAGAGATCCTCATGAAGCGTTTACGCAAATGTACCGGCATTTAAGTTTTGTCCGGAAAAAAATTCTGGACAATTTACCGGAAAAAAGTGATTGAAAAGGAGCAGACTGTAAACGTGAATTGTTTATAGTCTGCTATTTTTTTTCGGAAAACTAGCATAAGTATCGATGAAAGCGGGTGGAGGATCTGAATAGGATAAAAAGCAGTTTAATAATCCTTGTTCTTCTGCTCTACTTTTTCAATGTTTTCATAGGCAGTGAACGCGGTCATATATTACTATCGATTCTGGCTTTTTTATTGTTGATTGTTGCCATCCCTTCTTCAAAAGCCATGACAAAAGTGATGGGCATCAGTCTTCTGGTTATCGGAATGGGCATCAGCTTCTTTATGAATGGCGCCAGCTTGATTGAAAGTGTTCAAGGCGTCCAGCTGAATTTGCCGCTTCTTATCCTGATACTGCTGGCTCCGTTATTGTCCATTCCTTTAAGGAGCGGAACGTTGCTGGACGATCCGATGGCATACATAGAACAGGTAAAGGACAAACCTAGGCAATTATTTCTGGGAATCTCAAGCTTTCTGACCTTGTTGGCTCCTGTCTTAAATGTAGGATCGGTGAGGATTTTAGCTGATTTGATGAAAGATCGCAATTTATCGGGTGAGCTGTTGGGCCGTTCTTATTTCACTGGTTTTTCTACAGCGATGGTTTGGTCACCTTATTTTGGCTCTGTCGCCTTGGTGCTGTACTATCTGAACATCCCTTATAGCGAGTACTTTATCATCGGACTGCTCTTTGCCGCTGCCCAACTTCTGACAGGGAATCTACTGTTCGCTATGAAAAATGGAGTCGAAAAGCCCTTATCAACAGAGAAAAACAAAGGGGTTGAAAAGGAGATACATATACTGCCCCTGGTTCTGAAATTTGTCTTCTCATTGGGAATCTTAATTTCAGCTTTGATCCTTCTTGAGCAGCTGACGAAGTTATCGATGCTCGTCTTGGTGAGCATGCTGGCAATCATCATACCGGCAATCTGGATGGCTTTGGCTGGCAAGTGGAAGAGTTTCATCAATCAGGTCATCCTCTATAAAAATCAGGTGACAGGCGGAACAGGCAGCGAAATGGTTCTTTTTTTAAGTGCCGGTGTATTTGGCAGTGCAATTTCGAATTCTTCCATATCAGTCTGGATAAAAGATTTTCTATTGATCATTTCTGAAGGTTCTTTTTTCTTTTTTGTCTTATTTATCGTTTTTACCATCATGTTCTTTGCCTTAATCGGTTTCCATCAAATTATTACGGTTCCATTGCTGGTCATGCAAGTCGACCCTGGGGCAATCGGTGTGGACCCTGTAGTGATTGCTTTTGTCTTCATACTGGCTTGGTTCATGTCTGCTATCATCAGTCCGATAAATGCAGTTACGATTCTCATATCGAACGCAGTCAGCAAGAAGTTTTTCACAGTGGGCTTTCGATGGAACGGACTGTATGTGTTAACGATGTTTTTGATTGGCTGTGTATTCATCTATGCACTGAAGCTTATTTATCAGTAACTCTCAACAGATTGTGAGATTTTCATTCTTCAAAATAAGGCATTCGGTGTTGAATAGGGATAAGTGAAAAGGGGGAAGGGAAATGGCTTTTAAGGTCCTGGTACCAAGAACTGTAGCATCTGAAGGAATTGACTATTTAAAGGAGAATGGCTGTGAAGTGGATGCGCGTGAAGAAATGAGCGCAGAAGAACTGGAGGCAGCGATTAAAGATTGCGATGCGGTTTTGCTGAGAACAGATACGCTGGACGAAAAAATGATCCATCAGGCTGACCGCCTGAAAATCATTGCACGGCATGGCGTCGGGTTCGATAATATCGATATCGAAGCTGCTTCAGCCAAGGGGATTTATGTGTCCTACACACCCGCCGCCAACATCAATTCCGTGGCAGAACATGTGACAGGATTGATATTAGCCATTTCCAGACAAACTATTAAAGTCGATAAGGCTGTGAGAAGAGGAGATTTTGAGGTGCGGGACACCTCTTACGGAACTGAACTGAAAGGAAAAGTGCTGGGTATTATTGGACTTGGCAATATTGGGAAGCTGGTCGCCAAAAAATGTGCATTCGGCCTCGAAATGAGAGTGATCGCCTATGACCCTTACGCCAAACCGCCTGAAGAAACATACATAAGCAAAGTAGAAGACATAGAGGAACTGATGAGGAAGTCAGATTTCATTTCTTTGCATCTCCCATATAACAAAGCGCTTCATCATTTCATCGATCAGGAGAAGTTAGGTTTGATGAAACCATCGGCATTCCTAATCAATGCGGCCAGAGGCGGATTAGTGGATGAAGCCGCATTAGCTGAAGTACTCCGTGATAACTGGATTGCCGGTGCCGCATTGGACGTCTTTGAACAGGAGCCTGTTCCTGCCGATCATCCATTGCTTAAGCTGGAGAACCTGATTGCCACACCTCATATTGCAGCTTTGACACAAGAGGCGATGAATACCATGTCCCTGGATTGCGCAAAAGAAATCGTTCGGATTAAAAATCAGCTGGAGCCGCTAGTGTGGCTAAATAAGAAGCAGATGAACAAAGTGGATTAAACTAGTGGATAGTCGATCTATTGGAACGAAATATGGCTGGTGCAGCTGAAAAGAAAAAACGTATTGACTCAATTGTGTTTTCATTCTTAGTGCAAGCAATTACATGTCTATTATCGTTCGAAATCACTCCCAAAAACCATCAAGTTTGTAACTGCCGCCGAAAAGCAGGATACTAAGACTGTAGGAAACAATTGAACGATAGGTGGATAGCCGCAACTTTTGGAACTGGCTATGCTGGGAAAGAAACTGGGATATCCAGCACCCATGAAAGAGGAGGATATTCATGTCGATTTATTCATTCCAAACAAAATTAGCAACTGGTGAAGAAATGCATTTCGAGAAGTACAAGGGCGAGGTGCTGCTGATCGTGAATACAGCCAGTAAATGCGGGTTGACCCCTCAATACGAAGAATTGGAAGAGCTGTATAAAACCCATAAAGAAAAAGGATTTGAGATCATCGGCTTCCCGTGTGACCAGTTCGGCGGACAGGAACCGGGAACAGATGAGGAAATATCGGAATTCTGTTCGATCAATTATGGTGTCAGTTTTCCGCTTGCTCAAAAAACTGAAGTGAATGGCGAAGCTGCCCATCCGCTTTATCAGTATTTACGCGGACAGGCTCCGGCGGACGAGGAGTTTGACGAGGCAGGCAAGTTGCAGAAAGAAGATCGCGATATGCTGGAAAGTTCCGACATCAAATGGAACTTCACGAAATTCCTGATCGACCGCAAAGGAAATGTCGTCCATCGTTTTGCACCGACTGTGAAGCCGAAGGCGATTGAGAAAGTTATTGAGCAATTATTAAGTGAAACTGTCTGATGGATCTGGAAGTTGAAAGTGAAAAAGCACAGCAGGAGCGGAGAAAGACCCGTTCCTGCTGTGCTTTTTGATTTAGTTTATAGGCCACCGAATCAATTTACAGAATGGCATACAATACGGCAATAACCGCATAGCAGACAGCCCAGGTAAGCAGGGCGAATTTAAAGTTCATCTTAAATGCGATGTAGACCGATGACTTTCTGCTGATAGCCGCCAGCATCAGGTTCAGTCCGGAAAACGGCGAGGTCAGGATGGCGAGCATCCAACTGGCCAATAAACCAAGGCCCAAATATAGATGGTCGTCCACAAACAATGGAGAACTGCTCAACGTGATGGCCAGGATGGCAGCTGTAATGATCGGATGGACACCGATAATGGACGGGATCGTCATCAGCAACGCCATCACTGGAATGAGCAACAGGACATGTGTGATGTTTAGGGTCTCCAAAAGAGAACGGATCCAGTCAGCGGCACCGTTATTCAGAAGTGCAGCACCGAAAGCGCCGGCAATGATGAAAATCGATAATTCATTCCCCATATATACGACCTTTCCATTGGCATAACCCTGGAGGCTCTCTAAAAGCTCCCGAGGTGTGCCTATCAACAATGACCATACGACAGAGACGACAATCGCGGTCAATGGGACAATCGCTAACACGGACAAGTCGGTCAAGCGTTCGATGAGTAGGATAGCGGCAGTGATAGCAAGAAGAATCAGTGCGAGCTCAAACACTTTCCGCTTGGCAGCACTGAGTGTCACAGCACTCTGAACAAGAGGGGATTCGGGAATCGAACTGCTGTTTTTTCGTTCCTGAAGAAAACCGGTGGCCATCATAATGCCGGCGACAGCGAGTCCGATCGGGAAAAGCTGCAGCCAGCTGACATCAAAATAGGAAAGCACCAAGGCCATGGAAATGAAATACGGCGACCACATGAACGCCATCACAAATCCGCGGCTTAGCGCCTTCAGGCGGATTTCATCAAATGGTTTGAACGCGTGTGTATCTGTCAGATCGTTGAGAATCGGCAGGGTTCCAATGTTCATGACAGCTCCGATACTGCCGGCAGCTATTGTCGTGAACAGGTAAAGCTGGTGTGTTTTCTTGATGGAATAGGCAAAAATGACTTCTATGTATTTCAAATACTGTCCCTGCTGAATCGGAATCGCCAGCAACGGAACAAAAATGAAAATCGCCAGGAGATTAGCGTTGGTCTGAAGCGCGAAAAAAAATGCTGTCACGCCGTCCACGCTGGGATCCAATAGTAACCCGACAGCAAACAACACCGAAATCAGGATTTTCGGCGTCCGGGCAAGATAAGGGAAATAGGAAACAAGCACGGCCAGCGCGAATAGGCTGATCAGAAAAGGCGCATATGGGATCGTTACAAAGAAAGACAATAAATAGATTCCACCCATAAGCAGGGTGCTGACAGGCCGAACGACCGGTTTCATATAGAGAGCTCCTTTGGAAAAACACTGTAGGACAGTTTTATTCAGTGTGACAGAAATTTTGAGGGCCGTCTTCAAAAATGCATGGGTGATGGCAGAACGAATGTCTTGGAAAAATTCATCTGAAAAGACGTAGTGCTCTTGCCTGCTTCGATAAACCCGCTATCGGGAAGGCATGCAATCTGCTGCTTCTCTATGAATTCATGAAACAAGCCGCCCCCATATCACCGAGGGCGGTTCATTTTGTGTTTATTTTTTATAATATGATTTTAAGGGGACTTTTAAAATTACTGAACGAGTTCCACGCAGAGCATCATTTTTTTAAGTAAACTGATCTAGTAACATTTTTTAAGAGAACTAATCGTTCTTACACTTTTTAAATTCATACTATTCAAGTGTCTAGTTGATACGTCTTAAGTATGGCTTCATGAAGAATATTGACACCATCCATCATGGAATCATGATTAAATGTCATGTTCGGATGGTGCAACCCCGGTGTAAGTCCACAGCCCAATCCCAGCATAGTCGCTTTTAATTCCGGCTTGTTGATTTTGTAGAAGTGAAAGTCATCTCCACCTGGTGTCACAAGTGGTTCATTTAGCTTTTCTTTGCCAAGCGAGGTAACGATGGCATCACTCATAATTTGAATAGCTTCTTGGTCTTTTTCAGCAGCAGCAATACCTTTTCCGAATGTCGTATCAATCTCTATAGTGTGCAAGCTTTGAATTGATTCGAAAATATTTTGTACTTTTTCTGCTAATTTATCCATTAACTCATTGGTCTGTGCTCGTAAGTCTAATGAAAATGTCGCTTTTCCGGGAATGATATTGGCACTTTTTCCACCAGCATGAAATGCTGTCATTTTAACTGAATGCGCAAGTAGAGGATCGAGATGAATTTGGTTGATCATATTAACGATTTGTGCGCCAATTTCAATCGCATTTTGGTTGAGATGAGGTCTTGCCCCATGAGCATCATCTCCTTTAATGACGCCAGTCACGACTTTCGCAGCCCCATGTACAATTACTGGAGAGGCGTATCCAACCGCAGTTTCCTGAATGGGACGCAGATGTACACCATAAAAATAGTCCATATCATCCATGACGCCTTTCTCGACAAGTTTCAAGGCGCCTTCCCCTTTTTCCTCAGCAGGCTGGAAGACAAATTTGACGGCTATTTTGTCAGCGAGTTCTGGATGCTGTTCGAGTTTCCAAAGCACACCCAATACCATCGCCATGTGGGCATCATGTCCGCAAGAATGATTCGCTTGAAATTCACCGTTCACTTCTTGCCATAGCGCATCGATGTCTGCGCGGATTCCGACAACAGGTAAACCCTTATCGAAGTTTCCATAGCGTCCGATAACGCCGGTGCAATCATCAAACGTTTCTGTCTTACAACCGTGTTCTTCTAATACTTGCTGGAGGTACCTAGTCGTTTCTACTTCTTCCCAGCTGGTTTCTGCATTTTCATGTAAGTAGTCAAAGGTTTCTTTCACTTTTTTCATCAGTGTGTTTTCCATTATTTTTCCTCATCCTTTACAAAGTATTTGTAGGTCTGTTGAAGGGTGCCGTGAGTTTCGCCGCGCTCGATAATTTCCAACAGCATGGCATTGATGAATGACAGCGTCACAGGACCTTTGGCTAGAAAAGTCTTTTGATAATTTACCTTTAGCGGAATCACTATATCCGCCAATTCCGCAACAGGAGAAACCCGCGAGTCGGTAATGGCGATTATTGGAATGCCTTGTTGTTTTGCTTCTTCAGCCAGGTGAATCGTATCGACCGCATATCGATAAAATGAAAAGATGATGATACATGATTTTTTAGCAGGAAAGTTCAATAGTCCCGTGTCTGTTTCGGGTCGATACAGCGAGGCATTTCCCAGAATATAGTTCAAATTGAACGATAACCAATGGGCAAATGCAAATGAATGGTAATACCCTGCCACCAAAATCTTTTCACTCGTGAGGATTTTTTGGATGGCTTTCTCGAGCGTCTCTTCGTCCAAATGGTTCAAATTATCTTTAATCCGGTTGATATCGCCCTTCATATGGAAGGTGAAGGAGTGAGGTAATGCTGTATCGTCTTTTCTTTGCTGTAAATCAGATTCCTCTAAGTCCAAAAATATCTGGCGAAGTTCTTTTTGCAGATTGGAGTATCCGGCGTATCCAATTTCATGACAGAACCTGATTACCATCGTTTCGCTTACCCCTATGATAGATCCAACCTTTTTTGCGGGGTGGATGGCAAAAGACAGGGGTTCGTTTAAAAGTTCATTAGCTACTTTCTTTAATCCTTTTGAAAGGCTCGGAAACTTTTCTTTTGTTTTTTCAATGTAGGAAAGAGACATGTTTTCACCTTTTCTTGAAGTATATCCTTTATTTTATGTTGATTTTAATTATAAACTTTAATATAATTTGATTCAAGTTCATTTTTTGAAAATTTAGAATGGAGGAAAAATATGACTGCACAACCAATCAAGCCGAAAAAAACGAAAAAGCCACGGTCATTACCCGATGCCTATGTAATTTTATTCGGAATATTATTAATTGCAGCGCTCATGACTTATATTATTCCAGCGGGGAGCTTCGATAGAGAGACAACAGAAGACGGCGTTTCTGTTATTGTGCCTGATAGTTATCAAGCCATCGAACAGGACCCAGTAAGTCCGATTGGTGTATTCCGTGCTATTCAAGAAGGGATGATTGGAGGAGCAGGACTAATTTTCCTTGTATTGATTATCGGTGGAACCTTCGCAGTTATTGAAAGTACAGGTGCCATCAATACAGTGATATTAAAAACAATCGATAAAACACGCAATAAGGAATGGCTGCTGATTATCATGGTTGCAGGATTGTTCTCTGTTTTTGGCGGTCTGGGTATTATCGTTAATGCTGTCATTGCATTTATTCCTATTGGGGTTATTTTGGCTAGAGCTATGAAGATGGATGCCATTGTCGGCGTATCCATTATTTACCTTGGTGCATATTCAGGTTTTGCAGTTGGGTTTCTTGATCCATCGACTACAGGATTTGCCCAAACAATCGCAGGACTGCCGCTTTTTTCGGGGCTTAGGTATCGACTTTTGATTTATGTTACTGTTCTTGCAGCTACGCTTACCTATATCCTTTGGTATGCAAACAGAGTTAAGAAGGATCCGCAAAAGAGTATTCTAAAAGAAAATCGTTTTCCTCGATATGAAGAAGACAGTATGGAAGGGGTTTCCTCTGAACTGACCGGTACCCATAAATTGGTCTTACTGGCTTTAGTGCTTGGTATTTCCACATATGTTTATGGAGTTTTCCAATTAGAATGGGCAATCAATGAAATGGCGGGTGTCTTTATCGTCATTGCCATCGTCACAAGCATCATTGCTAAACTTGGAGCCAATGAAATGGTTGCAGAATTCATGAACGGCTGTAAAAGCGTTATATATGGAGCATTGATTATTGGGATGGCAAGATCGATTGTAGTTGTTATGGAAAATGGCATGATTTTAGATACCATTGTTCAAGGTATGGCAACAGTTCTTACGCCATTTTCAAGTGTGACGGGTGCGGTTGCCATGTTCGTTGGTAACGGGCTTTTCAATTTAATCGTTACTTCCGGAAGTGGACAGGCAGCAATCGTTATGCCGATTATGACACCTCTTGCTGATTTGATGGACGTACCGAGACAAGTGGCAGTTCAAGCCTATTCATTAGGTGATGGATTTACAAACATTATCACACCATTGTCTGGTGTACTAATGGCAAACCTGGCAATCGCTGGTGTGCCTTGGTCGAAGTGGATTAAATTTGCAATTCCGCTCATGCTGATTTGGTACGTCATTGGAACAATTTATATCGTCATTGGCGTATTGATCGATTGGGGGCCGATGTAAGTGAAAATAGAAGAAATCAATTTATATAAAATAAAAATGCGGATGAAAAATCCATTTACTACAAGCTTTGGTACTGAACATGATCGTTTATTCATTCTGACAGAAGTGAAAAATGAAGATGGATTATCCGGGTGGGGAGAATGTGTCACATCCGAACGCCCTTTGTACATTGAAGAATTTACGGATTCCAGTTGGCTGATGCTGGAACAGTTTTTAGTTCCGCTGCTGTTAAAGAAAGAAATCAAACATCCTGAAGAAGTGCAAGAATTGTTTAGTGCTTATAAGCGTAATCATTTGGCCAAATCTTCATTAGACGGAGCGGTATGGGATTTATATGCCAAAACGAGAGGCATCTCCCTTGCCCAAGCTTTGGGTGGAGAAAAACAAACGATTGAAGTTGGTGTCAGCTTAGGAATAAAAGACAATATCGAGGATTTGCTGAAAGAAGTAAAAGAGAAGACAGATGAAGGATATAAAAGAATAAAAATTAAAATCAAACCAGGGAAAGATGTAGAGGTCGTTAAACAAGTTCGGCAACATTTTCCTGACATTCCGTTAATGGTAGATGCCAACTCGGCCTATACTTTGGAAGATATAGAAGTGCTGAAAGAATTGGATCAGTTTAAATTAATGATGATTGAACAGCCTTTAACTGCTGGAGATTTGATTGATCATGCGAATCTTCAAAAGCACTTGAAGACACCGATATGCCTTGATGAGAGCATTCATTCTTTTGATGATGCAAGACAAGCGGTAGAGTTGGGAAGTGGACGCATTATCAATATGAAAGTAGGAAGAGTGGGGGGATTGACAGAAGCGAAGAAAATCCATGATTTCTGCATGAAGAAAAATATTGAAATGTGGTGCGGCGGTATGTTGGAATCGGGTATCGGCCGAGCTCATAATATCGCAATAACTTCTTTGCCGAATTTCACTTTACCAGGCGATACGGCCTCTTCCTCCCGATATTGGGAAAAAGACATCATCGAACCTGAGGTTATCGTAAAGAATGGTCAACTTCAAGTACCTGAAGGACCTGGAATTGGTTATAAAATCGATTTAGACGAAGTATTAAAACACACAGTCGAAAGAAAGAGTTTTAAGTAATGTAAGAGCTTTTAGTTGGAAATAAAAGAGGGAGCCGCATCTACATAAAAGTAGATGTGGCTCCTTTTCATTCTTCCCAAACCACCGTCTTCTGTTCCTTCTCATTAACACTCAGCTGAAAAACATCGGGGCGCGAATAATGGCCGGATACGTCAAAGTCGAACTGGCTTTCAGCGATCTGGTCTAGGTCGAGTTCGGCGTACAGGATCGTTTCCTCGCCGTAGACCGGCTCTACGATCAATTCTCCCAATGGTCCGGCGATGCAGCTGCCGCCGCGTGACATTTCCTCCGGCAGCTCCTTGAATTCATCCCGCGATGAGATCTCTTCGGGGTACATGGATTTCGTTGAATACTGGTTGCAGGACAGGACGAAACAGCGGCCTTCCGCAGCGACGTGGCGAACGGTCGCTGTCCACGTATCACGTGCATCGGCAGTTGGCATGACATAGATCTGGATGCCTTTTTCGTACATCGCTGCACGCGCCAACGGCATGTAATTCTCCCAGCAGATCAATGCGCCGAGGCGACCGTAAGGCGTATCGAATACCGGCAAAGTGCTGCCGTCTCCCTGTCCCCAGATCAGCCGTTCAGAGCCGGTCGGTTTCAGTTTGCGATGTTTGCCGAGCAGTTCGCCGTCCGGACCGAAAAACAAGGCCGTGCAATACAAAGTGCCCTGGCTGCCGGAACTGTCCTTTTCGATGACGCCGATGACGATATAAGCACCCGCCTGCTTCGCGGCCTTGCCGATCGCTTCCGTTTCAGGGCCTGGCGCTGTGATGGAATTATCCCAATAGCGCCTGAAATCTTTCCGGCCCTCGGAGGAGCGGCTTCCCACTACTGCACCAAACGACATGCCGCGCGGATAGGCAGGGATGAAGGCTTCCGGGAAGACGATGATCTTCGCCCCTTGAGCTCCTGCTTCTTCGATCAGTCGAACTGTTTTCAACACGCCTTTTTCCTTATCCATGATTTCAGAGCCAGCTTGGACGACGGCTACTTTAAATTTAGTGGATTTTTTCATTGATATCATCCTTTCATGTCAAATTCAAGTTTATCATTGTTATAATATTCTTGAAATAGAACAGGGAAACTGGATTTTATACTCATATAGGAGGTCTCGGAATGAAACCAAAAGTTTATATTGCACGAAAGATCTCAAAAGAAGTGGAAGAATATATCGGTGAGCACTGTGACTACAGGAAGTGGCAAGGGGAAGGGGCAATCCCGCTGGATGTTTTAATAGAAGAAATTAAAGAGGTCGACGGGTTGCTGGTGCAGCATGCGCCCATCACACATGAATTGCTGGAGCAGGCACCCAATCTGAAAATCATCAGTAATTCGGCGGTGGGCTATGATTCCTTCGACCTGGAAGCCATGAAACAGCATAAGGTGCTTGGAACGCATACACCTTTTGTGTTGGATGAAACAGTGGCGGATTTGGCATTCAGTCTTATACTTGCCACTGCAAGACGAGTGCCTGAGCTGAACAACTTCGTTAAACAGGGGAAATGGGATAAACAAACGGATTCTCGGCACCTGTTCGGCATCGATGTGCATCACGCGACGATGGGCATCATCGGCATGGGCCGCATCGGCGAGAAGATTGTCAGAAGAGCGAGGTTCGGTTTTGAAATGGAGGTCCTTTACACCAGCCGGACGCCGAAACCTGCTCTCGAAGAAAAATACGGCATCGTCTACAGCGAACTGGACGCCTTACTGGAGAAATCCGATTTCGTCGTCCTGATTGTGCCTTTGACGCCGGAGACCCATCACCTGATGGGGCAGCAGCAATTTGAAAAGATGAAGAACAGTGCGATTTTGATCAATTGTGCCAGAGGGGCAGTGGTGGATGAAAGGGCTTTGATCAGAGCTTTGGAGAAGGGCGAGATTCGCGGCGCGGGACTGGATGTCTTTGAACAGGAACCTGTGAGCCCCGATAACCCGCTGCTCGGGATGGATCAGGTCGTCGCCCTCCCGCATATCGGCTCGGCTACCGAAAAAACGCGCGCAACGATGCTCATGAAAGCGGCAGAAAACCTGGTCGAGGGTGTGACAGGCAAGGTCCCCCAGAACGTAGTCAAAGAATTGCAGGACCTGCTGGCGAATTAAATACATTCATACTTTCACAGATTTCCCATACAAAAAGGCCAAAGAACTGATCTGAGCTTCTTTGGCCTTTTCATATGCAGAGCAGAAAATTTATGCTTCTTTCGCTTCTTTTTTGGAAGCACGTAAATATTCGAGCCAGAAAATCCACAAAATCACAGCAACGCCGATCCATAGGGTGGAATTCGTGAGGGAAATACTGTTGCGGGGTTCTCCTCCAAGCACCGTCAATACGGCAAGCACGATCAGGGGCACCGCGATCATCAGGAGCGGGAAGACAATCATATAACGTTTCTTTTCCCTTTGCTGTTTAAGCGTCAGTGCACTAAGGACAACCATAAGCGCAATAACCGCGAACAGGATCCACGGCGGAATGCCAAGCGCATCCAGCGTTCCCGGAAAATAATCATTGACCAGAAGTGTACATAAATTAACCAATAAGATGGCAATAATCAGCCAGTATGTCTTCAAACTAAAAATCCTTTCGGTGATGGCATACTAGTCTGCCTTTTTCCAAGTGTAACAAAAAGTAATGGATATTACAGGTAAGAGGTTTTGTTGCGTGAAGTATTATTGTCTCATTTCAATTTAAACAATGAAGAAGAATTTTTCTTGAAAAGAAAATGTTAGAATAAAGGAAATTGAACGTTTTCAAATCATAAGCAACTTTAAATTTCGAGAAGCAGGTGAAAAAATATGAAGAAAAATATACATGTAGTGGGAGCAGTAATTACAAACGGCAATAAAATATTATGTGCGCAGCGCGGTATGGAAAAAAGTTTGCCTGGCTTATGGGAATTTCCAGGTGGAAAGATTGAAGAAACTGAAACGCCTCAATCAGCGTTACAAAGAGAAATTCAAGAGGAAATGCATTGTCAGGTAGCGATTGGAGAGCAAGTAGAACATACGGTGCACGAATACGATTTCGGAGTTGTTCACTTGACCACGTTTTATTGCCAACTAGTTGAAGGAACTCCGGTGTTAACAGAGCATATTGCGATTCGGTGGTTAGAAGCATATGAGCTAGAGCAGCTCGAATGGGCCCCGGCAGATATACCGGCCATCCGAAAATTAAAGCGGACGTACCAAGCCCAAAAATAAGAGAGACAGTTGAGAGAAAAGCGGGGGACGGAAATGAACTTTCTTCAGAATTTAGAAGACTCTATCTACAAAGGTTTCATCGATCAAACAAAACCTAGCGGAGAACGCTTTAAACCGACTTTGCTGATCAATAACACAAAAACAAATGAGACCGTATTGAATTCCATCACTGAGGAGCTGGATAGCTGCCAATCGTTTCTCTTTTCTGTAGCTTTTGTGACTGAAAGTGGCTTGGCGACTTTAAAAACCCATTTATCAGATCTTGACCGCCAAGGCATTAAAGGAAGAATATTAACCTCAACTTTTCTGAATTTCAATCAGCCGAAAGTATTCAAGGAACTCTTGAAAATTAACAATGTGGAAGTTCGATTGTCGAGTATGAAAGGCTTTCATTCTAAGGGCTATATCTTTTCTCATGAAACGCACCAAACCTTAATCGTCGGAAGTTCCAATTTAACAGCGCAAGCTTTAAAAGTTAACTATGAGTGGAATGTCAAATTGAGTTCGCATGAAAATGGGGAATTGGTTTCCCATTTCTATCAACAATTCGAAGAGGTCTGGGAGAACGCCCAACCCTTATCCGAACAGTGGATTACGCGATATGAACAATCGTATGTGCCGATTGAATACCGTAAAGAGCTAAAGAATATTGCTGAGTTTCCAGAGGTGTATACAGAAAACCCGCTAGAAGAAGCGGTCAATATCAAACCAAATAAAATGCAAACTGCGGCTCTTCAGGAAATACAAGCGGTACGAGAAGCTGGAAATGACAAAGGATTGGTTATTTCAGCGACGGGCACTGGGAAAACTTATTTATCGGCTTTTGACGTGCGTAACTTTGCCCCAAAACGAATGTTGTTTATCGTTCACCGAGAACAAATTCTCCAGAAAGCCAAGTCAGATTTCATCCGGATACTAGGTGGGATAGAACAAGATTTTGGGATTCTATCGGGGAATTTAAGAGAGACAAACGCGCGTTATTTATTTGCGACCATCCAAACGATTTCAAAAGAAGCGACGCTCAAGCAACTAGATCCACAAGCTTTCGATTATATTTTAATTGATGAAGTGCATAAAGCCGGTGCGAAATCGTATCAGAAAGTCATTGAGCATTTCCAGCCGAAGTTCCTGATGGGAATGACTGCGACGCCTGAACGTACCGATGATTTCAATATCTACGAGCTATTCGATTATAATGTAGCCTACGAAATTCGCTTACAGGAAGCACTGGAAGAAGACATGCTTTGTCCGTTCCATTACTTTGGAGTGACTGACGTCGAATATGAAGAAGGTGTGATTGATGAAGCGACGGTTTTTTCAAAACTAGTAACGGGAGAACGTGTCGATCATATTTTGCAAAAGGTCGATTATTACGGTCATTCAGGCGAAAAAGTAAGAGGTCTCATGTTCTGCAGCCGAAAAGAAGAAGCGGTGAAGCTTTCAGAAGAGCTGAATCGTCGCGGATTAAAAACGGTCGCCTTGACTGGGCAAAATTCTCAGGAAGAGCGCATTCTGCAAGTTGAACGGCTAGAAAATGGTGTCATTAACTATATTTTGACTGTGGATATTTTCAATGAGGGGATAGACATTCCAAGTGTCAACCAAGTGGTCATGCTGAGACAAACACAGTCGAGCATTATCTTTATCCAGCAGCTTGGTCGCGGACTTCGTAAGCATGGATCAAAGGAATTTGTGACGATCATCGACTTTATCGGGAACTACAAAAACAATTACCTGATTCCCGTGGCTTTGTCCGGTGAACGTTCGCAAAACAAAGACAATATCCGTCGTCGAATGAAAGACACCAGCTATATCAAGGGGATTTCCACTGTGAATTTTGAAGAGATTGCGAAAAATCGTGTGTTCTCAGCGATTAAGAAGAGTAATTTAACCGATATGAAGATTCTTCGCGAAGCTTATATTGAGCTGAAAAACAGAATTGGACATATTCCGCAGCTTCAGGATTTTATCCAACACAACTCAATCGACCCTTTGGTGATTGTTCAAAAATACACAACTTATCATCAATTTTTACTGAAACTTAAAGAGATTGATCCGTTAATAACGGTCTATGAAGAGCAGGTCTTGACGATGCTGTCGTTGGAGATTTTAAATGGCAAGCGACTGCATGAAATTCTGCTGCTCGAATTATTGCTGGAAAAAGACCAAGTCACGATGCAGGCATTTGAACAATCGATAAGATCTCATAATTGCTCTGTAGGCCCAAAAACCTTAGCTTCGGTGCAGCGAGTCATGGACTTGAGTTTCTTCAATCAAGGCCAGCGAAAAAAATATGGCAATAAACCACTTGTGGTCTTTGAGGAAAATGGCATTCAACTTAATAGGGAAATTCAAGCCAGCCTGAAGCAGAATCCAAGCTTTAAAGCAGTGCTGATAGATATCGTCATCAGTGCGAAAGAGTTAAGCAAAAGCTATAGATGCGATCAATCTTTGACACTCTACAAAAAATATACCCGCAAAGATGCATGTCGCTTATTGAACTGGACAAGCGATGAGAGCTCAACGATTTATGGGTATAAAACGAAGCATGGTACCTGTCCAATTTTTGTTACCTATCATAAAAATGATGAAGTAGAGTCGAGTGTTGCCTATACAGAAGGATTTGTAAGCCCGGATATCTTCAAATGGTCGACGCGTAGTAATCGAACGCTGGAGTCTGCGGAAGTAAAAACCATCATAGACGCTGCTGAAAATAACATCGACCTTCATTTATTCATCAAAAAAGATGATGACGAAGGCGGCGATTTCTATTACCTAGGGCAAGTTCTTCCAGATAAGACGAGCGTGGAGCAAGCGTTAATGAAAGATAAAAACCTAAAAGACATCCCCGTGGTTCATATGCATTTAGCTTTGGAAAACACGGTGGAAGGGAAGTTGTATCGCTATATTGCGAGCGAGGAAAGTTGATAGTCCTGTCTCCTTTTACTCTAACTTCTCCTATATCTAAAGTAACCAGACACTCGCTATCCAGCGAAAGTCGGAACTTACTTTAGAGGAGGACGAAAAATGAAGGAGTACTACGTTAAGAAAATCCAGCACCCGCAAGAAGGCGAGCTCTATCAATTTCTGGAACTAGATGCCCAGACAGGCGAGGAACAGGCCATCAATCCGTTTGAAACGGGGATGCTGCAGCTCTATGCGGAGAAGGAGCCGGCACCTGAAATCTTTTCCATCACCTCCAAGCGTGGAGCGGATGCGACCGGATTTTACCGGGACGCGAAATTTGTCGTGCAGCGTGGATCCAAGTTTGCGGCGTCAACTTCGCCGAAATGCCCTCAAAAATACATCAAGCTGCGCGAGAACTTAGTGCTGGATAAGCTGCTTGTGCCGTTTGAGCATCAGTTCCTGTTGATGGAAGATACCGAATTCGCATCGCCGATGATGGCGATGGGCGCAGTGATCGGCGGCTGGGTGCGGGGATCGCATGATTGGAAAGAAACGTGAAAAAGCGGAAGGGCTGATTTTAGCCCTTCCGCTTTTTATATTTTCAGCCTGAACTTACAACTTAACGATGGTCCGTCCCAAATGTTGGCCATTCTTGATGGCGTCGATCGTCTCGGTCAATTCTTCCAGTGAAATTTCGTTCACCAGTGTTGTGTCGGTGATGTTCCATTCGCTGGCCATCTTCTCCCAAATGCTTCCGCGCTTGTCGATCGGTACGTTGACCGAATCGATGCCGAGCAGGTTGACGGCTCTCAGGATGAACGGCAGCACCGTGGTGTTCACTGGAAGGCCGCCCGCGTTGCCGCACATGCTCATGCTGCCGCCGTAGGAAATCTGCGGGATCAATGCAGAGGCCACATCTCCGCCGACCGTATCCAGCACATAGTCGAAGCGGGTCTTGGCGAGTGGCTTCTTGGCGTCTCCGAGCTGGTCTGCAAAAACAACATTGGCTGCGCCCAGTGATTTGGCGACTTCTTCCTGATGCTCTTTCCGCACCAAAGCGGAGACGTTTTTATAGCCGATTTTAGAGAGGATCTGTAAGGCGATGCTGCCGACTCCGCCGGTTGAGCCCGTCACCAGTATTTCCGGATTGTCTGCAACGTTCATCCCGTTCTTCTCGAGTGCAAGAATGGACAGTGCTGCAGTGAATCCGGCCGTGCCGAATACCATGGCATCCTTCAAGCTCATAGTATCTGGCAATGGCACAATCCACTCCGCAGGGACGCGTGCGTATTCTGAAAAGCCGCCTGTATGGCTCATGCCCATCGTAAATCCGGTCACGATCACTTCCTGGCCTTCTGTAAAGCGAGAGTCTTTCGATTCCACGATGGTGCCGCTCAAATCGATTCCCGGAATCATCGGGTAATTTCGGATGACCCCTGAATTTTTCTGGACAGCCAGCATATCTTTGTAATTGATCGACGAATAAGCGACTTTAATCAGGACATCCCCTTCGGAAAGTTGATCTGCAGTTACTTCTTCCAACCCATAGACGATCTGGTCTTCCTGTTCCTTGACTCTGATGGCTTTGAATGAGTTCACATTAATTTCCCCTTCCAGTACCTTAGTTTTGCAGCAAAACTGCTTGAATACAAAATCTACCATTCTAAAGCGGATACCGTCAATCTGGAGAGGCCGGAATGGCTCTGTACTTTCTGGAATTCCGCATTAAAAAACAAGCTTCTCACAGGAAAATGGTATATTTACTTTAATTGATTTTACATAAAGAGGAGGACCACTATGGAAACAGTCTATTTGGCAGGCGGATGTTTATGGGGAGTGCAGGCTTTCATCAAAACTTTGCCCGGGGTCGAGTCCACGGAAGCAGGAAGGGCCAATGGAACAAGTTCTCTGCTCGAGAGTGATTACGATGGCTATGCCGAATGTGTCAAAACCACTTTTGACCCGGCCGTCGTATCAATCCCGGGATTGATGGAGTATTTGTTTGAAATCATCGATCCAACCAGTTTGAATAAACAAGGCGAAGATGTTGGCGAGAAATACAGAACGGGCATTTACAGCGAAAATCCTGCCCATCTAACAGAGGCGAAGGGATTTATTGATGAAAGAAATGATTCGGATCTTATCGTGGTCGAAGTTTTGCCGCTTACAAACTATGTGAGAAGTGCAGAAGAACATCAGGACCGGTTAGCCAGATGCCCGACTGATTACTGTCATATTCCAGAAGAATTGATGAATAAGTATAAATAAAGCTGGATTGTCAGATTTCCTCCGCTTCATCCAGAACGTTTAATTGAGAACAATTATCACTTGTTGTATAGTAGATGTAACAGAGAAAGATAATTCAGGGGGAAAATAGATTATGCAAATTTACTGGACGAAAATAAACAAGATCATTGAAGAAACACCAGAGGTCAGAACCTACCTTCTGGATCGCCCGGAAGAATTCACCTGGCAGGAAGGTTCCCATACCCATTTCGCTTTGGAAGGCTTTAACGCTGGAGAGAAACCAAACCGCGGATTGATCCGCCATATGTCCATCTCTACATTGCCGCACGAAAATTCAATCGGCATCACGACACGCATCAGAGAGCAGTGTTCTGAGTTTAAAGCGATTTTAAGAAACCTCGGAGTCGGCGATGAAGTGGCGATTTTTAAAACGCATTCGAATGTCCCGCTCAAAAGAGAAGACAAAAATGTCTACCTATTGTCATCGGGTGTCGGCCTGGCAACGTTCAGACCGCTTGTGCTGGATTATTTCGACCGTGCCGACCAGGTCAATCAAATCCATTCCTTGAACATCGACTCATCAAGAGATTTCCTGTTCACGAATGTCTTTGAATCCGCACCTGACAAGAAGTTCACCTCACAATTCGTCGATAACCGCAGCGACTATTACGAAGAAGTGAAGAAGCTTGCAGCAGACAGGGATGGCCTTTTCTATGTTGTCGGAAGCGACGACTTCCTTATGGAAAACATTAAATTGTTGCGTGAGCAGGGCGTCAAGACCGAACAGATCATGCTCGACAAGCGTGAACAGTCGCTGCCTGACTTCTTATCAGTTGATTTGGCAGTTTAAGCGGGAGCATCAATTTTACTTAAAAATCCCTAAGCATGACTGCGATTAGTTGAATGAAAAACAGAAAGCCTAATTCCCCGTTCAAGAAACGGCGGGATTAGGCTTTTTTGTCTTTTAACATCCGTAAGCTCATATATGCATATGGCTTGAATCACAAAAGTTTCAGCAGTTCTATTGGGTTCGTCTCAGTTTCTTTTTCAGGTTCAGCTGTTTCTTCTTTTTCTTTTCTGAGACCAGCGGCTTCGGCGCCGGATTGTACTCATCGTCATACAGTCCGGTATAGCGCTGGTACCAGGTGAATAAGTGGACGAGAAACACTTTGGTGACGGCGTAGGCCGGGATTCCGAGAATGACGCCGGGAATGCCGAAGAGATTTCCCGCCGTCAACAAGACGGCGATGATGGTGACGGGATGGATATTCAGGTTGCTGCCGAGAATGAGCGGCTGGATGACGCGGCCTTCCAACGTCTGTTCGATGAAGAAGACAATCAGCACTTTGACGAGCATGATGGGCGGGTGCAGCACGATGGCGATGATGACAATCGGGAAGAAAGCGATAAAGGTGCCGAGAAAAGGAATCAGGTTCAAAGCGCCGGCTGTAATAGCCAGTATCAATGCATATTCGAGGCCGATGATGCTGAAGCCGATCCAAAAAATCAGGCCGACGAAAAAAGCCACGAGCAGCTGGCCCCGGATATACTGGCTGATCTGCAGGTTCGTTTCGCGCAGCAGCAGGTAAGTATGCTCGCGCATTCTCGAAGGGACCAGCTTCATGATGTGGTAAGGCAGGTGATGGCCATCCTTCAAGAGGTAGAAAAGGATGAAGGGCGTTGTGATGATGGCCAGCACGGTGGTCGACAGGATGCCGAAGATACTGCCGATGCCGGTAACCGTCGTATCGACAACATCGTCCGCCTGGTCCGTAATGGAAGTGGACAGGCTGTCATCTTCACCTGTCAGCTGCATCTGGAGCTGTGACAGCAAATCGCTTTGGAAAAAGGCGTCGATCTGTGAGATGAAGCTGGTTAAATACTCTTGCCAGTTGTCCAAAAGGCTGAGCGTCTGTTCCCGGATAATCGGGATCAAAGTCGCGATGCCCCACGCCAACAATGCGGCGATCACGACAAAGACGATGGTGATGCCGCCAGCGCGCGGGATGTTTTTCGTTTCCATCCAATCGATGAATGGATTCAGCAGGTAGTACAAGACACCAGCCATAATCAGCGGCAGCCCCATGACATCAAAAAAAGCGACAAGCGGCTGGAAGATAAAGCTGACTTTCGGCAGCAGCAGTAAATTCAGCAGAATCAATAGGACAATGATCAGTACGGATACCGCTTTGTTGTTCAGCACCCATTTCGCAAACCAGGAAGCTGCATGGCTTAGCGCGTTTTTGTTTTTGTCCTGCTCCATCACGTGCACCTCTTTCCCGAATAAACCTGTTTCAGCAGCATGGAACCGATATTCTTTTATATACTTAAAATACCCGTATAGCGCATTTCTCACACCGATTCGAATTTTTATTTTGTCATCGCCGAACAATTTCCATGATGATCTTGTGGACCTTCTGATGCTTTATTGATCGGGTTTAAACTAGCTTCTTTCCTCTTCTCTATGGATGGCGAACCACCACTTTCCGTAATAGTTTATCCACATGTGGATAAACGAAAAAGGATGACGAAACGGTAAAGTTATCCCCGTTTTGGTGCAAAATCATCCACATATCCAAGATCCAGTCGAATAACTCGATGGTTTTTTTAATTATTGCCGCTTTTTTCTTGAGGGTTGGGGATAACCTGCCCCTGATTTTTTGACTTTAAAGACGGCGGTAGAAACGAGCATCAATTCCACCACTTGCTCGGCCATGTAAAGAGGCGGTTCGGAAAAGTCTTCTTCTATCCAGCGGATGATGAGTCCGGCAATGCCATGCGCCCGATAGACATAGAGCCATTTCTGATCAAGTGAGCTGTCTTGCGGCAGTTCATAGTCATATTCCGCGATGAACAGCTCTTCGATGGCGCCTGCCATCCGGTGGCGGAAGTCGATTTGGATATTCCGGCTGAGCAAGGTTTTGTAAAGCCGGGCATTTTGCAGGAAATAAGTGAATAGCGAAATGTCTTCCACTGCCAGGTTATGCAAGTCGACGAGGGTATCTGTCCGATACGGATGCTTGATCTGGTGGATCATTTCCTCCAGTGTTTCCGTGACGATTTCCTCGAGCAATGCTTCTTTTGCTTTGAAATGGGCATAGAAAGTCCCGCGATTGTAATTGGCCGATTCGACGATTTCAGAAATGGTGATGTGATGGAAAATTTTCTGTTCAAGCAGCTCGAGAAGGGCTGTTTTCAAAGCGGCCTTCGAGCGCTCGACACGTTTGTCGGGGTAGATGTTCATAGTTGTTCACCTCTCTCTTTAGTATCGGCAAAGACCTGGGAATCCGCAACTTTTACTGAACAAAAGGGAACGGTTTGTCTATTACTGCACAAATGGACAGCGCTTGCGGATTGTTCTGAATTTGGAGCGGGCGTATGCTGAAGATGAAGAAAAAACAAGGAGGAATTCATCATGACATTTCCAGTATTGGAAGGCAAAGTAGCAATTGTCACAGGCGCAGCTATGGGTATGGGGGAAGCGACGGCGAAACTTTTCGGTGAAGCGAAAGCGAAAGTGGTCATTGCCGATTTCAATGAAGAAAAAGGACAGGCGGTAACTGATGAAATCAATGCAAGCGGAGGTACCGCAGCATTTGTGAAAGTGGATATTTCAAACTCCGCAGCTGTTCAGGAAATGGTGAAATTCGCAGTCGACACTTTCGGGAAACTGGATGTAGCGGTCAACAATGCGGCACTCACACCGGATGATAAGCCGGCGGCGGAATTCGATGAAGATTATTGGAACCGCCTCATTTCTGTGGATTTGACCGGTACGGCGCTTTGTTTGAAATATGAGCTCCAGCAAATGCTGAAACAGGGCAATGGCGGTTCGATCATTAATATCTCTTCTGTGAGCGGCTTTCGTCCACAGCCGAATAACATCGCTTATGTCGCAGCAAAACACGGCGTTGTCGGCATGACTAAAGTGGCGGCTATGGAAAATGGACCGATGAACATCCGGGTCAATTCTGTAGCACCAGGCGCCATCGACACACCAATGCTACGTGGTGCATTGGATCAGTTCGGCTTAACTGAAGAAGAGTATGCACCGCAACTCAGCCTGTTGAACCGTTTTGGACAGCCGAATGAAATTGCACAAGCAACATTGTGGTTGGCGTCTGATGCAGCTTCTTACGTAACCGGAACGACTATCCATGCTGATGCCGGATACACCTCGCGCTAAAGTGGTCAGAAGGTTAAAGTGAATGGTATAGCCAAAAGGCCGACAAATTGATTGCTGATTTGTTGGTTTTTTATTGTTATAAAAGTTAGATGATTGAAACCCTCCTGACGGGAAGAAAATTTTTAATGGAACTTCCATCCAATTGACCCGTAGAATAGACAAGAGCTCAGGAGGTGCGGCATATGGATGTTTTACTTATTTGGCTGGCCATTATTTTCGGCTTCGGATTTTTAAGGATATTTTTGAGAAAGCGGTTCGGCATTGATGAGGAAGAGCGGGCGGGTATCCAGGTAAGGCGGTTCGAACGCTGGAACGGCTGGGTGATGCTGGGAGCGATTATTGTGTTGTTTATGCTTCTCCCGGATTCGCTGGAAGTGTTTTTCTCTTGGCTGATGATCGTTTTCCTCATCGTAAACGGGGTACAAGTTTTTCTGGAATGGAAATACTTGCAAGAATCCCGGAAATATCAAGTATCGCTTATCTATTTCGCGATTACAGTGCTGGCTGTCGTGTTGTTCATCAGCTATGTCGGATGGCAAATAGGGTAGCATCAAAAGTTCAGTTCGATAGATGCGAAGTAATGATTGGGGAGTGAGTGAAGTGGATGCGTTGATTTTGATCGGGTTCTTCATCAGCATGGCACTAGTCGTCCTGATGCTGAAAAAGCTGGAAAAAAAGTATGGGGTAGACCGGGCAGAAGCTGGAGAGCCATTGAAGAAAATCGAACGCTCGGCAGGTTGGATCAGCGGGATCAGTTTAATCGGACTTATTGGCCTGGCGACAGCTGGGGTAGCGATCAACTACATGATTGTCCTGTTGTGCTTTGGAGGATTAGCTGTACTTCAAACTTTGATCGAATGGAAATACGTCGGGAATTCACGACGCTCTCTTGTCAGCTTACTGCTGACGATTGTGTTCATCCTGTCCATACTGGGTCTGATGGGCTTAGCGGAATGGACAGCTGTGGATTTATAGAAGAAAAGAATAAGCTTTACCTGCTCGTTGCTCTGTGTCAGGTCAACTGACGCTATAGACCACGATGAAAAAGGCATTCCGCCAAAGGAATGCCTTTTTCATCGTCTTTCATCTTCCACTACCACCGCGCCTTTATACATTTTGCCGTGGAGATCAGCCAGCTTTCCGGCCATGATTTCAGGAGAATCGTTAAAATCCTGTTTAATCCAATACAGAAAGAATCCCAGGCTGCCGTAGGTGACAAAGTAATTGAGCGCAGCTATATCGAGCTCACTTTCTTCCTCCAGGCGCAGCTCGGTGGCAGCCACTTGGACCAGGCTTTCACAAAACTGGTTCTGCGAGCCGGGGAGTACTTCTCCTTGGATGATCAGCCGAAAGATAAACTGATGTTCATACATGTATTCGAAAATTGGCAGATGACGCTGCACATCTGTCGAGGAAAAGCGTTCCAACTCCTGGAAACTTTTCCGGAAATAGCCGACGAGGCCGTCCAGATGGTCTTCGACGACGGCCGCTAGCAGCTCGTTCAGATCCGTGTAATGGGAATAGAAGGTGACACGGTTGCAGTCAGCTTGCTTTGTGACTTCGGTGATGGTTAGCTGCTGGAGCTCTTTTTCTTCCATCAGCTGAAGCAGCGCTGTTTTCAGCTTTTTTTTGGTCCGCAGAATACGGCGGTCTTCTGTGCCCTTCATCTTGAGCTCCTCCTGTTGTGTCCGAAAAATGGACAGGTTTGTAAATTAAGTATGACATGAATCTTGAATAATGGACAAACTCAATGATTGTCTGTTAACTTACATATGTAGTTTATTTTGAAAATGAATTTCAGCAGAATTTTAGGAGGAACAGAAAATGGCACGTTTAGAAGGTAAAGTAGCGATTATTACAGGTGCGGCCCAAGGCATGGGTGCATCACATGCGAAAAAATTCATCGAAGAGGGTGCGAAGGTCGTGCTGACGGATTTGAACGAAGAAAAAGGCCAGGCTTTGGCAGCTGAACTTGGAGAAGATGCATTGTTCGTTAAGCAGAACGTGACGAGCGCGGAAGATTGGGAAGCAGTTGTGGCACAAGCCGAAAAAGCATTCGGTCCGGTGAACGTGCTGGTCAATAATGCCGGCATCACGATGGCGAAATCGATTCTTCAGACGACAGAAGAAGAATACCGCCGCATTGTGGACATTAACCAGGTATCTGTGTTCCTTGGTATGAAAACCGTCATCCCGTCCATGCAAAAAGCCGGCGGCGGGTCGATCGTCAACATTTCATCCATGAATGGTTTGGTGGCTGGTGCCATCGGCTATACCGATACGAAATTCGCAGTTCGGGGTATGACCAAAGCGGCAGCGATGGAATGCGCCAACTACGGCATCCGTGTGAATTCCGTGCACCCCGGCGTTATTGCGACCCCGATGGTTGTTCAGGAAGACACCAAAGCGGCAGTCGAGGAATTTTCAAAGCATATCCCGTTGAAGCGCGTCGCACAATCAGAGGAAGTATCCAATATGGTGATGTTTCTTGCTTCGGACGAAGCAAGCTATTCCACAGGTTCGGAGTTTGTGGTGGACGGCGGCATGACAGCTCAATAAGCAGAAATAAATACGGCCATTACGCGGATTTCAGCGTAATGGCCGTATTTTTAAAGTTTCTGGTGTTTTTTATTGAGGAACAATACAAGCACGGGGCCGATGATCGGGATCCAGGCGAGCGCTTTGCGTTTCGCCTCCGGATAGAAGCGGTGGACAGTGTAGACGGATAAGCCCCACAGCACAAACCAATCAACGGTCATGACAGATACCAGACCTGACGTGAAAAAGGCTTCGCGGTAGGCGGCCAGTGAAAAACCCTGCAGCAGCGTCAGTCCGTTGACGGCCCAGGACAGCATCAGGAGAATGAGCCAGAAGCGGGAACCGAGAAAGCGAACGAGCCATTTCGGTGTACGCAACCCTCTTTCAGCTTGCCGATCGCCGAAAGCGAAATACAATAGGAGTGAAAATGCGCCGACGCCGAAAGACAAAAGCGCGAACGGCCAGGCCGGCCATTTTTGCCGGTCATTCAGCAGCAGCAAGGTCAAAAAAACTATCGGAAACAACCCGAGCGAGTTGAAGACGGCCAGTACCAGCGGGTCGATTTCCCCCAGCTGACCGCTGAAGATATTCGACAGAACGGGATCGGTCTCGCCGCCGGGTGCAAGAAAAACAGCATAGCCGACCAGCAGCAGCCAAACAAGTAAAAAAATCACGGTCATCACTCCTTTTTCATCCTACTCTATTAACCCATGAGTTCCCTGAAGAATCCATCGGCAAACCGCTAGTTGACGTTTAAGAAAATCGTAAAGCCACTTGAAGTGGGGGAGAAGCTTTTGCTATTCAAAAAAAACATTTAAACTAGCTGCCTATTTTTATTCAGAAAAAAGAGAATATTTACTTGAAGTTTTAGGTCCGCCGTACTATGATGAAGATATTCAATTAGTTTGTCGGTCAAACAAATTATTTAATGTAAAGTTACTATTCAATTTAAAGCGCTTACAATCGAAAAGGGGTATGAATATGAAAACTTTCATCACAGAAGATTTCTTGCTGTACAATGACACGGCAAAAGAGCTTTACCACCAGACGGCCAAGCATCTACCGATCATCGACTACCACAACCATTTAAGCCAGGATGAAATTTTCGAAGATAAAAACTATGCAAACCTCACTGAAATCTGGCTGGCAGGCGATCATTACAAATGGCGTGCCATGCGGGCGAACGGCATCAGTGAACCGTATATTACTGGAGACAAAAGTGATTATGAAAAGTTTTTGGCCTGGGCAAAGACCGTTCCGAACTTATTCGGCAATCCCTTGTACCACTGGACGCATCTAGAACTGCTCCATTATTTCGGAATCGATGAAATTCTGAATGAAGCGTCCGCCCCGGCTATTTGGGAAGAAGCGAACCGTCAACTCGCAACTCCTGAACTGTCGGTGCGATCTATCCTGAAAAAAGAAAAAGTGGAATTTGTCGGCACGACGGATGATCCCACGGATGACCTGGCGACCCACAAGAAATTGGCGGAAGAGGGATTCGCCATCCAAGTTTCACCATCCTTCCGTCCAGACAAAGGCTTAGCTATCGAAAAAGCTGAATTTTCTTCTTGGGTCGACAAGCTGGAGACGGCTTCCGGCTTGCCGATGCGCAGTTATGATGCGTTCTTGGAAGGGTTGGCGAAGCGTGTCGATTATTTTGATGAGCATGGCTGCCGAAGCTCCGATCACGGCATCAGTGTCCTGTTCTTTGAAAAAACAACGAAGGAAGAAGCGGCAGCTGCTTTCAGCAAACGCCGGGACGGGCACGAACTGACCGCCAAAGAAATCGACCAGTTCAAAACCTATACACTGCTTGAGCTCGGGCGTTTGTATGCGGAAAAAGGATGGGTTATGCAATTGCACTTGAGCCCTCTGCGCAATAACAATACGAAAATGTTCAATGCAATCGGACCGGACAGCGGCTTCGATTCAATCGGCGATCTTTTGCTGGCAGACAAATTGTCCGGCTTACTGGATGCAATGGACGTCAAGGATCAATTGCCGAAAACGGTTCTGTACAGCTTGAACTCACGGGATAACAATATCCTGGCTGCTATGGCAGGGAATTTCCAAAGTGCCGGAATTCCGGGGAAAGTGCAGGCAGGAACAGCCTGGTGGTTCAATGACCATATCGATGGCATGGAAGACCATATGAAAACGTTGGCGAATATCGGCTTGATCAGCAATTTCATCGGGATGCTGACAGATTCCAGAAGCTTCCTGTCCTTCTCCAGACATGAGTATTTCAGAAGAATCCTCTGCAATCTGCTGGGTTCATGGGCAGAAGAAGGAAAAGTCCCGAAAGACATGGAGCTGCTTGAGAAATACGTGAAGAACATCTGTTACGACAATGCCAGTAATTTCTTCAATGTCAAAGAGCAGGTTGCGGTCTCCTAAATGAAAATATCCCCTTCTGCCAAACAGGCAGAAGGGGATATTTGATTTTGCTGCATTGGTTTATGAAACCGGTAAGTTGGCTGGAAGATGTTCCGCAGACAGCGAAAGCCGAAGCTCGGGAACTTCCAAAAATCGATTGACTGCCAAAGCGCAAGCACCCATGACGCAGGCATCCTTGCCGAGTTCAGACAATTTCAGTTCGCGGTATTGATTGAAAGTGGAATGCAGGTGGCTTTTGATCCTGTCGAGTGCGTCCGGCAACATCTTCAGTATTTCGCTGTTGAGCACCAGTGTCTCAGGGTTGTAGAGATTGATGACATTGTTCAGGCCAATCGACAAATACTCGAAAAATTGCTCGATATATTGGCATACCTCTGGATCTTTTTCTGTTATCCAGTTGCGCAGCTCGGCATAGCTGGCGTCGGGTTTGTTTTTCAACACCGCTATTTCCTGCAGCATGCGAGATTCGGAAGCATAGAGCTCCCAACAGCCGCGGTTGCCGCAGGTACATTGTTTGCCGCCGGGGAAAATGATCATATGGCCCATTTCGCCGGCATACCCGTTGTAGCCCTTCAACAGTTCCCCGTCCAGGATAATGCCAAGCCCCATGCCCGAATACATCGCGATGCTCAACAGGTTTTCACTGTCATGGTGATTGAATACCTTTTCAGCGAAAGCAGACAGGTTCGCGTTGTTTTCGATGTAGATGTCCACGTCGATTTCTTTTTCAATGTCGGCTTTCAAGTCTTTTTCCCGCCATTGGTGCTGTGGGACGAAAAACACTTTCTCGTCTTTGCCGACCGTACCATGGATTCCGATAACTGCACCGACCATGCCGTATCGGCTGTCCGCGCATTGGAGCTGGAATTCTTTTATTTCGGCGAGGACCAATTGAAGAATGGTCTCATAATCGGACGTTTCCAGTGGAACATCCTTTGAAAGGACCGGATAGCCCAAAAGATCGGACAGCGTGTAGGTGATGTGCTTGGCGTCAAGGTCGATGCCAAGCGCAAATCCGGCTTTCCGGTTGAGTGACAGCATGATGGGTCTTCTGCCAAGTGCCGTATGTTCCTGCTGGGTTTCGTAGATCAATTCTTCATCGAGCAGATCCGCTACCTGAACAGAAATGGTCGCTTTGTTCAAGCCGACTGTTTTCGCAAGGTCCGCACGTGAAATCATGCCGTATTCGATGATTTTTTGGAGAATCAAGCTTCTGTTTATCTTTTTGATATAGGATCCATCGCCAGTAACCATTTTATCTTTCCTCCGTATTAATAGTTTTCGCAGGCATAAATGAATGCAGGCGTTCTTATTTGGAGCATCCGAATGCTTTCACCGGTGTCCTTCTATGTTAAAAGCATACCATAAAGAAAATGGTTTCTGCCGAATAACAAGCCATCGGCACAGCGGCAGTCCGAAAAATCCTCATTGCATCCAAAAGATTTGTCGCGTACCTTTACACTAATGAACGAAATAGTTTGTAAATTATCCGAAGCAATTCTGCATAAAGCATTCTCGGATAATTTTATCTATAAAATAGGCATTTACAGATAATGAAGTTATCTGAAATTAATATAGAATGGGGGTAGATTCATTTGAAAGGCAGGATTTATATCGAAAAGCCGATTATGGTGAATTACCGGATGGACAGGCATTGGGAACATATTGATTATCACTCCCATCAGGAATATGAGATTTATTTTTTTCATGCGGGTTCGTGCCGCTATTTGATCCATGACCAGATTTACGATTTGGAGCCGGGTGACATTCTTCTGATGGACGGAATGGCTCTTCACAAGCCGAATACTTCCCCAAACAGTGAATATGTCCGGAGCATGATCCATTTTTCGCCTCAGTGGATCGAAGGCGCTTTAAAAGAAGTGAGTGGCCTGAATTTGTTGGATGTCTTCCAAAAGCTGCATTATTGTCTGATTCGCACAAATGAAAATGAAGAATCCAGGCAATTGGAGAAATTGATCTCCCGTTTGGAGGAAGTGTATCGGAGTAAGGACTTTACCGGAGTACTGAAAGAAACAGAAATGAAGATTCTGTTGCTGCAGATTCTCGTGCAGGTCAACCGTCTGGGACAAATCGATTCGTTGAAATTACCTGGAAAGAAAGCCGAAAAGGAAGAGCATGCAGAAAACATCGCCGCCTATATCCAAGAGCATTATCACCAAAAAATAACGGTGGCTTCCATTGGAGAAGCATTAAATTTAAGTAAATCCTATACATCTCATGTTTTTAAAGAGATGACGGGCTTCACCATTATGGAATACGTCATGGGCTGCCGGTTGAACCGGGTGAAATACCTGCTTGAGGCAGAACCGAAAAAGGCGCTGAAAGAAATCGCTCATGACAGCGGTTTTGAAAGCGTTTCCCATTTCAGTCGTTATTTCAAAGAAAAAGTGGGGATGACCGCAAAAGTCTATCGGAATTTACGCCTAAAAAAATACAGTGAGGAGAATGTATGATGAAAAAATTGAGATTAGGAATTATCGGATTGGGAGCACAAGGAGGCGCATATGCAGGATTTATCACCGAAGGCAAAGTGCCGAACATGGAAATCGGGGCAATCTGCGATATCGATCCTGAAAAAAAGAAGCTGGCAGCTGAAAAATATCCGGACATCCCTTTTTATGATGATTATATTGCATTGATCGAAAGTGGCGACGTGGATGCTATCGTAACCTGTGTGCCGCATTACCTGCACCCGGAAATGGGCATCAATGCACTGAAGAGAGACGTTCATGCATTATTGGAAAAACCGGCGGGTGTCTATACAAAGCAAGTCAAGGAATTGAACGATTTTGCTGCGACCAAGCCTGAATTGACATTCGGCATCATGTTCAACCAAAGAGCTAACGAATTGTATCAGAAGGTCAAGTCGGTTATCGACAACGGTGAAATCGGCGGCATCCGCCGCACCAACTGGATCATCACGACTTGGTGGAGACCTCAGGGCTATTACGATCAAAGTGCATGGAGAGCGACTTGGGAAGGCGAAGGCGGCGGTGTGCTGGTTAACCAGGCACCACATCAGCTGGACCTGCTGCAATGGATTGCGGGTATGCCGAAAAAAGTTTATTCCAATGTGAAATACGGCTACCAGCGGGACATCGCGGTGGAAGATGAAGTGACGGCATTGCTGGATTACGGCAATGGGGCAACTGGCGTATTCGTCACAGCCACTCATGACATCATGGGAACTGACCGTTTTGAAATTCTCGGTGATAAAGGGAAAATCGTAGTTGATGACAGCAAGAAAGTCACCATCAAGCGCCTGAAAGTACCGGAAGCTGAAATGAGCGCGAAGATGGACATGCAGGACGTCATGAAAATCTTCATGGGCACGGGTGCAGCAGATATCTACGACGAGGAAGTATTGGAGTTTGAAAATGTCTGGGGTGCTCAGCATACAGACGTATTGAAGAACTTTGCTGCCAACGTACTGGACGGTACACCGCTGCTCGCTCCGGGCAGCGATGGAATCCAAGGTGTGGCACTTGCGAATGCGATTCATCTTTCAAGCTGGCTAGATAAAGAAGTGGAATTGCCGGTGGATGAAGACTTGTATTTTGCTGAACTGAACAAAAAGATTGAAGAAGAAAAAACTGCGCTGGTCCAAAAATAAGAACGGAAAACAAACTCATCGCCGATTTGGCTTTGAGTTGTTTTTCACAGAGGAGAAGCCATATGTTGAAAATAGGAGTAATTGGCCTTGGGGATATTTCCAAAATTCATATCCCGGTCATTCAAAGCAATCCCGATGCTGTCCTGACAGCTGTCTGTGACTTGGATGAAAGCCTGGCGGTGGCCGGAGCCGCCTTCTATACCGATTACCGTGAGATGCTTGCCACAGAAACGCTTGACTGCGTCCATATCTGCCTGCCGCATCATCTTCATTACGAGGCCACAAAAGCCTGCGTCGAAAAAGGCGTCCATGTTTTTCAGGAAAAGCCCTTGGCGCTTAATGCCAAAGAAGGCGGTTCTTTAGTGGAGCTGGAAAAACGCTATAAAGACGTGAAGATCTGCATCTGCCTGCAGAACCGCTTGAACGAAACAGTGGAGAAGCTGCAGGAAATCGTGGAGAGCGGCGAATACGGACGGGTGCTCGGCATTAAAGGCCTGGTAGCCTGGTTCCGTCCGAAAGCCTATTACGACATCAAACCCTGGCGCGGCCGGATGGACTTGGCGGGGGGCGGCGTGATGATCAACCAGGCCCTGCACACGATGGACCTGATGCAGCTGTTTGGCGGGGAGCTTGTGAAAATCAAAGGGTCGATCGACCAATTGCTGGATTACGGCATTGAAGTGGAGGATACGGCTACTGCCAATATGCAATTTACGAACGGCGCAACCGGCCTTCTTTTTGCCACCAATGCCAATAGCGTCAACTCATCTGTGGAACTCCAGGTGATTTTGGAAAAAGGCAAGTTCACCATTAAAGACAGTATTCTGACACAGTCGGATGACGATGGGCGGAAAGAGATAATCATTGAAGATGAAAAGCTGCCCGGAACCAAGTTTTATTACGGCGCTAGCCATGCAAAACTGATTAATCTGTTCTATGACTGCATCAAAAACGACACAGATCAGTATATCCATGCAAAAGATGCACAAACCTCAATGGAAATGATCCAGGCGATCCGTGATTCAAGCGAGGACAGAAAAGAAATAGCAATGGAGGTCTACCAATGAAAAAAGGAAAAATCGGCGTACAGATGATGATGTTGAAGGACAAAGTGGAAGAAATCGGTGTCTACGAAACGATGAAGAACATCCATGACCTGGGCTATCGCGCAGTGGAAGTCTCGCAGATTCCGATGACGGCAGAAAACGTGGCGGAGCTGAAAAGAGCAAGTCAGGATTTTGAAATTGAAATAGCTGCACTGTCGGCTCCAGTGGAACCGATGATGCCCGGCATGCCCGGAGAGACGTTGACCAGCGATTTCGATAAAATCGTCCAGGACTGCAAAACACTAAATTGCACGTTCCTGCGCATCGGCATGCTGCCGTTGACGGTGATGGGCGACAAAGACAAAATCATGGAATTCATCGCCAAAGCGGAAGGGATGGCAGAGCGCTTGTCAGAGCATGGCATCGAGCTGTATTATCATACCCACCATATCGAATTCCAGAAATACAACGGTGAATATCTGCTTGATTTGATCAAGAATAATACGGAAAAGCTGGGCTTTGAATTGGATGTCCATTGGATTCAGCGCGCTGGTGAAAATCCGGTCGAAATCATCAAGCAATATGCAGGGCGGATTTCGTTATTGCATCTGAAGGATTACCGGATCGGCAAACTGGATATCAATGAAGATGATTTAAAGGATATGGCCGCATTTTTCGGGAAATTCACCAACCTTATCGAATTCGCTGAAGTGGGCGAAGGCAATATGGATATGCCAGCGGTCATCGATGCGGGACTTGCCAGCGGCGCCCAGTATTTCCTCGTTGAACAGGATGATACTTATGGCCGCGATCCTTTCGATTGCCTGGAAACATCGGCTGAAAATCTGCGGAAGCTGGGTTATGCTGACTGGTTTCATGCAACGGAAAAAATATAAACAACAGGAGGCCGCATTCACATGAGTAAAGATGGAATGACTTATGCACCCAAAGGAAAGCCGAACCCGGTTGTTGGAGAAGGGGAGTTCCCGATAGCAGCAGCAGCTCTGGACCATGGCCACATCAACGGTATGGTCAACGGACTGCTGGAAGCAGGAGCGACGTTGAAATGGGTATATGATCCGGATCCCGAGAAAGTGCAGGAGTTTATCGGGAAATATCCACAGGCTCAAGCTGCACCATCCCTGGAACATATTTTGCAGGACGACACGGTTAAACTGGTGGCCGCAGCTGCCATTCCTTCTGAACGGAGCGCGCTTGGAAACCGGGTCATGGAGTCCGGAAAAGATTATTTTACGGATAAGACCCCTTTCACGACGATGGCTCAATTGGAAGAAACCAAAGAAGTCGTAAAACAGACCGGCCAGAAATACATGGTTTACTTCAGTGAGCGTCTTCATGTAGAAGGAGCGGTTTTCGCCGGGGAGCTTATTAAAGATGGGGCAATCGGCCGCGTCATTCAAGTGACGGGATTCGGGCCGCATCGCCTGAATGCCTCCAGCCGTCCGGACTGGTTTTTCAACAAAGAACAGTATGGCGGAATCCTCTGCGATATCGGCAGCCATCAGATTGAGCAATTTTTATATTATGCCGACTGTAAAGATGCAGAGATTCTCCACAGCAAGGTCGGAAATTACAATAATCCTGATCATCCGGAACTGGAAGATTACGGAGATGCTACGCTGCGCGGCGATAATGGCGCCACCCAGATCTTCAAGGTCGATTGGTTCACTCCGGATGGCTTAAGCACTTGGGGAGATGGCCGCACCTTCATCACGGGAACAGAAGGCACCATTGAAATCCGGAAATACGTGGATGTGGCGCGTGATGAAACCGGCGATCAGTTGTACCTGGTCAATAAAGACGGAGAAAAGCATTATAGCCTGTCTGGGCAAGTCGGCTTTCCGTTCTTCGGGGAACTCATCAAAGACTGCTTGAACCGTACAGAGCATGCGATGACGCAGGCTCATGCCTTCAAGGCGGCAGAACTCTGCCTGCAAGCACAGCAACAGGCAATAACCGTGACAGCGTAAAGAAAAGAGAGGCTGATTTGCTACCCGAATTGTGTACCCGGGAGCAAATCAGTTTTTTTATTTAAAAATATTTTTAGAAAATTGCAACGAAAGGGTTGCTTGCTGAAGCGCTTTCATATATATTGTTAGTTATATAGTTTGTTGGCCAAACAAATAATTAAAACTCTTCAATTTATGGGTGGAAGCGATAAAGTTAGATTTAAAAAAGATTTGAAAGCGTATTCATGAAAGATGCTGAAGATTTGGACAGGACAATTATTATGAGAGAAAAGAGGGGATTCTATGACAAGCGCAGCAGCAAGCGATAACTACGGATACCACAAGGCGAAATTATGGCAGATCGGCTTTTTTACATTAAATAATACTGCTACGAATATGTACATGTTCGCCCTGGCTTTTGTCAGCTATTATGCTACAGGGATCGCAGGGCTGACCGTAGTGGCGGTCAGTATGATTTTGACTCTCATGCGTGTGTTTGATGGAATCACAGATCCAATCATCGGTTTTATCATCGATAAGACCGAATCGAAATTCGGCAAGTTCCGGCCGTTGATGATTATAGGGAATGTGATTTTAGCCGTTTCCCTTATGACGATGTACAATGTTACGCATCTATTGCCGGAAGCGTTTCAAATGCTGTTTTTCATTGCTGTCTACGCTGTTTATATTGTGGGCTATACATTTCAGACAGCATGCACAAAAGCAGCACAGACTGCTCTGACGAACGATCCGAAACAACGTCCACTCTTTGCGGTATTTGACGGAATCAATAATACTCTGCTGTTTACTGGTGGTCAGATTTTCGTCGCTTCTTACCTGGTGGCTAAACACGGCGGTTTCACCATGCCGCTGTTTACAGAACTGAACACGTATGTCATTGTCCTTGGTTTGATATTCACGGGTATGGCGGTAGCGGGAATCTGGGCAAAGGACCGCAAAGAATTCTTTGGTCTATCAGAATTGAATGTGAAAACAAGTATCCGTGATTATTGGCCGATCCTGAAAGGGAACCGGCCGCTGCAAATGCTGATTATTGCAGCTTCCAGCGATAAATTGACGTTAAGTGTTCTCCGTCATGCTGTCGTGATGGTCATGTTATTCGATATCCTGCTTGGAGACTATGAATTAAGCGGAACCATTTCAATGATTATTCTTATCCCTACCTTGATAATCACATTTGCGGGTGTGGCGTATGCAAGGAAAAAGGATTTGAAAAAATCCTTTATCGCCTCAACCTGGATTGGGCTTGGCGCATTCGGTATTCTCATTGCACTTCTTTTTGTGATCGATCCGACAACGATTGCACTTGATAATCTTGGTTTTGCTACAATTGCATTCATTGTTCTGTACACATTGGGACTGGGCTTCGGAAATCTGCCATCAGCATTAGTCATTCCGATGATTGCGGATGTATCTGATTATGAAACCTATAAATCCGGGCGTTATGTTCCGGGAATGATCGGCACGCTATTCTCGTTTGTCGATAAAATGATTTCTTCTTTAGCTCCGGCCCTTGTCGGCTTCGCAGTGGCTTTAATAGGCTATAAGAATACATTTCCTGAAATTGGGGAAACATTGACCGCTTCCCTATATGGTATGACCATTTTCCTGGCATTTGGAATACCGGTGCTCGGTTGGATCGTATCCTTGATTGCGATGAAGTTTTATTATTTGGACAGTAAGAAAATGGCGGATATTCAGAAGTCGATTGGTGAAGTTAAAGAGAAAGCCGAAAACGAAAGAAAACGAGTGGCGGCACAGCCAGTCGAACAGACGGACAAAAGCGGCGATTCGCTGAATCCTATTCCGAGTTCGAAGTAAAAAAACTCCGTTCTCTTCCAGACAGGGAACGGAGTTTTTTGGAGCAAAGCGGCAAATAGAGAACAGCAAATTACTGAAATTCAGGAGGAATATAAAATGGGTAATCTATTTGATTTGACAGGAAAGACGGCAGTGGCGCTTGGAGGCAACAGTGCACTCGGTGGGGCAATCGCGAAAGGGTTGGCTGATCAGGGAGCGAAAGTGGCTATTGTCGGCCGGAATATGGAAAAAGCGGAGAAGGTGACAAAAGAAATTGAAGCAAATGGCGGGACTGCCAAATCTTTTCAAGGAGACGTCAGTTCACAGGAATCGATTGAAAACCTGGCAAAGGAAATTGAAGCCTGGTCAGGCGGCTGGGATATTGTCCTCAATGCGCCCGGCAAAAACAGTTCGACTCCTTTCCTTGAACTGGAGATGGACGAGTGGGATGACATTATGGACGTCAACTTGAAAGGGCTGGTATTTACGACGCAGGTGTTTGCGAAACGGATGATCGAGCAGAAAAGAAAAGGCAGCATCATCAATATCTCGTCTGTGTCATCCACTACCCCGTTATCAAAAGTCTTTACGTATTCCGCCTCCAAAGCGGGCGTCAACAGCGTCACTCAGTTTTTAGCAAGAGAATTCGCACCTCATGGCATCCGTGTAAACGCCATTATTCCTGGATTCTTTCCTGCTGAGCAAAACAAGAAGATTTTAAGTGAAGACCGGATTGCTTCCATTATGGAACATACTCCGATGAACCGGTTCGGCGACCCCGATGAATTACAGGGAGCCGCCGTATACCTGGCTTCCGACAAGGCTTCCGGATTTGTGACAGGTTCCTTGCTGCGGGTCGATGGCGGTTTCGGCAGTATGACGATTTAATATAGTAGGAACACGATGAAAAAGCATCTTTAAGAGGATGCTTTTTTTCTTGCAGTGAACTTATTTGGGATATTAAGGGATTTAGAGTACAATAAAGAAGTTGACTACTCTGTAGGTTTCCCTGCAAACCTTGTTTCGAGGAATTGAAGAACGTTATTGGTCCGAATGGTCAGCGACACCAACTATTTTCTTAGCCTTTACTTTACTACTCGCAACGGAGGGATGAACTAAATGAATGAACTAACGAAAAAGCGCTTGAAAGCGGGATTGATCGATACAGCGATTTCCACTGCGGTATCGTTCGTGATTGAGCCACTATTGAAAAGAAAAACGAAGAACAGCTTTATCTACACGGTCGTATCGCCGACCGTGATTTTCTGGGGACTGGAATACGCGCAGATGAGATTGAAAGGCCAGACGGTCGGCCATAAGATGATGGGCATCGAGGTTCAAAACGAAGCAGGCGGCGAACCGACGCCTGAACAGATCCTTGAGCGTATCGTGCATCGCGATACCGTCGGTCCTTTCGTCTATTTGAAGGACCGCGCCCATTACGACGCCTACGAAGGCGAGAAATTCCCGCACGATCTGTACTCTTATACAGTGGTTAAAGAAGTTTAATGAAAAGCGATTCCAGATTTTAGTTCTGGAATCGTTTTTTTCTGCAGTTTCCGCTCACCCGCTATATAATAAAAGAAAAATCGGAAGGGTGAGTCCGCATGAAGCTGTACAAGGAACTGGCGGAATGGTGGCCGTTATTGTCACCGCACACGGAATACGAGGAAGAAGCCCATCTTTTCCTGAAGATCATCCAACAGTATCATCCGCAAGTCAAAGAAGCGCTGGAATTCGGTTCGGGAGGAGGCAGCAACGCTTTTTACCTAAAAAAGCATTTTTCAATGACCTTGACGGACCTGTCAGCAGACATGCTGGAAATCAGCCGCAAGCTGAATCCGGATTGCCCGCATATGCAGGGGGATATGCGGACGCTGACAGTGGACCGCCAGTTTGATTTGGTGTTTATCCACGATGCGATCACCCACTTTACAGACAAAGCCGATTTGCTGGCGATCATGAAAAATGCCAAAAAGCATCTCAAACCGGACGGCCTGCTGTTCATCATGCCGGATGAATACACGGAAACGTTCGAGCCGCGGACGAACCATGGCGGGATTGATAAGGACGGGCGGGGCATGCGGTATTTGGAGTGGACTTATGACAGCGACCCGGATGATCAAATGCTGGAAACGGAGTATGCCTATGTTATGCGGGACAGGGATGGGCAGATCACCCATGAACATGACAGTATGAAAGGCGGCTTGTTTTCCATGCCGGAATGGGAAGAGCTCCTTGCGGAAGCGGGATTCCATGCCCATTTCGAACGGGTGGTGTTTTCAGACGATCCGGGATCCTTTTTCGGCATTGCCGCGACGCAGGTAAGTTGAATGGGAGAAGGGCGGTTGTGGGTTTATTGCTGGTGGTAACCGGTGGCGTGGATATCTAGTCCAAAACAGCCCATCGAACAGCTACAGTAGGCAAAGAAAGAATGATCATGTTTCATATGGAGATAGCAAGAGCCGATTAAAGATATGCTCTTCAATCGGCTCTTTGTCGTGGGATTTTGACTTACAAATTTCTGCTTATAGCATATTGTTTCAGTTTACGCACAACAGATGGTTGGCTGATTCCAAGATAGTCGGCCATTTCGTAAGTTGTTTTACAGTGTTTTGAAGCTTTTTTCAGCAACTGGGTTTCAATCTTCTCAATAGAGGTCTTCCAATCATGTTCCTCAGCCTCAACATGATTAATTTCTGACGCAGCCCTGTCTTCTATATGAGGAATAGAGCTTCTGAAATTGGCTGGAAGGTGTTCAGGAAGAATGGTTTCTTCATCAACGGTTAATATAACCCGTTCTAAAATATTTTCCAATTCCCTCACATTTCCAGGCCAATTATATTGGGTGAGCACATCATAGGTACTTGTATGGAATTTTTTAGCCAACTGGTATTTTTCATTGATATTTTGAACATAATGGTTGATTAAAATAGGTAGATCTTCTTTTCTATCTTTTAAAGGTGGAATTTGAAGTGGGATGATATTGATGCGATAAAATAAATCCAAACGGAATTCACCTTTTTCAACCATCTCTTCGATATTTTTATTAGTCGCTGTAATGAGCCGGAAATTCACTTGTCTTTCCTTCTTACCACCTATCCGCATTACTTTCTTCTCTTGAAGTACCCGCAAAAGTTTTGATTGGACGGCTAAAGGCAATTCCCCAATTTCATCTAAGAAGAGAGTTCCTTGTTCCGCATTTTCAATTAACCCTTGTTTACCATGTTTACTTGCGCCGGTAAACGAACCGGACTCATAACCGAACATTTCTGATTCGAATAAAGTTTCTGGAATGGTACTGCAATTCACTTCTATAAACGGTTCGTTTTTTCGGTTGCTTTGGGCATGGAGCATACGGGCGAATGTGCTTTTCCCTACACCTGAAGGTCCAAGCAAAAGGACGGAGGCATCTGTTTTAGAAACGCTGTAAATAGTTTTTACAATCTGCTCGATGGAAGAACTTCGATACAGGATGCCATGATAATCTGCTTCTTTTCCCCGCAATTCCTCTACTTCGGTTTGATAACTGACCAATTTCTTTTCCAGGCCTTTGTATTGTTCATGGAGATTGAAGATTTCCGTTTGATCTTGGCTATAGCTGATGGCCCTCATAATCTCACCATTATGGTCGAATACTGGAAATCCAGTCGCCATGACAGTCCGCCCTGTTTTGGTCTTCTGCAGTATTTGGACTGGTTTTTTGTCTTCGAGAACCATGGCATGGATTGAAGGAGATAGAACTCCTTCTTTTTGGAGCTGATAAACTGATTTTCCGATATACTGGTCGGGTTCAATTCCGTAGATGGACCAGTGGTTGGGGTTAGAACGCAAAATGATGCCATCTTGGTCCGTCACAGTAATATTATTATTCGATGTTTCGATAATTTTATTTAGCTCAATTTGCAATAATTCGTTCTCCATGCAATCCCTCCTTAATTGAACCTCTAAGAATGATTCAAAAATAAATCAAATCTTACGAATGATTCATATCTGAATCAAATATATCATTTTAATTCGAATATGAATCAAAAAGCAGGAAGTTTCTTTTAATTCTTCAGAAAAAGAGTTGGCATGGAACTTGCTGTATATGTTATGAATCTAAAATTACTTATATCAAAGGGAGCTGTTATTGATGAATAGAGAAAAAGAAATTCAAGAATTGATGGAATTAGATAAAAAACACTTTTTACATCCCACTTCGCCAATTGGCCAACAACAGGAAAAAGGGGCTTCGTTTATTTTTACTGAAGGAAAAGGTATCTATTTAACGGATATGAGTGGCAGGACGCTAATTGATGGCATGTCCTCACTTTGGAATGTCAATATCGGACATGGCCGCGAGGAAATCGGGGAAGTAGCTGCTGCCCAAATGAAGAAACTGGCTTTCAGTTCTTGCTTTGCGACTTTCAGCAATGAACCGGCAATCCGTTTAGCCGCAAAACTTGCAGAAATTGCTCCAGGAAACTTGTCGTCGACCTTTTTCACTTCAGGCGGTTCTGAAGCGAACGATACGGCTTATAAGCTCGCACGCCATTACTGGATTTTGAAAGGCCAGCCGAATCGCCAAAAGATCATTTCACGGACCAAGTCTTATCATGGTGTATCGATGGGAGCCACGAGTGCAACCGGGTTAAAACCGTTTCGCGATTTTACAACTTCCATCGCACCTGACTTCCATTACGCAGAAAACTTTTCAACGGAGTCTTTGCGGGCAGTGATTGAACGTGAAGGTGCGGATACGGTCGCAGCTTTTGTGGCAGAACCTGTCCAAGGGGCTGGCGGTGTCCACATCGCTCCTGAAGGATATTTTAAAGCGGTACGCAGCATCTGTGACGAGCATGGAATTTTGTTCATCACCGATGAGGTGATCACCGGATTCGGACGTACGGGAACCTACTTCGGTATTGAACATTATGATGTCGTTCCGGATATGATGTGCTTTGCCAAAGGAGTTACAAGCGGTTACGCGCAATTAGGGGGCGTCATGATTTCCGAGCCTCTCCATAAAGAATTTACTGAACTGTCAACAGGCACGCTGTTACACGGCTACACATACAGCGGCCATGCAATGGCTTGTGCAGTTGCGTTGAAGAACATTGAAATTATTGAACGTGAAAATTTAGTCGCCAACTCCAAGGAAATGGGCAAAGTGATGCTCGAAGAATTCACCAAGCTTCAACAGCAGCATGACATTATCGGAGAAGTACGGACGCTCGGTCTGATCGGGGCAATTGAAGTGGTCAAAGACAAAGAGACAAATGAGAGGTTCGAATCGCCAATCGTTCCCCAACTAGTAGCCGAAGCAGCCAAGAGAGGCCTGATTTTCCGTTCGGTCGTATTTGATGGCCAGGATACACTGGTATTTGCGCCACCGTTGACCATTACTCAAGAAGAAGTGGTCGCGATGACTGATATTATCCACGAAACTTTTACTGCTGTTGAAAATAATCTTGTAAAAATATAAGGGGGTAAGTTGCATGTCACAGGTCGAAGCAACCACAGTCAAGAAACAATTATTTATAAATGGGGAATGGGTTGAGGCAAACAAATATACGCCTCTTTATTCCCCTTACAGTAATGAAGAGATTGCCCAAGTCGCTTCTGCAACTGCAGAAGACGTGGACCGGGCGGTGGATGCGGCATATAAGGCGGCAGAGACGATGGCGGAGCTGCCTGCCCATGAGCGTGCTGGAATTTTAGAAAATGTAGCAAAGATTCTCGAAAAACGGGCGGATGAAGCAGCGGGCATTATTGCAAATGAAGCAGCCAAGCCGATAAAAACAGCTCGTGCAGAAGTCGACCGAACAATTGCCACATACAAATTTGCGGCCGAAGAAGCAAAGCGCATGCATGGAGAGACGATTCCGATGGATGCTGCTCCGGGTGGGGAGAATCGGATTGCTTATACGGTACGTGAGCCTTTGGGTGTTATTGGTGCGATTACGCCGTTCAATTTTCCAATGAACTTGGTTGCCCATAAAGTGGGTCCAGCGATTGCTTCTGGAAACACAGTCGTATTAAAGCCAGCAGGACAAACACCCTTGTCTTCTCTATTCCTGGCAGAGGTGTTCAAAGAAGCCGGTTTGCCGGCAGGTGCATTAAATGTAGTAACTGGGAGCGGTGCCGTGATCGGCGAAGCCTTGGTCAAGGATGACCGAGTGAAGAAAATTTCGTTTACCGGAAGCCCGGCTGTCGGGATAGGCATTCGCAACAAAGCCGGTTTAAAACGGGTGACGTTGGAACTGGGTTCAAATGCAGCTGTCATCATCGACAGTGGAATTGATCTCGACAAAATTATCGCCCGCTGTGTGTCGGGAGCCTTTGCATTTCAAGGTCAAGTTTGTATTTCCCTGCAGCGTGCCTATGTTCACGAAGACTTGTATGAAGAGTTCGTGGAGAAAATGGTCGAAGCTACCGACCGCCTAAAGCTCGGCGATCCACAAGATCCATCAACAGATGTCTCTGCATTGATCAGCTCGAAAGATGTTGAACGTGCGCTTGCTTGGATAGAAGAAGCAAAACAAGGCGGAGCAACGGTTGCAGCGGGAGGAAAAGCAGAGAGGAATATTCTGCATCCGACTATACTGACTGGAGTGGAGGCAGCGTTGAAAGTTTCCTGCCAGGAAGTATTCGCACCAATCATTGTCATCAATAAAGTAAAATCAGTGGAAGAGGCCATCAGCCAAGTAAATGATTCGCGTTACGGCTTGCAGGCGGGAATTTACACTGAAAACATCCATACAGCATTGATGGCGACGAGAAAGCTTCATGTTGGAGGCGTAATGGTAAATGACATTCCTACCTTCCGGGTCGATCATATGCCATATGGCGGAGTGAAAGAAAGCGGAGTCGGACGTGAAGGTGTTAAATATGCAATTGAGGAAATGACAGAACTTAAGTTGGTTGTCTTTAACCAAAATTACTGATTTGAGCGGAGCTTTGTAACGGTGTTGGAATACGGAAATGAATAAAAACAGACAACTCCTTTGTGGATTGTCTGTTTTTTTGGCATGTCCCGCATGAATAAATAAAACGTATAATTAATAAAATTAAGTAAAAGTCGCCGATGTATACTATTATAAAAGTAATAATATTTTTATAAGGAGTCGATGACATTGCAGCTGGAAGTCAATCTCAAACAAAATGTAGCATTAAAAATGACACAAGAAATGCAACAATCGCTGCAGGTTTTACAGATGTCCGCGGTGGAACTGCAAGCTTGTATAACAGAGAAAGTGTCAGAAAACCCCTTGTTGAATATTGAGTACCAAGATCACCAGATTGGATTTAAAAATATCGAGAAGTTGGTTCTTTTGAAGAATCAGTCCACTTCAACCAATTCAACTAAACTTAAAAATGAAGACTATACAGATGCACAGAGCCCTGCGAATCAAGGGATTATAGATATAGAAAAATATTTGATGGAACAAATTCCATTCAGTAATTATTTAAGTGAAACTGAACATAAAATGCTTCTCTATTACATCAATAACTTGAATGAATCAGGGTATATAGATATTCCTTTAGAAACTGTAGCTGAAAGATACGATGTGGCAGTGGAGTCGGCTGAAAAAGTTCTTCAGCTGCTTCAAACATTTGAGCCAGTAGGTATTGGAGCAAGAAATTTGAAGGAGTGTCTGCTGATTCAAATTGCACAGAGCTATTCAGCATGCAGTTTGCCTTATCAAATTGTTGAACAGCATTTAGACGATCTAGCAGAAGGTGCTTTGAAGAAAATAGCAGGTTTATGTGGTAAGTCCAAACTGGAAATTCAGGATGCTGTCGATTATATTAGGAAACTCAAACCGAAACCGCTTCAGGAAATAATCCATGAGGCAATTGAATATGTGATTCCGGATATCATTGTAAATGAAGTCGGAAAAGAGTGGGTAGTGAGCGTGAACAGGCGCCATATTCCTACCGTATCGATCGATGAATACTACTCGCAGATGATAAAAGAATGCGATTCTAAAACAAAAGAATATTTAAAAGCGAATCTAAAAGACGCCAGTATATTAATCCAAGGATTGGAGCAACGGGATAAAACGCTTTATCGGCTAGCGAGATTGCTTGTGGAAATGCAACCCGGATTTTTCGAAAAGGGGATCGCAGCTCTTAAGCCTATGCGGTTAAAAGACGCAGCAGAGCTATTGGAGGTCCACGAATCGACAATAAGCCGAGCCATTAAAAACAAATATATCCAAACGCCTTGTGGGATATTCGGTATACAAACGCTCTTTATCAAAGGTTTAGTGAACACGGAAGGGACAATAGATTCCACATTCCAAATCAAAGCGAAAATCAAAGAAATCATTCAATCTGAAGACAGTAAAAAACCATATTCCGATCAAAACCTTGTGGCTATATTGAACAAGGAAAATATTCAAATATCCCGAAGAACAGTAGCGAAATACAGAGAAGAATTGCTGATCAGCAATTCAACGAAAAGGATCCGCTACAGTTAAGATCGACAGATGTAGGAGCATGCAACTTAAAAAGAAGGCAACAGATTGAAGAATGGATATTCGTTCAATCTGTTGCCTTTTTTATTGCGGAATTTACAGCAAGAGCTTATAAAGTGATATTCAGTTGCTTGCTGAGCCGCTGCAGTTCACTGTTTACATATTCTTCACTGTAGTCGAATCCGATGATGGCCATGATCTTACCAGCTTCATTGTATAGCGGGGCAATACTGCTTTTCCATACGCCATATTCATCTTCATACAGAGGTGTAACGCCGCTCTTTCCTTTAAAGGCTTCGTAAATGACTTTCATCACTTCTGGAGGGCCGATATATTCCTCGCCCGGCTCCAGGATAAAACCGTCAGATGCAGCAACATGGATCACTTTACCATCTTCCTGCATCTGGAATACGAAGACCCATTTGATGCCACCTTCCTGCTCAAGGATTGTGGTGAACTTTTGAGAAAGTGGAGCTCGAAGGGCTACACTTTTCGTGTCTTTCATCGCGTTTCGAACTTCTTCAGCAGAAATGGCGACAGCTGTGACGATGGTGATGGAACGCAGATGTTTATTCAGCTGTTCTTCCAGAATTCTGCGCTTGCTGAGCAAGCCTCCGCCATTCTTCTGCATTTCCCTGATTTTCTTATACTTCCTGCTCATCGTGGGCTGGCTGATCCCCAGAATGTTCGAAGCCAATTTAACGGATTTATATTGTTCCATCGCCATCGTTATCAACTCTTCCTCCAATATCTCCACTGCTTCTTGGAGGGGCATCAATTGGGTGATCATGGGACTGGAAACTCGAGCCGGAAATGTTGGAGGGATGATCTGCTCGATCAATGAGCTTGTGATGATTGATGAATTGGATAGGACAATTAGGCGGTCAACTGTATTTTCCAACTCCCGAATGTTACCTGGCCAAGGCTGCAGACATAAATAATCTATTGCATCTGGAGAGAAACTGATTTGTTTTTGGTAGCGTGTGTTGAGCTTTTGGATAAAATGCTGCACAAGAGAAGGAATTTCTTCGACTCTTTCACGCAAAGAAGGGATCATGATCGGCACAACATTTAATCTGTAGTATAAATCTTCCCGAAATTCACCCTTTGCTACCGCTTCTTCGAGAGGCCTGTTCGTGGCCGCAATGACTTGGATATCTACTGGATAAGATTTGCTGCTGCCGATAGGGGTGATGACCCGTTCTTCAAGTGCTCTTAAAATTTTCACTTGCAGCGACAGCGACAACTCACCAATTTCATCCAAAAATAAAATGCCTGTATGTGCTTGGCGGAATTTCCCTTCGACTCCACCTTTTTTAGCTCCTGTGAAAGCGCCGTCTACAAATCCGAATAACTCACTTTCCAATAAGTTATCGGGGATAGCTCCACAGTTTATGGAAACAAAAGGTTTGTCAGAACGACTGCCTATTTTGTGTATTGTTTTTGCCGCCATTTCTTTTCCGACACCAGATTCCCCGAGCAAGAGAACCGTTACGCCGACTGCGGCCACTTTTTGCAATTTAGAAGCAACTTCTTCCATTGCTTGACTGTTTACAATAAAAGAGGAGGACTTAAAATCAATCGGTTCGTGACTTTCTGCTCCGGTATAGGTAGGGGCCAAATGAGTGTAGGCAAAATAAAAATGATCCTTTTCTTTAAAGACTGTTGTGAGGACATCAAGTCCCATCCAAGTAGTCTGCCTAAAAACCTGTTTTTTTCCATCTTCTTCTACTCGTGAGCTAATACCTTCCGTAAACAACTTGATCTCCAACTCTTCAATTTTTTTATGCGCAGAAAGATTCTCGGTAAAAGCTGGACCATTACCATCTATAGAGCAGATTCTGCCATCAATAGCAGTCACAATCAAGTAATCATAAAGTTGAAGTAAAACAGATTTCCATTCCATTTGCATTTCTCCTGTTCGAAATTTCAGAATTGAATATAAATTTCATACTTGAATAAAAACAGATAAATCACTTGTAATTGTCATTAATTTAAAGCGCTTTCATAGTTGGCACGTTTATTGCTATATAAATTAATATACATTTGAAAATTCAAATAATGGGGGGACATGTATGGAAAACCGAAGCAAATACGAACAAAATCTTCAATCGGATGACCCATTTATCCGAAACATGTACGAGGATTTAGAAAAACGTATTCAAGTATACGAAAATAATGGAAACGATAAGTCGGAACACGCTCAATGGAAAGATGCTGCGGGAGTAATAATCGTAATGAGCATGATTACACTGTTTTTAGCCGCCACACTCATCTAACGCTAGAATACCATGCAGAAAGTGTTTTACCAATACTAGAAAATGCCAGCAAAGGGGGAGTTTTAATGCCAAAACAATCATCTGCTGTAACGAATGATGTTGCATTTGGGTTTTTGCCCACAGACAAAAAAGGCCGTATCTTTGGTTTCACGGATTTAATACTCGTTCAAGTCGTCGTCGGGCTATCAGCTTTTGGGCTCCTGACCGGTGCCTATACAGGAAGTATGCTGGGATCATCACAGTCCTTTGCTGCAACGCTCTTTGGAAATGCTTTTCCGATGTTTTTAATAGCTCCGATCATTCTTTTCTTTGCCAGGTATGGAATTGATACATTTGTTGGCTTTCGAAGTTCTCTTGGCTATAAAGGCGCAAACGTATTTTTCTTTGTTTTTTTAATTTTAACGCTGGGTTACATTGCGATTGCTTTGTTCATGGCTGGTGAAGCCTTGGTCGAACTTGCGGTATGGCTGAATATGCCGTCTTTCTTTGCCAGCCCAGGGACGGGGACTCCATTTTTTTCAATTTCCCTGTTTGCTGTTACGTTTTTGATTACCGTACGCGGACCTGCAGCCATCCGGAAGTTTAATCTTTTTGCAGTTCCGGCTTTCATTCTTTTCCTGGTCGGGCTCATAGCAATCATAGTATTTGGCCAGCATATTCCGGCTCTGAACTCTTTGCTTCCTGTCGAACCTTTTGAGACGAATTCACGTTCACTTGCGATCGCCCTGGAAATCAATATTGGATTAGGATTTTCGTGGCTTCCTTATTTAGGTCAATACAGCAGACTTGCCAAAAATGAAAAGCATGCGTTCAAGGCCGGTTTTTACAGCTATGGCGTCATTGTTTCCTTGGCTGCGATTGTTGCTGCTCTTTCAACGCTGATCGCTGGTTCATTGTCTCCAGCAAGCTGGATGATGCCAATTGCAGGTCCATACGCGGGATTGATCGGTTTGTTATTGCTTACGGTGGCTAATGTAGGCGCAGCGATTTTTCTCATGTATTCACAGACGGTCAGCTTTAAAACCTTATATCCGAAAAAAACATGGTTATTTTCGATGGGAACAACGATCCCAACTGTGTTTCTGTTATTGAGCGCTACTTTTTATAACGCCTTTGGTTCATTTATAGCTGTCATTTCTTTTATCATGGCAAGCCTCGGCGGAATTATCATTTCTGATTACTTTTTCGTTAAAAAGCAAAAGATTTCGTTAAGGCACCTCTACGATACTGAAGGGAATTATACGTACTGGAAAGGGATAAACCCATCTGCACTTGTCGCAATTGCAGTCAGTATCCTGGTTTATTGGGGATTGTATAATCCGCTTACCTTTAACTCGAGCAATTTGTTTTTATACATGTCAGCGGGAATCCCGACTTACTTTGCAGCATTAATTTCATATTACGTATCCGCAAAATATATTTTCAAATATGAAGTTGATCAAGTCAGCAATACGGTTGATGCACCCGCTCAAGAAACAGCAACTACTTTAATCTCGAAAGGGGAAATTTAATATGTTCACACAAAGCATGGATTTCAAAACAACCGATCTAACGACGTTTCCGTTTCCTTTTACTTCAGGGAATTACCGCTATTCCAATGACTTGAAAAAACTGCAAAATATAAACTGCGTGGAAATAACACCAGAGTATGAGTTGATGATTCGAGCCAAAAGACGTTTATTGGATGAACAGCACGATGTCCGTTTCCAATCATTTCCACACACACATGAAATGCAGTGGGAAGTGCTTGAAATGTTGGTGGATATGGCAGTCAGCCGTTATCCAGAGCATTTTGAAGTGAAGAAAGATGGCCAAAACTGGACGTTTAAAAACAATATCTTAGCAGAAGAAGAGTCGTTCGTATTCAGTGACTCCAGTACATTGGAACTTGAACCTCTGGATTATATCGGACGCCATTTCCATAATGATTTTGTCATGATGGTACAGCGTGATGACAATTATTATTTGGAAGTTGGCCAGGTTTCCTATGCGGCCTTGTTTTCAGCTCACTGGAATAAAGGTATGTCTTTCAATGAGATTCATGGCCCTGTCCCTTTCGTATCACGAAAAGGAGACCAGTTGGCCGATCGGGTTCGGCAATTTTTGCACTCGATTGAAGCTGGGGAACCTTGGACACGAATCAATTGGAATTTGATGGCGAACCGTTGGGACGTCAACTACGAAACGATGGATGTATGGTCGCCGAAGAGAGACTTGATCACTGCTGAAAATGCCGGTGAACTTGTCCGGCTTCGTGTAGAAGAGCAGAAGTTTTACCGCATGCCGAGAAGTAATGCAATTTTATTTGTTTTGAATACACAGTTCCTGCCGATGGAGGATTTGAAGTTACGGCAAGAATGGTTTGATTTGGCGTATAGCGTCCTGCAGGATATTCCAGAACCGATGGCAGAATACAAAGGAATTGCCCCTTATTTGCCGCAAACAGTTGAGTATTTGCGGAAAGAAGATGAAAAATTAAAAGCAAACCAGGAAAGTGAAGGATAAAGGAGAGGATTTTATGTACAGTCGTCCGGTATTGTTCGATCAATCCCCTACATTAGTTGATAGCTTTTCACTGTTGCAAGGACGAAGAAAACTGGCTGTGTTGTTTGATGAGAGTGGCCGGGAGCAAGTGGAAGCGTTAATGAAAAATATGGACAAGGTTCCAACAGCCTCCCTGCTGGTGTCAAAAGATACTCCCAGCCAGCAGATCAGTGACTTTGTAGCTTTCCAAAAAATGGGGACTCAAATTTGTATTGTCGCCAAGTGGGATACCGCTTATCATGCTTTTTCACTTGCTGTAGATGAAGGTGCATCAGAAGAGGAAATCCAAACACTCATAATCGATCAACCAAAACGTTTCATTTACTGTATGAAGTGTTTCAGCACTTCTGAAATTCCAAGCAATGAGTCAGCTGTGCAATGTCAGTGCAGCGCCCATTTGGAAGTAGGGCCGTTCTTTTCGAAGCTAAGAAAAGGTTATATTGGCTATCCTTTTATACCTGTCGAACAACGACAAACAGTGGGGAGTTGACCAGAAATGAGAGTTGCAGGAAATATTGAAGTGAAGGTTATCCAAATCATTCAGGAGACGGAGTTTGTAAAACGATTCCGATTCACTCCTACAGATAAGTTGCTGTTGCCAGCTTTTGCGGGAGGGGCTCATATAAAAACGTTCCTCCAAAAAGAAGGAGAGGTTTTAGAGAGAGCCTATTCTCTAGTGAGTCCACCGCGAGAACGTAATTTCTACGAAATCGCCATCCGGCAAGATGATTATTCGACAGGCGGATCACTTTACTGGCATACGGAAGTTGAAGTGGGTACAGTACTCGAAATCAGTTTTCCCCGGAATCATTTTGCATTGAGTTATCAGGCGAAGCACCACGTTTTTTATGCGGCAGGCATAGGCATCACACCATTTTTGACAATGGCGCAAGACTTGGAGGAGTGGCAGACTTTCGAACTCCATTATACTGCCCGTACAGCGGAGCAATGTGCATTCTATGAACAATTAAAAGAAGAGTATGGGGACCGCTGCCATTTCCACTTTTCCCGAAGCGATAAACCGCAAAAGATGTCCCCCGCTTCCATGCTGGATCACCGCATCGGCACCCATGTCTATTTCTGCGGACCGGTAAACATGGTGAAAGATTACCGTGATGCAGCTGCGTCTTACGGGTATCCGGCAAAAGCTATTCATTTTGAGCTATTCTCAAGCGGCCAAGATAATGGACCCCAAAATCCATTCATTGTTGATTTGATCGATAGTGAGACGACGCTGCATGTAGGTGAAAATGAAACATTATTGGATGCGTTGTTAAAGGCAGGGATTGAAGCGCCGTACGCATGCAAAATAGGTGGCTGCGGCAGCTGTGAATTGGAAGTATCAGAAGGTGAAGTTCTTCACCGCGATATCTTTTTGACGGAAGACGACCGCCAAAGCCGAAATTCTATTTTGGCCTGCTGTTCACGCGCCAAAAATGAACGAATTGCTATCAAAATTTAATCGTAAAGAAAATAAGGGGGAAAACAAAATGACAGTATTGACAAGCGTATTGGAATTGAAAAACTATATCAACGGTGAATGGCGATTAGCGGAATCCGGAGAAACTTGTGCAATCATCAATCCTGCAAATCAGGAAGTGATTGCACATGCGCCGCGCTCGAGTAAGGAAGAAACAGAAGAGGCGATTCAGGCTGCGCGTGACTCATTTGAAAGTGGGATTTGGGCAGGCAAAACAACCCATGAGCGAGCGGCTATATTGAACGCGATTGCTGACAAGATCGATGAGAGTGCAGAAGAGTTAACGGTGTTGGAAACAATGGATAACGGCAAACGCAAAGAAGAAGCCGGGTTTGACATCGCTGATGCCGCGACATGCTTCCGTTATTACGCGGGTATGATTATGCATCCTGAAGGGGAAACTTATCAAGTGCCTGATAATGTGCAGGCAATGGTGGTTAAAGAGCCAGTAGGGGTGGCAGGCTTAATCGTTCCGTGGAACTTCCCTCTCCTAATGAGTGTTTGGAAAATTGCACCTGCACTGGCAGCCGGCAACTCCATTGTCTATAAACCGGCAGAAGTGACGCCTGTCACAGCAATGAAGCTGTTTGAAATCATGGAAGAGGTTGGAATCCCTAAAAGGGTTGCGAATATGGTCTTGGGCCGCGGTTCAGTTATCGGCCAAACGATTGCGGAAAGCATGGATGTAGATGTTGTTTCTTTCACTGGAAGCACAGAAGTAGGACGCGGAATTATGCGTGCAGCGGCTGGCAATTTGAAGAAAATTTCACTTGAACTGGGTGGGAAATCTCCGAATATCGTTTTTGCAGATGCTGATTTCGAGACGGCAGTAGACTATGGATTATTCGGAATCTTCTTCGGTGCAGGGCAAGTATGTTCGTCAGGCAGCCGGATTTTAGTGGAAGAAAGCATTTACGATGAGTACGTTAAACGCTATGTGGAACGGGCCAATAAAATCATAGTCGGTCCCGGATTGGAAGAGGGCATTGATGTAGGTGCGATTGTAAGTGAAGCGCAAATGAACAGCATTTTAAACTACATCGAAATAGGGAAAGCGGAAGGCGCGACATTGGCGGCTGGCGGCTATCGGTTAACCGAAAATGGTTTGGATAAAGGGTTTTTCATCAAACCCACGGTATTTACAGATGTTACAAACGACATGCGCATAGTTCGTGAAGAAATCTTTGGACCTGTGGTCACGATCCAGAAATTCCGGACAGAAGAAGAAGCGATTCAATTGGCCAATGATACGGATTATGGTCTTGCAGGTGGCGTATTTTCCAATGACGGAGCAAAAGCTCTACGGGTTATTAAGAAAATCCGAGCGGGCATCACTTGGATCAACGATTACCACCCAACTTATGTAGAAGCTCCTTGGGGTGGATATAAACAAAGTGGTATCGGAAGAAGTTTAGGGAAATACGGAATGGAAGATTTCCAAGAGACCAAACAAATCAACACCAGATTAAATGTAGAGCCGATTGGCTGGTTTCCGAGCTGAACAGTAACATCAATTTGTTCGGCACAAAAATCCTACGGAAACTTAGAAAGTATTCATAGGAGATGATTATAAGCAAAAAGATGGCTGCTGGTATTCAACCAGCAGCCATCTTTTTTGTTTTAACGCTCTACTTTCAATGCAGTTACATAGTCAATAAGCTCAGTCAAAGGCATATCTGCCATCGAATCCAACCGGTGCTCGACTTGGCAGAACTCCATCGTACTGGTGATTGTGTTCGGTACGATGACACAACCCATGCCAGCGCTTTTCGCTGCGGTTGCACCATGTGCGGAATCCTCAAAAACCAGGCAGTTTTCCGGATGCAGATCGAGGCACTCGGCCGCCTGAATATACAAAGCAGGATCTGGTTTCACTTTTTCCACATGATCCGAAGTGCGGATGCACTGAAAATAATCGAACAGCTCGAGATTCTTCAGATGGCCGGAGACCCAACGATAGCTGGAGCTGGATGCCAAACCGATTTTCAGGTCCAACTCCTGCGCCATCTTGAGGTAATCCTCTACTCCGTCCCGGGCTTTCTCCTGGGCCAGAGTTGAGAGGAACTTTTCTTCATACTGTCGCTCAAGGAGCGCATGTTCCACTTGTTTGCCAATCTGCTGCTCCATGTAATGGAACGGCGAGAAGCCGCTGTCTGTGCCGACTTCATTTTGCCACAGCGCAAGCGGAAGTTCACTTCCGTATTCGCTGAACATTTCCTGAAGAATGCGATACTGATGAGTTTCCGTATCAAAAATCAAACCGTCAAAATCGAATATGATTCCTTTGATCATAAGGCACTTCCTTTGCTGATGAATTGGATAAGTTGAACTATAGAGTTTAATCTTCCACACTGTTTCGGATATATTTTCTTAAATCAATCGCTTCACACCAGCAGTTTCGTCACTTCGCGTGAAATGGCATGCGTATTGATGGCTGATTCCAGCTGTCCATTTTTCACGCATTCGATGAACTCCGCCAACTCGTAATACATCGTATCGAATTCATGCGCTACAGATAGATCTTCAGTTTCACCATCTCTGTATTTAACGGTGATGCGTTTTGGATCGCTGATCCGGTCGATTTCGATGAGGCCGTTCTCGCCTTGAATTTCACTCGGCATAAAGGAATCCGAAATCTTCGAATACATGATGACCGCTTCCATGCCTTCGTAAATCAGGATCATGCTGCCTTGTCCGTCAGCGCCTGTCGATAGCAGATAGTCGTTCTTAAGGGATGACTTGGGTGCACCTGCCAAATGGATGACGGGTGCAACGCCGTATACACCCAGGTCCATTTTGGCGCCATTGCCGAGTTCCGGCTTAAATGCATTTTCGATGATGCCACTCTTGTAATTGTCGTAGCGTGAAGAATATTGGTTGTAATGGAAGACGAAACGGCGGATCGGCCCGATCTTGTCCAAATTCTCCTTCAAATTCAGGAAGGAAGGTGTCACCGTGGATTTCATCGCTTCCATAAAAGTGGTCCTGTGCGTATGTGAAGCTGCGATGATGCTGTCCATTTCCTCGACGGATGTCACGGCGGGCTTTTCACAGAGGACGTGGATGCCGTGCTCCATAGCCAGTATGCTTTGCTCGGCATGGAAGGCATTGGGGGATGCGATATATACCGCATCGATTTCCCCGCTGCTGAACATGGCTTTCATATCCGTATAAACATTTTCGGCTTCGTGCTTTTCTGCAAATGCATGGCCGGTTTCCATCTTACGGGAATAGATGGCTCCGATGATGAACTCAGGATGTTGCTTTGCTGCTTTAATAAACCGGTCAGTGATCCAATTTGTTCCGATGATGCCAAATCTCATTGCGATTCCTCCTAGTGTAGCTGATGTGCTTATCTTCTATTCTAACGCAGATTTACAAAAAAGGAGGGGTTACTCTTTTCCTCTATGAAGCGGAAAATTAATAGGTAGAGTTGTAAGCGTTTTCAAATTAAACTGAGGTTGTAGTCGAATATTTCAGAAAACTAGATCGGGAGGGGTAAAAAGATGAAGAACATATTATTAGCCTGTTCAGCGGGGATGTCCACCAGCCTATTGGTCACCAAAATGGAAGAAGCGGCGAAGAGCAGAGGGGTTGATGTAACCATCTGGGCGGTCTCACAGGACAAGGCACCTAAAGACATGGAAAAGGCGGATGTCCTGCTGATTGGTCCACAAATGAGGTTTATGAAGAAGAAATTCGCGAAAGTGGCGGAAGAAGTCGGCATTCCGCTGGAAGTCATCGATTCGATGGCTTATGGCAGGCTCGACGGCGAAGCGGTATTGAACAGAGCGATGGAATTGATCGAAACCCATTAACAGGAGCGGAGGAAAGAAAATGGAGAACAATAAGTTTATGTCGTTTTTGGAAAGTTTTTTACTGCCGCTTGCGGATGCACTGAATAACAATCGGTACTTGACTGCCTTGCGGGACGGCTTCATGGTCGCCTTGCCACTGATTATTTTCGGTTCCATCTTCGTGGTCATCGCCAATTTCCCATTCCTTGACCGGGTCATCAGTCCGGAAGCTTTTGCGGCTTATCAAAACGCGTTAGGGCCAGCGTCGGCTGCGACGCTCAGTATCATGGGGCTGTTTGTCATCATCGGCATCGGCTATAAGCTGACTGCCCATTATGGACAGGACGCCATTTATGGCGGAGTTGTCGCTTTGGCGGCTTTCCTGATTTTGACGCCGCAGGTTTTGGAAGATGTACCAGGCGTGATTCCAACTTCAGCTCTTGGGGCACAAGGGATGTTCCTTGGAATTTTCACTGCATTTCTTTCTGCGGAACTTAATCGCTTTTTCATCGAGCGTGGCTGGACCATCAAGATGCCGGCGGGTGTGCCGGCAGCCGTATCGAAATCGTTCAGTGCGTTGATCCCGATCACTTTAACACTGTCCGTCTTTTTGCTCATCCGCGTGTTGTTCAGCTTTACGACATTTGAAACCATGCAAAACTTCATTTTCACGATTATCCAACAGCCGTTGACGATTCTCGGAAGCGGTTTGCCGGCAACGATCATCATCGTCCTGCTGACGCAGGTCTTCTGGTTCTTTGGTTTGCATGGGCAAATCATCATCAACTCGGTATTCGATCCGATCTGGTTTACTCTTAATGACCAGAACTTGGTGGCTTTCCAAGCTGGAGAAGCCCTTCCGAACATTGTGACCAAGCAATTCATCGATTCATTCCTTGTTGGAATGGGTGGAACAGGAATGACGCTTGCGGTCATTGTGTTGATTTTTGCCATCGGAAAAAGCCGGCAGCTCAAAGAGTTGGGGAAACTCGGAGCACCGGCAGGCGTTTTCAATGTCAACGAACCGATCATCTTCGGTTTGCCGATCATCATGAATCCGTTGATCATCATCCCGTGGATGCTGGCACCGGTTGCAGTAACAGTCATCACGTATTACTCGATGGCCGCAGGGTTGGTGCCAAGACCGGCGGGAATTATCGTGCCATGGACGACACCCCCTATCCTCAACGGATTCCTGGCAACAGGAAATGCATGGCAGGGCGGTGTGCTTCAGGCAGTTAACATGCTGGTCGTCATGGTGATCTGGTGGCCGTTCCTGCGGATTCTGGACAAAAATTATTATGATACTGAACGGGAAGAAGCTTGATCATTTTCCTGAAAACTACTAGTAGAGGTGACCGCAAATGCAGATGGACACAATCACAGAAATTGCTTTTCAAATAATCCTGAATGCCGGCAATGGAAAATCCAGTGCCATGGAAGCGATACAGGCTGCAAAAGCCAATGATTTCGAGGAAGCGGATAGGCTTTTGACCGTAGCGGGGGAAGAGATGGGGAAAGCCCATGCTTACCAGACGCAATTATTGCAGAAAGAAGCCAGCGGAGAAGAAAATACCATTACGGTTATGCTGATCCACTCACAGGATCATTTGATGACTTCAATGACAGTCAGAGATCTGGCTGTCGAAATAGTTGAGATCTACCGCAATAAATAGAACCAGATGGAGGTCGTAGAATGGCTTTACAGTACAAGTTTCCAGAAGGATTTTGGTGGGGAAGCGCGACATCTGCAACACAGATAGAAGGTGCCTCAGAAGAAGGCGGAAAAGGCCAGAATATCTGGGACCACTGGCATCGAAACGAGCCCAACCGTTTTTTTGAAGAAGTGGGTCCCGAGTCCACCTCTGATTTTTATCACCTATATAAAGAAGATATCGGGCTGATGAAGGAAATTGGCCATAATACGTTCCGGCTGTCGATTTCCTGGTCCCGGCTGATTCCAGGAGGGCGCGGACCAGTCAATCCGGAAGCGGTGACTTTCTATAATAATGTCATCAATGAATTGATGGCACAGGATATTGAACCTTTCATCACGCTTTACCATTTTGACATGCCGCTTGAACTGCAGCAGGAAGGCGGCTGGGAGAGCCGGTCGGTCGTGGAGGCGTATGCAGAGTTTGCTGGACAATGTTTCCGGTTATTCGGTGACCGGGTGAAAAAATGGTTTACGTTCAATGAGCCGATTGTTCCGGTCGAAGGCGGATACCTATACGATTTCCACTATCCGAATATAGTAGACGCAAGACGTGCTGTGCAGGTGGCTTATCATACGATGATGGCCCATGCAAAAGCGGTCGGAACATTCCGGTCAGCTGGAATTACAGGGGGGCAGATCGGCATTATTCTGAATCTGACGCCTTCCTATCCGAGAAGCCAGCATCCGGCCGACTTGAAAGCTTCCCATGCTGCCGATCTGTTTTTCAATCGCAGCTTCCTGGATCCGGCGGTGTTAGGAAAGTATCCCGATGAATTGGTGGAACTGCTGAGTGAGCACGGACAGCTGCCGCATACCGAAAAAGGCGATCAGGCTTTATTGGAAGCGGGAATCGTCGATATTCTGGGCGTCAACTACTATCAGCCGAGACGGGTGAAAGCGAAAGAGCATCTGCCGAATCCATATGGGCCGTTCATGCCGGACTGGTATTTCGATAACTATGAAATGCCCGGCAGAAAGATGAACCCTTACCGCGGCTGGGAAATCTACGAAAAAGGGATTTATGACATTATGGTCAATCTGCGGGACAACTACGGCAATATTCAATCGTATATCGCCGAAAACGGCATGGGTGTCCAGGACGAATCGCGGTTCATGGAAAACGGGGAAATTCAGGACGATTACCGGATTGAATTCATCAGCGGACACTTAAAATGGCTGCATAGGGCCATTGAAGAAGGCTGCAATGTCAAAGGCTATCATTTGTGGTCGTTCATGGACAATTGGTCGTGGATGAACGCCTATAAAAATCGCTACGGTTTCTTTTCCGTCGATATTGACACAAAGAAGAGGACGCCTAAAAAAAGCGCTCATTGGATCAAGCAGGTTTCTGAACAGAATGGCTTTAGCTAGTACGGAAGGAGTGAGTAGATGGAGGGCATCAAAATAGTGACGATTGGCGGAGGCTCGAGCTATACGCCTGAATTGGTTGAAGGGTTTATTAACCGCTACCCCGAATTGCCGGTCCGGGAACTGTGGCTTGTCGATATACCGGAGGGACGGAAGAAGCTCGAAATCGTGTCGGCTCTTGCCAGACGGATGGTGGAAAAAGCGGGGGTCCCGATTGAGATCCGCACTACGCTGGATCGCAGCGAGGCTTTGCCGGGAGCGGATTTCGTCACGACGCAAATCCGTGTCGGCCATCTGGAGGCGCGTGCCAAAGATGAGCGGATTCCATTGAAATACGGCGTAATCGGTCAGGAAACCAATGGTCCAGGCGGCTTGTTGAAGGGGCTGCGTACGATTCCAGTCATTTTGGAGATTTGCCGGGATATCGAAGAACTGTGTCCGGAAGCCTGGTTCATCAACTTTTCGAATCCAGCCGGAATGGTCACAGAAGCCGTCCTTCGCTACAGCAGCATTACGAAAACCATCGGCTTGTGCAATGTGCCGATCGGGATGCATATGGCGGTGGCAGAGATGCTTGGGGTCGAAAAGAACCGTATCCATATCGACTTTGCCGGTTTGAACCACATGGTTTATGGACTGGCGGTCTATTTGGATGGCAAAGCCGTTATGGGAGAAGTGCTGGACCGGCTGACAAGCGGAACGGCGATGACGATGAAGAACATTGTCGATGTCGGGTGGGAAAAGGACTTTATTAAAGCCTTGAACCTATTGCCGTGTCCGTACCACCGCTATTATTACCAGACCCAGAAAATGCTTGCACAGGAACAGCAGGACCTGGAGGAAAAAGGGACGCGTGCTGAAGTGGTGCAGGAACTGGAAAAAGAATTATTCACTTTGTACAGCGACGAGAATCTGGCGGTTAAACCCAAGCAGCTGGAAGAGCGCGGCGGCGCATTCTATAGTGATGCCGCCTGTAATTTGATCGATTCCATCTATAACAATAAGCAGGATATCCAAGTGGTGAATGTTCGGAATAACGGTGCGATTTCAGGCATTTCCGCCGACTCGGCTGTTGAAATCAGCTGCATCATCACCAATGAAGGGCCGAAGCCGATCAATATGGGTGACATGCCTGTAGCGGTCAGCGGCTTGGTGCAGCAGATCAAATCGTTTGAACGCCTGGCTGCGGAAGCGGCGGTGACCGGAGATTATCATACCGCATTGCTGGCGATGGCCATCAACCCTCTCGTACCATCCGACAGCATTGCGAAGAAAATCCTGGATGAAATGCTGGAAGCCCATAAAGAACACTTGCCGCAATTCGAAAAATCTTATATCAGCTGATCTAAAGGGATTCTCTATTTAAAGCGGATTCTGTGTTTAAGCGGTCTACAGTTTAAATTTGAATTTAAACAGATTAAATATTCTGAATTAAATTATAATAGAATTAAAGAACTAGGTCATAATGCTCTACAAAGCAGTGTAAGGAGAAGTGGCGATATGTTGACCTCAAGAATGAAAACTATTTTTCGTGAATTGATGGCGGCGGAAACGCCGATTACGGGTAAATACCTGGCGATGCTCAATCAGGTTTCTTCGCGGACAATCCGCGAAGATGTCAAAGCATTGGATTCGCTGCTGATTGAACATGGTGCCTATATCGATTCGATTATGGGACAGGGTTATAAACTGGGAATTATGGAAGAGCAGCTTTTCCGAGACTATTTAAAGATGCTGGCGATAGAAGATACAGAACTCGAAACCATCATTCCCAAAATGCCCGAAGAGCGGATCGCTTATTTGGTCAAACGTTTTCTATTAAGCGATGGGTATATCAAGCTTGAGGAATTGGCTGATGAACTGTATATAAGCAAATCGACCCTCCAGAATGATTTAGGCCATGTGAAAAAAATGCTGGCAGTCTATGATATCCGGCTGGAGTCGCGTCCGAATTATGGATTGTCTGTCAGTGCCGATGAATTGAAGCGCCGTTTTTGTATGGCGGAATATATATTCATCCGTGAAGAGCCGGTAAACGAATTGTTCAAGCCCCATTTCTCTTCCTTGTCACAGGAGGAATTGGATTCCATTCTGGCGATTGTCATGGAGCAGATAGAAGAGAACGGAGTGCTTGTATCGGACATCGCCATCAACAACTTGGTGATTCATCTGGCAATCGCCTATAAAAGAATAAAAGAAGGCTATAACGTTACGTTACACTCTGCGGATATTGATGAAATACTGGAACAAAAGGAGTATAAAGTAGCCCAGAAAATCGTCAAGAAAGTGCAGGAGAAGTTTGCTGTTCATTTTCCTTTGGAAGAGGTGGCATACATTGCCATGCATTTGTTGGGCACCAAAATAGCTGCTCACCCAGCTGCTGGGGAAAAGGCGGTCCAACAGGTGATCCAGAAACAGATCACTGACTTGGTCATGAAAGCATTGGGCAGAATCGAGTCAAAGTTGAATTTAGGCATACAGGAAGATCAGGAATTGATCATCGCTTTGAGTTTGCATTTAAAGCCGGCTGTAAATCGTTATCGATACGGGATGAATATCCGGAATCCGATGCTCCAGGATATCAAAGTAAACTATCCCGTTGCGTTTGAAGCCGGAATCATAGCTGGAATAACCATCAATGAAGCGATTGGGACAGTCATTGATGAAAATGAAATCGGTTACCTGGCGCTTCATTTAGCCGCTGCGATTGAGCGGAGGAAATCCGAAGTGGTCCCGAAAAAATGCCTGATCGTCTGCGCGTCGGGATTGGGGACAGCTCAATTGATCTACTACAAATTAAAGTCACAATTCGGCGAAAGCCTGGAAGTTGTGGGAACAACCGAATACTACAAGCTGGGACAATGTGGACTGGAGGGGATCGATTTTATCATCAGTTCCATTCCGATTCAGGAAGAGCTGGCTGTTCCAGTAATTGTGGTGAATGCAATTTTGGGGGAGTCGGACATACGGAAAATCGAAAAGTATATTCTTAAAGAACAAAAAAACATCTCTGTCTATTTTAAAAGGGATCGGGTGTTTTTGGTGCAAGAGCTGGGCACGAAAGAACAGACACTGGAATTTTTGCATGAAAAATTGATGGAACAAGGGCTGGTGGACGAAGGCTGTCTTCAGGCGGTATTCGATAGGGAAAAAGTGGCGCCGACATCATTCGGGAACTTTGTTGCCATTCCTCATCCCATTACGCCGCATTCCGAAACGACTTTTTTGACAGTATGCACGCTGAAAAAGCCGATTATCTGGAAAGATAAGCCGGTCCAGTTTGTTTGTCTGCTGAATGTCATGAAAGAAAGCCAGGAAGATTTGCAGGTAATGTATGACCTGCTCGGCAGAATCATTCATGACAGCGCAATTGTTGAACGGTTGATTAAAGCCAAAACCTACGAGGATTTTATGAAAGTGATTGCGTTGTAGGGAAGCTTGTCCAACATTTCTAACTGCTATCTGTTCAAGGTGCTGATCTTTCAGGTAAGGGAGTGAAAAGATGAACTATGCCATTGGTGTGGATATCGGCGGAACAAAGGTAGCTGTTGCGGCAGTGGATGAACAGGGAACGATCATCTGCCAATCGGTCATCCCAACGAACCTCCAAATCCCGCCTGAAGCCATGATTGCTGAAATTCAACAGGAGATCAGCCGGATTATCGAAAAGTCAGGTGTCTTGGTGGATCAGCTGACGGGAATCGGCATAGGGGCACCCGGTCCGTTAGACAGTAGAAACGGGCTCATCTCCTGTCCGCCCAATTTGCAGACATGGGTGGATATCCCGATCCGGGAATTGATCGGGCGGTCCTTTCCTGTCCCAATTCTTTTGGAAAATGATGCAAATGCAGCGGCGCTTGCCGAAAAATGGATCGGAGCCGCGACAGAAAATGAAAACTTCATCTACATCACAGTCAGTACCGGGATAGGGGCTGGCATCATTACTGAAGGGCAGCTGCTTAAAGGTTTGAAGGGAAATGCTGGAGATATCGGCCATATGGTCGTCGATCCTTCTTACGGAGAATGTGTTTGCGGACAGTCGGGCTGTCTCGAATCTATTGCTTCTGGAACTGCCATTGCGAAAAGAGCTTCAGAAATACTGGGTGAAAAGCTAACGGCAAAAGAAGTTTTTCACCTTTATCAGGAAGGCAATCCCCGGATAATCGAATATATGCAAGAGGTCTTTAAGGTGCTTGGTGTGGCAGCTGTCAATATGATCAATACCTTTGATCCTGAAAAGCTCGTTATCGGCGGTGGTGTTTCTGAATTCGGTGAGCCGATGTTCGATTCGATTCGTCAATATGTCCAACGCTATGCCTTGAATCCGACAGGCAGAAAAACGGAAATCGTATCGGCAAAGCTTGGCCAGCAAGCGGGAGTGATTGGTGCAGCAGCTCTTTGCTTTCATATCGAATCGTTTAAGTAACCAGGAATCGGAGGAACTTCACTATGTACGAGGAACCTATTTTTTTGGAACCATTCTTTCAGGATCGGATCTGGGGCGGCCGGAAGCTCCGCACTTTCTTCGGCTATGATATTCCATCAGATAAAACAGGGGAAGCATGGGTGATATCAGCTCATAAAAATGGTCCATCCATAATTGCCAACGGGCTGTTGAAGGGAAAGAATCTGCTGGAAGCCTGGAATGACAATCCTTTATTGTTCGGCAAAGAACAAGGCTGTGGGGAGTTCCCGCTACTCGTGAAAATTCTGGATGCTAATGAAAGCCTGTCTGTCCAGGTCCATCCAGACACCGATTATGCGAAGGAAATGGAAGATATGCCTTATGGAAAAGCGGAATGCTGGTATGTGTTGGATTGCGAACCGGACAGCCGTATTATTCTGGGGCACCGGGCAGAGAGCCGGGAAGACTTCAGGAAACGGGTGGACGCAGAACAATGGGACGAGCTGCTGCTTCCGCTGGCCGTCAAAAAAGGGGATTTCTTCTATATCCCGTGCGGAACGGTTCATGCCATCGGGAAAGGAATCATGGTAGTGGAGATCCAGCAGAGCTCGGACATCACCTATCGCGTATACGATTATAATCGGATTACGGACGAAGGAGAGACACGCGAACTTCATATCCAATCGGCGATTGACGTCATCAACTTCCCACATCACCCCGTCCTGCCTTCAAAGACCGCAGTGAATGACGGCGATCTCGCGAGTATGCAATTAATAAAAGAATCTTATTTTACGGTTTACCATTGGAAAATTAATGGCAAAGTGAAAACCCCTTTGAAAAGGGACTATCTGTTGATCAGCGTCATTGCCGGCGCCGGAGAAATATCTGTTAATGGACAATCTTTTCTATTGGAAAAAGGCAGTCATTTTATTTTGCCATCTACGGTTAAAACATATGGGATCTCAGGGAAACTGGAGCTTTTGGTTACACACGAATAAGCAAGCTGCTCAGGCATGTGCCCCGAAACAAAAATAGAAGAAAAAGAACTATTATTTTTTTACGGCTTATTCAACTAAAAAAAACTAGGGGATAGAGGAGTTGAATCATAATGGTTGAAAAACAGTTTACACTTACAGACCAAGCGGGGATTCATGCACGTCCGGCAGCGATTTTGGTGAACCTGGCAAGCAAGTTCGAGTCAGAGGTCAACATTGTCCATCGGGAGAAAAAAGTGAATTTAAAGTCCATTTTAGGCGTGATGTCATTGGGCATTGCTTATGGCACCGAGTTCAAAGTGAACATCGAAGGATCCGATGAAGAAGACGCCATTAAGGAAATCGAAAAAATCATGCATAAAGAGGGATTGGCTGAGTGACATATTTTCTTAAAAAATAGGTGGTCCAACAAGTTCTGCATATAAACGAACGGAGAAAAAGAATTCCTTTTCTCCGTTCGTTTTTTTGAATGAGGTTGTTTTTCTGAGACAGCTGGCGGGAAGGGGCATCTGCCAGCTGTCATTTTAATCTTTGCTGTTGACGCATGTGTAGCCAGTTTTGTGATGTTACAAAGTTCACCTGGTAAAACGATTATTTCTTGACATTTCTCCGAAAAGCGTTCGTAAATGTATGTGCAATTGCCGGACGTTCGTAAAGGGCTTTGGCACGTTTACGAACGGTTTTTTAAATTACATATAAACTTATAAAACATCATTTTTAAATTTTCTAATTATTGGTAATATAATCGTATACATATTTGTCTAAGATAGATTATGAAAGCAGTCCGTATGAAAGAAATTAAACAGAAAGTAGGCAGAATTATATGAGGGCTAAAACAATCGTGAAGAATTTTGGTTTTGAAGCAGAAGATGAACCACTTAGCATCTATCCGTTTTCGCCAGTTTACCGGATGATACGACCTGAAGGCGACTTTATAGTCAAAAAAACGCAGCACCCAATCGAGAAAGCAAATCGTCTCATGAGATATACAAAAACATTAAACGAACAAGGTGTAGATGTGGTCATTCCGTCAAAGATTCAAGCAGAAAATCCAAGGACTTTCGGTGAAGAAACCTACGTCGTTTATCCTTTTGTTCAAGGAGTGCCTTATACGGGAAAGGAGTGGGAGATCAAAGAAGCGGGAAGGTTACTTGGGCGAATTCATGCATTATCTCCAACTGATAATGAATACGAATTGGATATATACGATGTATTTGATTTCACAGGAGAGGAAGTTAAAGAGAGCTTCCAGCGCATTGAACAGAATGCAGCTCCACACGGCATTAAAATGAATCCGATATTAGAAGTCCGTCTTCTGCAAGCGGTTCGTCAACAAGAGGAACTGAAGCAAGCTGGCTTGATTTCCGTCGCAACACCGCACGATTTCAAAGCGAATAACTTAATTTATACTCCCCAGCCTTATTTGATTGATCCGGATAATGCTGGATGGATTCCCCGAATATTTGATTTGGCACTCGTCCTTTTGCTGTTTCATAATGAACTTGCCTCTGCTCCAGACCGAACGTTTACAAAACAGCAATGGCACCTGTTTCTATCTGGATATGGGGAATCCGTGGACTTATCGCTTGAGGAGAAAATAAATTGGCCGAAAGCACTGGAACATGTTTTCCTTGATGAAGTCATGTGGCTGATGGCGGATGTAGAAGAAGATTGGCAGAATCAAGCGCAACGCTCTTTATTTGATAGCCTTACTCAATTGTTCTTGAACTTCGAAGAATACAGTTTAACTTAAATGATGTGCAGTGAATCAAATCACAGGGAAGTGGGATTTGAATGTAACTTATGTGCAGTTAAGTTACATTCAAATCCGCTAAGTGATGAATAAGGGCGGGGAAGAAATGAAAAGAGAAGACAGAAACTTCGCAGAGAGAGCTTTAAAAAAACTGCTTATTGGAAGTCAACTTGATGGTTTCCAATTTGGCATTGGTCCAGGGGTAGTGCGTGTCTGTTTTTCCCATTACTCTGAGCAAGATCCAGACCAGTTATGGTTGAACATTGAAGTAAGGAAAATTGCGATTACTGCTAGTGATGAGCAATTAACCACGATTTCTAAAGAAACCTTAGAAGAACTCGACGATGAAGAGTCGTTTCAGCTGCTGTTGAGAAACCGGAGAGAAAAAGTGAAAGATATTTGGCTCGGAGGAGATTCGCCGCATTTATATATTTCGTTTGAGTCTGGAAAAGTATTGTATGTAAATGGACATGATGAAAACTATGAGTGTTGGCAAGTTGGAGATAATCATGGATATGGGGATGGTGACTGGTTGATTGTGGCTGTTCCAGGTAATGAAATCGCCATATGGAGTCCTGAAGAGTTTAAATAAGATTAGCTAAGAAGAGAAATTGAATGTAACTTATTGTGAATTAAGTTACATTCAAAATCCCAATTCCATTGACTTCGCAAGAAAACCGATGCACAGTGCCCCTTAAGGTTCGGGGAGGAGATTGCCGAATTAATTCCCACAGCCAGATTTACTGTTTTTGAAGAAAACAATCATAATTCGTTTTCAGAAGAAGAAAGTAAGTTTATTGAATTCGTCAAAAAAACGCTCTAAGTCAAGTGTAGTGTGGTAAATGAAAGAGTTATCAAAAACACCTTTATAATCTAAATGTCTGTAGCTTCAACATTTCTCATTTATGATTCTTGCTTTTCTATGGCTGATAAGTGTTCCCGAATCTCATGGTTTACCTGTTTAGGGTTGTCCAGGTTTGTGGCGTGATGTGCATTCTTTATATAAACCATTTTGGACTGGGGAATTCGGGCAGCCATTTCTTGTTGTTGCCTTTCAGTCATACTATCGTGATCTCCCTGTAAAATTAAAGTAGGGCAAGTTATTTTATTCAACTCATTCCCACTCTCCATTTTGGAAACAGAATTCCATATACGTATCCAGTGGCTTAAAGGAATCGAACTAACTGTTTCTTTAATATACTGCTTATTGTTGCTGTTAAATTTAGAAAGCGTTCTTGCCTGAATACTTGCCATGACATGCATAGGTATAAACATGCTTGACCATCTATTTATAGGAACGAATACTTTTTCAACCCAATTGTATGAATTCGTGTACGGTGTGCCGATTAACATAAGTGATTTCACCCGTTCTGGATGCCGAATCGCAGTTTGAAGACAAATATGGCCACCCATAGATAATCCACAAAGATGCGCTTGTTTTACCCCTAAGTGGTCAAGTAAACCAACTAAGTCTTTTGTGAAATCTTCGGAGTCCACTTTTCCTTTTGGCAATGAAGACTTACCGTGCCCCCGTACATCCCATGTAATGGTCTTATAGTGTTTAGACAGTTCCTCAACTTGGGGTTTCCATTGTCGATGATTCCATGAGGCACCATGTGTGAAAAGGATTGCTTCTCCAGAACCTTCAACTTCATAATGCAACTCCACATTTTTTATTTTGATATGAGGCATTTCATCCCTCCGCTTTGAGTAATTTTCCGATCTTCAATAAACTCATAACATCTGATTACATATCTACTAAACTATTATTTATAAAATTTGTGTAACTCATCATCCATTAAATTTTAACATAATTAACCAGCTGTAAAGAGAGAAGAGAAGACAAGTTGCTAAAAAGATTCGGGGGAGAAGTGAAACGGATGAATACTGATTTGGTGGTTGCGCTGCAATCCCTTAATCAGATTGTCGAGTTGTTCATGGGTCAGAATCAAAAATCAGCGACCTGCAGCGACTTATGGAACAGCAGCCAGTGAATCCCGTAGACCATACTGAAGTGCTTACGGACATGAAAACGAACTGGACAAGAGCCAGGAACGTGGAGAACAACTACTGGCTCTTGTCCAGCAGTTGCAAAGTGATCTGGATGAATTGAAAAAAGCTCCGGCAAAATCCAAGATAAAGTTTTGGGGCATAGACGAGGATATGAATGTAACTTAATATCAATTAAGTTACATTCAGATCTCCTATCCCAGTGAATTAATCAGAAAGCGAAGAGAAATTGAACTTGTTAGAAAAAATGATACATTCAAAAGACTATTCTATACGGTTTCAATATTACAGTGGTGAAATACATATAATTACATAACAAGAATTAATCTAGGCTTTTCTCTATGTTTAGCCACAATTTCACTTCGGAGGTTTACAATGATCGGATCCCCAGAAATAAACAAAATAATAAGAAAAACATTGTCTCCTGTATTAAAAGAAAGTGGATTTACAAAAGTGAATACTAGGCATAACTGGGCTTGGATTGGTAATTCTATATGGGTGTTGGATATCACAGCGGTCGGGAAATATTTTTCAGATGTAACCGGCTGGCCACCGATGTCTATCCATGTCGAATTAGGAATCTATTATGATTTCATTCCTACCATAGATGAATATCTGAAGATAGATGGACAAGGGAAATTCTTGCCCAAAGCACATCAATGCCATTTGCAATGTGAATTGCTTTCTAATCTTGATCAATCAGAGTATTTGTCTAGTTTAGATAATCCTGTAGAACAAACCCGGAAAGATCTTTGGTGGATAGAGCCGGATGGTTCGAACGTGGAAAAGGTTGTTGAAAATATCAAACAGTCTTTTTTAAATGAGGGATATAACTGGCTAAAAGAAAATACAGAAATAGAGAGTGCATTTATAGAAATTGAAAAAGAGCGCGATGGTTGGAATAAATTTTACAAAGCCAAGTACTTTGCAAAACACTTAAACGAACAGTCAAAGTTTAAACTGTATACTCATCTTTTCGAGCAAGAGCAAGAAAGAATAAAATAGCATGTTGCGATGATAGTTGATGATGAGTAGAAGTTATAAACAGAAAAGTTTCATTCATATCATTAACGCTAAAGTCTATGTAAAAGAGATTCTAATGAAAATTTAGTTTACATATCATGGGTTATCGGAAGCTGCACATATAGAAGGGAGACATTCAGAAAACCACTGAATATCTCCCTTCTATAATTATAAGTACTTACAATGAGGTTACCTACTGCCCAAACAGTCCGAGTAAAGGGAAGAAACAAGAATACCAAGTACATCTCCCAAAAGCCACATTAAGAGAGAAGGGACTCCGAAGGTTCTGGTGCCAATTGCTTCAAAGATAGTGTTTAATTCATACTTGGCAGAGCTAATTGCTTTATTCCATAAGTAACGAGCTTTCCCTTAGCTTGTAAATTAAAACTATAATTATACAGATATTGACCAATAAGAGAAGTTGGAATATGAAATTGAAATCTAGTAGAATCAAAATCGCCGTGATTGAGATAAGAAATGAACTGATAATAGCGGTGATTATAGTGGATTTACCCTGCTTGATTACTTCCATCTCACTGGACCAGTTGTAATTAGGGAATTTCAAATTGACAAAGAAGCCTAACATGCTAATAAGCAGTAAACTAGTGAGTGTAAAAGAAATGAAGAGCAGTGAATCCAATAGCGATGAACTGAAAATTTGAGTATAAACCAAAATAGCACAAGCTAATCCTGGTACAAAAAGCAGCACGTTTAATGCCATCTTGGCTTTTGCAAGTTCCATCAAAGAGAGCGGAGACGTCAACAAAATCCAGATGCTTTGGCCTTCAAAAGATAGGCTTGATGAAGTGGTTGTGGTCAAAAGAGTACATACAGTCGTAAATAGAATGAATATATACTTGCTTGATAACGTGATAAAGGACAGTTCCAAGGTAGTGTCATACAAAAGAGGGGAGATATTGAACAAGTAAGCCAGGCTGCCAATTAGTAATAGCGCAGGTGTAAGGACTGTATTGCTGACATAGGTGATAGAGGATAGATATAGTTTCAGCTCTTTTGAGAATAGACTTTTAAATAAACTATTGGAAGAAAACGTGCTGGAATCACGTGCTTTTCTTTTTGACGAAGTAGAGTAGCTTGCAGCTAAGAAAGCATGCCTTTTAATAAATAGGTATCCGGTTATGAAAACAAGAACGAGGGTTATTGTTAGTAAGCTCACCGAGTTAAAGAATCCGAATTCTGATGTCGAGTTGCTAATGATGCCGAACAAGTAGAGTGGGGAACTAGTAGAAAAAATGTCTTTGTAATTCAATGAAGCAGAGGTGTACGTGATATACAAAAGAGGTGAAAGGAATAAAAAGATTGTAAGCAAAGCTTCGATCACATTATTATGGATTCTTAAAAAATTAAGGAGAATTTTTACTGCCAATGAAATGATGAAGGTTATTGCTATAACTAGTAAAGGGAGGATCACAACAAGAAGAAGACTGGATAATAGAACGAACCAGAAGTCGGGAAGAATGAACATATGCAACAAGGTGCCAGTAAAAACAGCTATTGCAGCAATGAGTAAATAAAGGATCAATAGTCTGATTACATTAAAGAACTTGGCTTGCCACAATGGAAGGGGCAAGCTGAAAATAAGTTCAGTATCCGAAGAAAAAATCATTTTTTTAATGCCGCTTAAGATGGTCCAGAACCCCAGGGCCCAAAACAAAATGGACGAAAGAATCGGAAAAAATAACATGGATTCTTCGTTGATGTACAAATCAAAGGCGATATAGACAATATAGCCAATGGCCATGACAACAGCGGCACAATAGCCACCCAACGTAAGAACAGCGTGCTTTCGGTCGTCCTGGTTATTGGATGATCCCAATCTGGAAAACTGAAAATCATTTGCCAAGATATACTTTTGCAATTGGATTAGCTTACTCATGTGCTGTGATGCTCCTGAATTTTTCGCCCAAGCTGCTCTCAGACAATAGGTTGATCATCGTATCATTGACGACCACTTCGCCGTTATGGATCATGACCACTTTGTTGCAGAGCTTTTCCGCTACTTCTAAAACGTGGGTCGAATACAACACAATGGATTCTTCAGCTGCCCGTTTCTTCATTTCTTCCTGTAAAAAATAAGTGGCGTTCGGATCCAATCCGACGAAGGGTTCATCCAATATGATCAGCTTTGGATTGTGCATAAGGATGGAAATAAGCACCAGTCTTTGTTTCATGCCATGGGAATAAGTAGAAATCAACTCATGGATAGCACTGCCGAAATTGAGCTTTTTCAGCAAGGTGTTCAATTGCTCGTTTATCGTCTCGTTGTCAATCTGATAAATGCTTCCAATGAGTTCCAGGTACGAATACCCCGTCATGTTCCCATAGAGCACAGGAGTGTCGGGCGAGTATCCGACCATCTGTTTAAATTCTTGTGGGTTTTTTTCTATGCTCACGCCATCTAATTCAATAGCGCCTTGATCAAAGCCATAAATGCCCACGATGGATTTGATGGAAGTCGTTTTTCCTGCCCCGTTCATGCCGATGAAGGCGCAAATATCGCCTTCCGCTAAATCCAAGGTTAAGTTCTTAATGCCTTTTTCAGATCCTTTGTATAACTTGGTCAAGTTGTTTATCGATAACATTTGAACCAGCCTCCTTTAATCAAGACTTTTTGAGATTCCTATTGGCCCATGAGAGATTAAGTAAAATGAATGCCAAACAAGTTGCAATACTGAAGTAATTGGAGTCGTGGACCGACAGCAACTGGTTCTCCGCGAGGTTTAAGATGCCGCCTGGGGACAGCTGGAACAAGAAGTGGTTGAACCCCTTGATCAGAATAAAGAAAATCGAAGCGGCGATTGTCGTAACGGCGATTAGGATGGGACTCTTGACAAAGGTGCTGATCAAGATGGCCAGACTCACGACGAAGAGGATCCAAAAACTGTACAACAGCAGAAACAGGAGAAAGTTTGAAAAAGAGAAAGAACCGAATAAGAAAATGGTGTAACCATAGGAAACGACTGCCCCAATAGAGATGCTGAACATGCTGATTACCCAATGTCCCATTAGTTTTGACAATAGGTAAGAGCGCAGCGAAACAGGACGGGTCAATATGAAATCTTGCATACCGCTGTTACGGTCGGCTGCAATCAGCCCCATGAAGCTAATAATCAAGATGATGAGTCCGATTTGATTGAATTGGCCGGAAATGGTCGACAGGAGAACTTCAGCAGAACTTGGTACCGGCCGGTTCGGATCGATGGTGATTCCATCTGCGCCGCCAACATTTTCGAGGATAACGTCCATGTATTTAGTAATCAGCGGTTGAGTAATGCCCAAGATCACGAAAAATAGTGATAACCAGATGAACTTAAATTCTTTTGTGGCTTCTACTAGTTCAGTGCGCGTTAATGTGTAAAAGTTTGTCATGTGTCCGACACCATCTCCAGGAAAATTTCTTCTATCCCTCTTTCATAAAACTCAATGGACGTAATATCCATTTCTTTTGCAGCGAAGTCGTTTACGACTTTCTGTAAATCCAATTCTTCAGCTCCCGTTAAAAGAAAGGTGTTCGGTGATAGGCATTCAACATGTTCGACCTCAGAACTTTTCAATGCTTCACTTGTTTGCGGGACATTTCCCATCTTAACTAGAATTTGTTTACGGTCTGATTTCTGAAATTCTTCGGTTATGTTTCCGACAATCATTCCATTTTTAATGATGATGTACCGTTCGCAAAACTCGCTGGCATCGTCCAATATATGTGTCGAAATGATGATGGTCGTTCGCTTCTTTAAGCGAGCGATCAATTTTTTCACTTCATTCCTGCCGATCGGATCCAACGCAGAAACCGGTTCATCCAAAATCAGCAGCAGCGGTTGGTGCAAAATGGCCTGGGCAATCCCGAGCCGCTGTTTCATGCCGCCAGATAATTGTTCCACTTTGTAATTTCCTTTATCCTTGAGCCCGACTTCTTCTAAAACCGCTGAAATATTCCCCTTTAAAAATGTCTTGTCCAAGCCTGACAATTTTCCGAAGAAAAAGAGCGATTCCTCACACGTCATCCAAGGTTTAAAGTCCGTATGTTGAGACAAATAGCCAATATTTTTCTTGTGCTGCACGATAGGGGTGGAATTGAATGTAATATTCCCTTGTTCATGCTGCAGAATTCCAGTCATGCATTTAATGAGCGTCGTTTTTCCGGCGCCGTTCGGACCTAATAAACCGACACACTCGCCTTTTGCAACCGAGAAGGTGACATCGCTCAAAATCTTTCTTTTTTTTATGGTCTTATGAAGTTTCTCGACTGTAATCATTTCGGATCATTCTCCTTCCAATCACTAAATACAATATCGGCCCGAGCAATTGGAGCAATAGAATGGTGACCAGCCAAATATATGGTGAGGCAATGAGCTCTTTTCTTTTGAACCAATCATAGAGCGCAACTCCAATCAATAATAAGTTGAATAAAATAATTGGCAAGGCGAAAGGGAGAATCTGTGCCCAATCAATTTCCAGTAGAGCAGTCATATCTGTATTCATCTGAATCACTCCTTCAATTATCATTATCAATAATGATAATTGAAAAGTCAACCATATTATTGTATTTTAGATACAGACTCAAAATACATTTAAGAGTAATCTCATTTTTTATTGTAAGAAAATTCCGATATAAACGGTGACAAGAAGTTGGTAATCCCGAAGAAAGACTATATAACAGCTCACTAATCATAAATAAAAGGGGATCGAAATAGATGGAATTTGATTTATTTAAAAACCAGGTCAGGTTTAAAATCGCTTTGGAATTAATAGATGTCGATGAAGGATACTCGATTATGCAACTGAATAAACTATTGAAAGAAGTATCGCAAGCGACATTGTACAGACATGTGAACTCAATGGTGGATGACGATCTATTGAAAGTCGTTGGCATAAATCGAATTGGAAAAGTTGAAGAAAAGCTGTATGCCCTGAATACCCAAGCCTATAAAATCAGCGAAGAAGATTGGCAGTCTGCCACTTACGGCGATAAAATAAAATTTGTAACTTATTTTTTTATGTATATTCTTCAGAACTATAAAGACTATCATGAGAACAGAGTTACAGAAGATACTCAGGATCAAGCGACATTTTCTTTAGTGAAAATGAACTTAACAGATGATTCATTCGAAGATTTTCAGTCGGAGTTAACTACGTTAATGGAAAAATACTATAATAGAAAAGAAGATGAAGACGGAACAGATCGTACGATTTCCATGGTGATTATTCCGTAATTTCTCTTCTTAGAAGAGAAATTATTCTTTAAAACTTTGTTTGCATGTGATGACGTTATCGGAAGTTCTTTAAAAACAAATATAAGAAAGGAAGAGGGGAGCCAACTTGTCAGCTTTTCCTCTTCCTTTCATATAAAATCACTTATGATTCAATGCTTGATTGATAAATTGGTATAGCTCGCCATCTATTTCATATTGCAGTTCGTTCCCTGGGTTTTCGGCGTGGAAATGTTCGGCTTGCTTGCGGAAAGTCCTATCGTCTTCGGAAAAGGCATTCACGATGTCATTCCATTTTTTCGCTAAATCTTGTACTTTTTCATCGGAAGGAGAAGCGCCTTTTTCTTTTTCCAAACGTATTTCCCTGATAAGATCGTTAAACTCTTGCTCGGCCTGCTTTAAGAGTTGTTTATCAGCATTCTCATATCTGCTTTCCATGGTATCCAATTGCTGCTTCGAAAAGTATTTTTCCTTATTCATTTTCAGCGCCTCCATTAATTTAGTAAGTTCTGGAATCGACATGGTCCGATTGCTGCGCGCAGCCGATAACGCATTTTCCAGCTCTGCTACTAGTTTTTGCTGAACCTCTATCTCTTTTTTGACGCGGGAAATTTGGGTTTGCAAAATCTCTGCAACGGTTTGTTCCTCCGGATTAGACAACAGAAGTTGTATTTCTTCTAACGACATGCCCATCTGCTTTAAGGACAAAATTGGCTGAAGACGGACCAAATCTGCTTTCGTGTAAAGCCGATGCCCTGACTCCGTATACTGAGAAGGTGAAAATAAACAGATTTGATCGTAATAGCGTAAAGTTCGAATCGTTAAACCCGCCAATTCGGCAACTTCTCCGACTTTCCAATGTTCCTTCATTCGCTTAGCCTCCATTTAACAACATTTCTATTCACCAACTAAAACCGAGAAATTCGAAGTTAGAAGAGTTGCTGCATCTCCTTTTGCTCAAACGTGTAGGTTTTCCCGCAAATATGGCAAAAAGCTTCAATGTCTTCCTTTCGTTCAATGCTCCGTTTGATTTCCTCTTCACTCAATGAATAAAGCATGCCATAGAACATTTCTTTACTGCATCCGCAGAAAAATTGACTGGAGCTATGGCCAATAATTTTTGCATCCCCAAACAACTGGGTTAACGCTTCTTCGCTGTCACTCGCTTCTTCAGCGTTTAGTTTACTGAAAATATCCGGATTGGCTTTCACAATCATTTTCACTTCTGAAAGCAGTTGTGGTGGTGCACCGGGAAGCAGTTGTGCATATAGTGCATGGCTGGAAAGAAGGGAACCTCCCTTATCCAACTGAATGTCGGAATAAAGATAGGTCGGCGTCTGATCACTCTGCACAAAATAGTTGGCGATATCATCCGTGATATGTTGATTTGGCATATCGGTAATGCTGGTGAATTGATTCATCTCAGAACCCTTTATGACACGGATCATCCCAGAAGGTCCAATCAAATCTTGCATCGACTTTTCTTCTATATTAGAAGATCTCAAAAGTTCCTCGTTCAGGTATCCTCTGACATTTCCATTGGCTTCGGCTTCCGCAAAAATCTTATGGCGAGTGTTGCTCAACGTTACCTGGAGGCTCATTCGCTGGTTCCCTTTGAGCGTACCAGAGAGTATGCTCATTGCTGATATCGTTTTGCCTAACAGTAGTTTAAGCGGTTTAGGAAGTTCCTGGTTTAAGGCATAGATATCGCGAAGCAACTGGGAATTATCAATAAAATATAGACGAATCTGTTCTTCATTAATTAATGCCTTAACAATGGCATTTTGCACAACGATTCCCCCCTTTTGCAAAAGTAAGCTAGCTTTACTATAAAACATTACCCTACGTAAGGTTCAAGGGGAGAATGAAATTTTCACGATATTTATTTTTAGTTAACATATGAGGGCTTATCGGTAGCTGCATAAATAGAAGGGGAGAGAAGTTGCATTTTGACTAGCATCTACTCTCCCTTTCTGTCTGCAAAAGTATACTTTTGCGAACGGTTCATCAAAGACTTATCACATCCAAGATAAAATTTTCCGTAACTAAAGGCAATCTGTTCAAGGGTCATTTAACGAATCCAGTTAGGAAGGATATTCCAGTAATTCTATAGAATCTATTTCTAAAGTTCCTTTTTAAAAAGCTAGTTAGATTAAGTCATGGACATTTTCGTAGGGAGGGAATCGTGATGAAGAAAAATACAAGAAATATATTAGGGGATTTATCAATAATTGCAGCTATAACAAGTATGATTTTCTTCTTTTTACCTATAGATGATGAAATAGATGCAATAATCATTGGTTTAATTTCGTTTTTAGGGATAGGGTTTACTTTAGGATCTAAAGAAATATGGTACGTCATTTTTGGAACTCTATCAAATATTGCAATGTTAGGAATGGCATATCTTTTATTAATTGGAACAGAGTTTAGTCAACTCTAATACAGAACCATTATGAAAGCAGCAATAACGGCAAACAACCATCCTGTCGTTATACCTTTGAAGACGATAAAACTACAAATACTCACCAGTAAGCTGAGGAGTACAGAGAAAGGGAAAAGGACCATGTATATCGGTTAGCTACCTAACTGAGCCTCCATTTGTTCGCAAAATACTTATTTTGCGAACAATTAAAATTCTAAATAAAAAAGCCGGCTCTGATGGGCTAACTTTTTTCGGGAATGTAGCAAAGGGTTTACGTATGTGGGTTTATCGTAAGCGGCCATAAATTTTATAGATAATCTAAAGAACCCATCAACCTTCGCATAAAAGGTTGATGGGTTCTTTGAAATAATACGCAAAACAAAGTTTGGAATTGATGCAAATTATCTCTTAAAGTGACAGTTCAATTGTCTTGGAATCATAAGACTGAACAGAGTCAGTCAAAATCCTTTTTCTCCCATTCATCCTCTGGAATCTCCAGGTCTTCACCTGAAAAGCGCTCTTCCTGAAACGGATCGCCGTTCATGTGGAAGCCGTTCTGCTCCCAGAAGCCGGGCTGGTTTTTGTCGATGAATTCGATGCCGCGGACCCATTTGACGCTTTTCCAGAAATACAGATGAGGCACCACGAAACGCAGCGGATAACCGTGTTTGGCCGTCAGTGGTTCGCCGTCAAGTGAATGGGCAAGCAGCACGTCTTCCCGGTCGAGGTCGGACAGCGCAAGATTGGTGGTGTAATCATAATCACCATGAAGCATCACATAACCGCTTTTCGGTGTTACGCCCAGTTCTTTCATCAGATCGATAAAGCGGACGCCTGTAAAGGTATTATCGAAGCGTGACCAGCGCGTGACACAATGGATGTCGCGGGTAATCCTCGTTTGTGGCAATTTCAATAAGTCGTCGTAATGCAGTGTAACTTCCTTGTCGACCTGGCCAAAGATCTTCAAGGTCCAGGTGGCCATATCATAGACCGGCACTTCGCCTTCGTGCAGGACCGGAAAGCGCTCGGTCAGCACTTGGCCAGGTGGCAGGCGTTCAGCCAGTGCGGGATCCACTACGGGTACCCGTGTTTTTTTGATTCGTTCGGCTTTGCTCAACTTCATAGATATCACTCCTTAAAATAAAAAAACTCTTCCGCTGAAAAAGGGAAGAGTGGTTGTCTGCTGGTGAATTCTCTTCCTCATCTTTCAGAACATCGTGCTTCTGCTGGATTTGGCACCATTCCAGTTAAGTTAACTGGCGGTTGCCGGGCGTCGTAGGGCCATTCCCTCTGCCTCTCTTGATAAGGATGTAGCATATTTAATTTTTTGTTGAATTTGTTCAGCTTTCATCAGTAAAGAGTGAAAAAGTCTTTACTGATTGAAGTTTCTCTTTATTTTACTCAAATGCTCTGTTTCTTACAAGATTATTCGCAAAATTATTTAGCTTCTCTTCAGCTGGCGTTATACTAAAGGTACGTGGAGAATTTACCGGAACCGGTGAGCTGCATTTCAAACGAATAAGGGGTCTTTATTAATGAAAAAAATGATAACTATTATAAGCATAGCCATCCTGCTGAGCGCCTGCAGCAATACATCGGCTGGCAACGACAGTGAGCTTTTGGTTTCGGCAGCCTCAAGCCTGACGGAAGTTATGAAAAAGATGGAAGAGGAATTTCAGCAGGTGGAACCGGATATTGACTTATCCTTCAATTACGGATCATCCAGCAAGCTGAGAAGCCAAATCGAGCAAGGGGCACCTGCAGATTTGTTTTTATCGGCCAGCGTAAAGGATATGGACCTGCTCGAATCGCAGCAGCTCATAGAATCGGTAAGCATCAGTCCATTTGCTGAAAATCGGCTGGTCCTGGCTTCTTTGGAAGAGTTCCCGGAATCGGTGGATTTTGAGGAAGTAGTGATGGATGCAGAAGAAACCATTGCCGTTGGAGAGCCTGATAGTGTGCCGGTTGGAGAGTATACAAGGCAGGCATTGGAAAGCCAAGGGTTATGGCAGCCGCTTGAAGGGCGTCTGATCTATGCCAAAGACGCAAGGCAAGTGGTGACTTACGTAGAAAGCGGGAATGCAGGTCTTGGCATCATCTATTCTTCCGATGCCGTTATTTCCCGGGAAATAACAGCGATGCTTGAGGTGCCCGGACAGCGGGATCCTGTCGTCTACCCCGGAGCCGTTGTAACCGCGTCAGAGAATCAGCAGGCTGCTGCGGCTTTTCTGGATTTTGTCACGGGTCCAACAGGCCAGGCCATTCTTGAAGACTACGGCTTTTTGCCGGGAGATGGAAAAACGCCATGATGCCATATGATTTGTCTCCGCTTTGGTTATCGCTGAGAGTCGCGGTCATTTCCACATTATGTGTATTTTTGGTCAGCCTGGCGCTTGCACGCTTGATGAACAGGCGTGATTTTTTTGGGAAAAGCCTCGTAGAAGCCCTGATTCTGCTGCCTTTGGTTTTGCCGCCGACGGTCATTGGCTTCGCCTTGATCGTTCTGTTCGGCGTCAATGGTCCACTCGGCATCTTATTGGAGCAGTGGTTTGGGTTTCGTGTCGTCTTTACCTGGATCGGCGCAGCCATTGCGTCTTTTGTGGTGTCTTTGCCGTTGATGTATCAAAGTGTTTTAGCCGCTTTTGAAAAAGTGGACCCGCGCTGGGAAAACGTGGCGCGGACGATGGGCGTATCCGAATGGCGGATTTTCCGGACCATTACATTTCCACTTGCCTGGTCGGGTATTCTGGCAGGATTAATCCTGGCATTTGCACGTGGTATCGGTGAATTCGGGGCGACCTTGATGATTGCCGGCTACATCCCGGGCGTGACGGAAACGGTGCCGCTCGCGATTTACTTCGCCTATGAAGCGGGGGATATGGAAAAAGCACTATTTTGGGTGCTGATCATTTCCTCGCTTGGGATCGCAGCCATCACCTGGGTCAATTACTGGCGCAAAAAAAACGCAATACGAATCGGCAGGGAGTGAGCAGATGCTTAAAGTGGATGTTCAGAAGCAATTGGATCATTTTAACTTGGAAATGGAGTTTGAACTGGGACAGGAAATTCTGGCACTTGTGGGGTCTTCCGGTTCGGGCAAAACCACGTTGCTGAACTGCTTGGCGGGAATTGTCCATCCGGATGCAGGGGAAATTTCATTGAACGGCCGGAATTTTTACAGGGAAGGGCAGAAGCCGCTTAAAATCCAAAAAAGGAAAGTGGGCTATTTGTTTCAGGATTACGCGCTGTTCCCGCATCTGACTGCAGAACAGAATATTCTATATGCGCTGTCGCGAGTCGCGGATACTTCACCCATTACCGAACTTACAAAAATCCTTGGAATCACCGGGCTGCTGGCCAAATACCCGCACCAGATTTCAGGAGGCGAAAAGCAGCGTGTGGCGTTGACGCGTGCAATGGCCGTCCAGCCTGATATCCTGCTGCTCGATGAACCCTTTTCGGCTTTGGACGACGCCAACCGTGATCGCTGCCAGGACGAACTGCTGCGGATTCACCGGCAATGGCAAATACCGATCATCTTTGTAACGCATCGGATTGCCGATGCTGAGAAATTGGCAGACCGGATCATCCGAATCGAAAAAGGGCAGATGACGGAGCAAGCAGTATTTTGATGCTGACTGCATTTATAGATCGGCCATGATAAAGTGTTACTAACGATGAAACCGTTTGGACGATCAAGCGGTGGGAAAGTGGGAATGAATGTGGATGAACGCTATTCAAGGCAAGTGTTATTCAAACCGCTTGGCCAGACCGGCCAGGAAAAGCTCGGATTATCGACTGTCACCATCGTAGGCTGCGGAGCTTTGGGCTCGGCGATTGCAGAAACGCTGACGCGTGCAGGTGTCGGAACCATCCATTTAGTCGACCGTGATTATGTGGAGGTGTCGAATCTGCAACGCCAGCAGCTTTTCACGGAAATGGATGCCCAGCAGATGCTGCCGAAAGTGGCGGCTGCGGAGCAGCGGTTAAAAGCGATTCGCAGTGATCTCCATCTAATCACTTATCTGGAGCATATGGATGCGGCAGGAATGGAGAAATTGGCTGCTGTCAGCGATCTGATCCTGGATGCCACCGATAATTTTGAAACTCGCCTGCTGATTAATGATGCTTCTGTAAAATACGGCGTACCTTGGATCTACGGTGCCTGTGTCGGCAGTTCGGGAGTGGTTTTCCCGTTCATACCTGGAGAAAGTTCCTGCTTCCGCTGCCTATTGCCTGTGCTGCCAGCCATCAATGAAACCTGTGATACGGTCGGTATCATCTCGCCGGCGGTTCAGGTGACGGCTGCACTTCAATGTACAGAAGCGCTGAAATGGTTGAGCGGCAACCGTGAAGCGATGCGCAAAAAGATCCATCACTTCAATATGTGGGACAATAGCCAATTGGATATCGGAGTGTCGCGCATCAAGGATCCTACCTGCAAAACATGCGGGCCAGATGCAGTATTCCCGTCGCTAAACGAAGCAGGAGTGAACTCCTATGCCGTTTTATGCGGTCGTGATGCCGTGCAGATTCTGCCTGATCCGAATCGTCCGATCACTTTGGACGACGCTGAAAAAGTGGGCAACCGGCTGGATGCCGGAGTTAGGAGAACACCTTATTTTGTCGAATTGAAGGTCTTTAACCACCGCATGGTACTGTTCGGAAATGGCCGTTTACTGATTCACGGCGTCCACAATGTGACAGAAGGCCGGAAATTATACCACCAAGTATTCGGTTGAGTAGGAAGGGGAGTTTGTATGTCAGAATCATTCAAAGGGAACCAACACGTGCGTATAGCAGTGTTGACGGTCAGCGATACGCGGACAAAAGAGACGGACACCGGGGGACAGCTCGTTCAGCAACTGGCTGGGAATGAAGAGCTGGAACTTGTCGCTTACGATATAGTGGAAGATGATATAGCGGCTATTCGTGTCGCTATTTCCGACTGGCTGGAGCAGGATGAAATTGATGTAATCATCACAACCGGTGGAACAGGAATCGCCAAACGCGATGTCACGTTAGAGGCGGTCGAGCCATTGTTCGAAAAGGAAATTGACGGTTTTGGCGAGCTCTTCCGTTACGTCAGTTTTACTGAAGACATCGGCACAAAAGCTCTTTTAAGCCGAGCGGCGGCGGGTGTGGCCAATGATAAAGCCATATTTGTCCTGCCTGGGTCCCGTGGAGCTGTAAAACTGGCGATGGAACGCCTGATTTTGCCGGAAATCCAGCACATCCATTCGGAACTGACTAAGCATCGCCAATCTGGTGAATAACCGGCTGAAAAAAAAGAGCCATTCATCCTTAAATGATAAAAGCCTCAAAAGCTGTCATCGAACTGACAGCTTTTGAGGCTTTTTTTGCGGAATTGATCAAACAGTAAAGTTGCTGCGGCAGCTCAGTAGATTCAGCCTCGCGTGTAATCCCCTGATTTTCCGCCGGTTTTCTGGAGCAGCATAGTCGGCCCGATGACCATTTCCTTGCCGGCGGCTTTGCACATGTCATAGATCGTCAAAGCAGCAGCTGAAGCAGCAGTGAGTGCTTCCATCTCGACACCGGTCGGCCCCTTCGTTTTGACTTCGGCTGTCAACAGGACTTCAAAATGATTGGCGTCTTCATCGACATTCCATTGGAACTCGATATCTACTCCGCTGAGAGCCAAAGGATGGCACATCGGGATGATTTGGGCGGTATTTTTGGCGGCCATGATGCCGGCGACCTGGGCAACGGCGAAAACATCGCCTTTTTTATTGGTGCCTTCCTTGATCTGCTGGTATATCGCTTTGTTCAACAGAACCGAAGTGGTGGCGCGGGCTGTGCGGACGCTGTCTTTCTTATCGGAGACGTCGACCATCTTGGCGCGTCCCTGGGCATTGAAATGAGTCAGTTCAGACAAAGAAATCATCCTTTCACTAGTAAGTGATTTCAGTATAGCATGGCTGGGAGGTCTCTTCCTTTTGAACAATTACCTATTTTTGGCTGTACTCCATGCAAAGCTATATTGACAAGTGGAAGAACTGGCGACTATAGTTCAACTTAAAGTCTGAACATTACATAAACAAAGCGAGGGGCAATAACGATGAAAGAAGAGCAGGCGTACAAGCAAATCAAGAAAATGATCATTGAAGGAAAATTCTCAGTCAAAGAAGCGATCAGCATCAATCGTCTGGCGGAGCAGCTGGTGATGAGCCGCACACCGATTCACCGGGCGCTGTCGCGTTTGGAGCGGGAAGGCTATATCACCATTACGCCGCAGGTCGGCGTTTTTGTGCGGCGGCCAGATGCGAGGGAAGTGCAGGAGAGGCTGCTGCTTTGCGTCAATATCGATGTTTTCCTAGCAGAGCAGGCGGCCAAGTCCATCAATGAGCTTCAGCTTGAGGAATTGAAAAAACTGCTGGAAGCGATGGAGCAGCCTGCCATTGAACCGGGTGATTACGAGAACTTGAACCGGGATTTCCATACGATGATCTGCCGTGCAGCCAACAACAGCTACGCCTTTCAGGCAAATAAAATCAATTGGGATTACCTGAACTACCTGAATGCTTCCGAAACCTTGTTCCGCGGAGCTAATCGTGAACAGTCGCAAGCTGAACACCGCATGATTTATTATGCGCTGCGTGATGGGGATTCAAAGCTGACAGAGCTGCTGATGAAAAAGCATTTGATGCGGGTTGCGCAATTTATTATTGGTAAATACGGACATATGGATTGAATCTGACAGATATCAAGACCATTTTTAGTAGGTTATATACAGAAAACGAAATGGAATTAGATAACTATTTATTGAGTTTTCAAATATCATTGAAAGTTTAGTTTATTCCGCATAGAATCAGTTACAAGAACAATGTAAGCGTTTTACTGAAGCGGACATGGGATGGAGCGGAAGATGAAAGGGAGGGTGTAAGCAGCAAACAGAAGCTTTGGATTTTATCGGAAAAGGGCTACGTATAGACACACTGAAATATTAGTTGACCATAAAATAAGGATAAATGAACTGATTCCATTAAAAAGAAGGTTGAATACAATTATCAAAAATTTTACTTAGGGAGTGGACAGAATGACAATCACGAAACGGAAAGTCCAGACAGGCACATATGAAACAGTTATACACGAGGGAGGGACCGGCAACAGCGAGACGATCTTTTTCCTTCATGGCAGCGGACCCGGAGCGAGTGCAAGTTCGAACTGGCAGGGTGTTCTGGCGGAATACGCCGAGAATTACCATGTTGTAGCTCCAGATATCCTCGGATTTGGCGAAACCGATCATCCGACAGAGTATCCGGCCAACGGAGCGCAATGGATGAACTGGCGAATCGAACAGGTGTTGAATTTGATGGATGCATTGGACCTGGAGAAGGTTCATCTGGTCGGCAATTCACTGGGCGGCGTCATTTCCCTGTTCCTGGCGATGGATACACCGGACCGTTTCGACCGCATTGTCTTAATGGGTGCTGGCGGCGGTTTGACTGAACCGACACCGGAACTCGGCAAACTGGCTAACTTCCATAAAGATCCGACTGCCAAAGCGCTTCGCAACTTATTGAGCTGGTTCTTGTATGATATGACCGGTATGGAAGACAAGCTGGACAGCATTGTAGAAGAAAGGATGGAACTGTTCAATCGTCCGGAAGTACGCAAATCCTACGAAGAGAACTTCAGTAAGACACAATTGTCCGATATGCTGGTTCCGCCTTCTGCGCTTAAGCGCATGAAGCACGAATTCTTTTTGATCCATGGACACCAGGACCGTTTCGTTCCATTGGCAAGCAGCCTGTACGTAATGGAATACCTGGAAAATGCTGAACTGCATGTCTTTAAGCAATGCGGGCATTGGGCACAGATTGAACAGAGAGAGAATTTCATCAAACTGACTCAGGATTTCTTCAACCGCAATAAAGTATTGAACCGCGCTTAAAAAATAGATAAGGGGTGTTTATATTGACTCAAATGGCGACAGATACGAAAAAGATGCTGGTGGAAAGCGGAACAGCGTTGATTCCAAAGTTAAGAGACCTGAGTTTGGAAATTGACCGCAATAGCGAATTATCCGATGAAGTGATTGAAGAGCTGCGCAGCAATGGACTGTTGAAGGTCCTGCGGCCGGAAATCTTCGGAGGCTACCAAACGAATATGCGCACTTATACAGAAGTAGTGACGGAAATTTCCCGCGGCAATGGTTCGGCGGGGTGGTTCGTGTCACTTAGCAACATCCGTGATTATATGATTTCCTATGCATTCGGCCAACAGGCATTGGATGAGATTTTCGGGGAAGGACAGGATGTCATCCTGGCAGGGAACTTTAAACCGATCAAATGTGAAATTGAGAAAACGGAAGGCGGTTACATGATCAAAGAAGCACAATGGCCATTCGTTTCCGGCAGTCCACATGCCGATTGGTTCTACTTCGGATTTCCGGTGGATGACGGCAAAGGCGGTATGGAAATGGCCATCATGGTGCTGCCAAGACATGAAGTGACTGTTTTAAATGACTGGAATGTAATGGGTTTAAGAGGATCGGGAAGCAACAGTGTGAAAGTCGAAAACGTCTTTCTTCCGGAGCATCGGGTATCGCTCGATCGCCTGGCGAGACAAGGTGAGTACATGATCGAGCCGTTGCGCGAAATTCCTTTATATCAGACGCCTTTTGTTCCTTCATTGACTTTATCGATCGTGGCTCCAGCACTTGGATTGGCGCAGGCAGCGATGGATCTTCATATGGAGCGCGTCGAAAAAGCGGGCATCGGCAATACCTTCTACGCAAAAATGAGCGAAGCGCCGATCACCCACATGCAAGTGGCGCAAGCGCAGCTGAAAATCGATTCTGCCGAGCTTCATCTGTACCGGGCAGTCGATATGCTGGATGATTATTCTGTTCGTGGATTGCAATTGACGATGGAGGAAGGCATCCGTATGAAAGCGGACTTCGGCTACGTCAACCAGCTCTGCAAAGAAGCGATCGACTTGCTGACAGAAGGTGCCGGTTCAGTGTTCTCCTATAACAATAACCTGTTCCAACTGGTCTACCGTGATTTCCTGTCGATGCACCTGCACGGCTTCATCACACCATCGAGCCTGATTGAGACATATGGCAGAGTCATATGCGGCCAGGAACCGAATACGTACTTCGTCTAAACTAAAAAGATTGAAATTTCAGTATATAAAGATACTCACGAGGAGGAATTTGGGATGAGCAAACCGGAAATCGCAAAATTGGGGCATTTTGGATTGGTATCAACGGATTTGGAGAAATCATTGTGGTTTTTTAAAGAAATATTGGGACTGGAAGAAACGGAAGAGCGGGATGGCGTCCATTACCTGCGGGCATGGGGAGATTTCGAGCATCATACACTGACTATTCGTCAGGGTGACGAAGCGAAGCTGGATCATATTGCCTGGCGCACGAAAAAACCGGAGGATGTAGAAGGTTTTGCAAAAATCCTGGAAGAGTCAGGCACTCCTATCACGTGGAATGAAGAAGGCATCGAAGCCGGCCAAGGCAAAGCGTTCCGTTTCAAGATGCCAAGCGGCCATACATTGGAGATCTATTACGAAATGGAAAAAACCCTGGCAGATCCGAAAAGCCGTTCTGTACTGAAAAACCAGTCGCATAAATCATGGGCGCGCGGTGTATCGCCGAGACGCATTGATCATGTCAACTTGCTGTCTTCCTTACCGACCAATGAGCTGGCGGATTTCCTCATGGACAAACTGGGCTTCCAGATGCGTGAATGCGTACAGGCACCGGATGGCAGTTTGGTCGGCGCCTGGTTGAGCGTCACTGCATTAGTGCATGATATCGCCATCAGCCATGACCCGAATGCCGCTTCCACCAATGAAGTCCACCACATTTCCTATTGGCTGGATAATGCACAGGACCTGCTGCGGGCAGCGGATATCCTGACAGAGCACGGCATTCATTTTGTGGGGCCAGGAAAGCACGGCATTTCGCAGGCTATGTATATTTACGCCATCGATCCAGGTAGTGGAGTGCGTGTTGAAATCTTCACCAACGGCTACCTGATCTTTGAACCGGACTGGGAGCCGATTGTTTGGACACTTGACGAAATGGACGTTGGATTCACTTACTGGGGCGACCAGACAGATACGAAAACAGAAAATAATCCGACCATTAAAGCATAGAACAACTTGAATTAGCTAGATAAGTTTAAATTAGAGAGAACAGCTTTTACCAACGCTTCGGTCGCTTTGGGTAGAGCAAAGACGATTGCTCTTGCGCAAGCTCGTCGCCAATGAGTTCCCAAAAATGCTTGGTTCCTCATCGGCTTCCGCAAGAAGCCAGGCAAAGGACACCTATTTTCTTGCTTCGCCTAGCCCTTGGGCGCGCCGGCGTTAAGAGATATAGTGAATTCGGTGTACTTTCACTATATTCAATAAAAGATATGGAGCAAACCAGTGGAGACTCCCGCGGGAAAGCGACGTGCCGAAATCCACTCGGGCGTTTTGCCCGAGTTAGTTCGGCGCAAGCCCGTAGGAAAGCGGAGCTGGTTTGTGGAATATCACAAGGCGAAGATCATTAGTTCAACTTATATAAAACTAAAAATAGAGGAGGAATCATCATGGATGATCGTTTATTCCGAGACGCAATGGGCAAATTTACAACAGGGGTCACCGTATTGACGACAGAGTTTGAAAACGAGCCTGCAGGCATGACAGCAAATGCATTTATGTCGGTTTCATTGACACCCAAGCTGGTGGTCGTATCGATTGGGCATAAGGCACGTTTCCTGGCGAAAGTGCAGGATTCCCAGAAGTTCGCAGTGAATATTCTGGCAGCGGATCAGGAGAATTATTCCCGCATGTTTGCCGGACAGGCGAAAGACGACAGCAAAGTCGCATTCGGTGAATTGGCGGGCAATCCGGTCATTCCGAACGCATTGGCGCAAGTCAGCTGCAAGCTGGTAGCGGAACATGTCGAAGGGGATCATACCTTATTGATCGGTGAAGTGCTGGACATCAAACTGGAAGAAGGCAACCCGTTGATTTTCTTCAGCGGCCAATACCATGCGTTAGCCGAAAAAGCGCCAGTCGTATAAGGGAGAGGAGAATTCGATGGATATTCAAGCAGCGTCAGAAAAGCTGAAGCAAGCTGAAAAGAACAAAGAACCGATTGCTCCATTCACATCCTCGGCAGAAGCGATTTCTGTTGAGGATGCCTACCAGATCCAATTGCTTCAGATTCAGGAAAAAGTGGAGCAAGGTGCGGAAATCAAGGGCTTGAAAGTCGGACTGACCAGTAAAGTCATGCAGGATATGTTCAATGTGGATACGCCGGATTACGGCCATATCCTGGATTCGATGATTTTTGGACAGGATAGCTCAGTCAACGTGGAGCAGTTTATCCAACCGAAAGTCGAGTTTGAAATTGCCTTTGTCCTGAAGAGTGAACTGAAGGGACCGAATGTCACAGTTGAAGACGTCCTGGCTGCTACTGACTACGTCGTGCCGGCGATCGAAATCATCGACAGCCGCATCGAAGACTGGAAATTCAAATTTGAAGATACAGTAGCGGACAATGGTTCTTCAGCGGGCGCAGTATTCGGCAGCAAACGGACCTATGCAAAAGATGTGGATTTGGCTGCTGTTGAAATGAATGCCTACAGAAACGGCGAATGGTTTGATTCGGCGAATGGTGAAGCGGTGATGGGACATCCTGCAAAAGCGGTGGCCTGGCTTGCCAATGCGGTAGCGGAATACGGTATCACGCTGCGTGCAGGTTATTTTATCCTGGCGGGTGCGTTGTCAAAAGCGGTTCCATTTGAAGCAGATGAAAATTTTACAGCTGACTTCGGGGAGCTTGGCGATGTATCGGTATCGTTTGTAAGGGAAGGTGAGCGGGTGTGAAAAAGCTGAAAGTAGGCATTATTGGATCCGGCAATATCGGAACCGACCTGATGTATAAGATCGAACGCAGCGATGCGTTACAGATGAGCGTCATGGTGGGCATCGATCCTGAATCCGAAGGGTTGAAGCGTGCGGCTGAGCGCGGCTACGAAGTGGTGGCGAACGGCATCGATGGCTTGATGGAAAAACTGGAGCTCGTCGACATCGTTTTTGATGCGACGTCTGCGAAGGCGCACAAGCATCATAGCGAACTGTTGGTGGCGGCCGGCAAAAAAGTCATCGACCTGACACCGGCAGCGATTGGTCCGTTCACTGTGCCGACTGTCAATTTGGATGAACACTTTGAAAAACCCAACTTGAATATGGTGACTTGCGGTGGACAGGCGACGATTCCAATCGTCAATGCCATCAGCCGTGTAGTGGAAGTCGAATACGCAGAAATTGTCGCAACCGTCGCCAGCAAAAGTGCGGGGCCGGGAACGCGCGCCAATATCGATGAATTCACCCATACTACTTCTAAAGCGATCGAGCAGGTGGGCGGAGCGAAAAAAGGAAAAGCGATCATCATCCTGAATCCGGCAGAACCGCCGATTCTGATGCGGGATACTGTTCACGCGTTAATGGCTGATGAAGGGCAGGAACAAGCCGTCATCAAGTCGATCAATGACATGGTGAAAGAAGTGCAAAGCTATGTTCCCGGCTACCGTCTGCGCGGAGCACCCCAGTTCGACGGCCGTAAAGTTTCGGTCTTTTTGGAAGTGGAAGGGGCGGGCGACTTTTTCCCGCCTTATTCAGGCAACTTGGATATCATGACCGCAGCAGCGGCGAAAGTAGCAAACGAAATGGCGAAGCAGCTGATGGCTGCGGAGGTTTAGGAGGAGAATCCAATGACGCAACGGTCATTTGAAATACTGGACGTGACACTTCGGGATGGCAGTCACGCCATGAAGCACGCATTTACGGAACAGCATGTCCGCGATACGGCCAAAGGGCTGGATTTGGCAGGCGTCAATTATTTTGAAGTATCCCATGGCGATGGCCTGGGCGGCTCGTCCCTGCAATATGGTTTGTCGAAAGTGGACGAGCTGAAGCTGATCGAGGCGGCAGCGGATGTCTGCAAAACGTCAAAAGTATCGGTTCTGCTGATTCCTGGAATCGGCATTAAAGAAGACCTGCAGGAAGCAGTGAAAGCAGGGGCGAAAATGGTCCGTGTGGCGACGCATGTCACGGAAGCGGACGTTGCGGCCCAGCATATCGCACTCGGCAGGGAACTGGGGTTGAAGACGGTCGGATTTCTCATGATGGCCCATATGGCAAGTGTCGAGAAAATCGTCGAGCAGGCCAAGCTTTTTGAAAGCTATGGTGCTGAAGTGATTTATGTGACCGATTCGGCGGGATATATGCTGCCGCATGAAGTGACGGAACGAATCTCGGCATTGAAGCAATCGGTGGGCTGTGAAATCGGCTTCCACGGCCATAACAACCTGTCGATGGCGATGGCCAATACCGTTGCAGCGGTGGAAGCCGGTGCAACCTATATCGACGGCAGCCTTCGCGCTCTCGGAGCCGGCAGCGGCAATACACAAACTGAAGTGATGGTGGCGGTTCTGGAGCGCCTCGGCTACAGCACCGGAATCGATCTATACAAAATCATGGATGTGGCGAATGAAGTCGTGGCCCCGTTCATGCAGCGGCCCCAGGAAATTACCGGCTCCAGCTTGATCATGGGCTACTCGGGCGTCTACTCGAGCTTTTTGCTCCATACACAGACAGCCGCAGAAAAGTTCGGTGTCGATGAACGTGATATCCTCGTGGAACTCGGCCGCATGAAGGCAGTGGGTGGGCAGGAAGATTTGATTTATGATGTTGCCCAGAGTTTTGCGGCGAAGAAGGCGCAATGACGAGCATTTAATATAGAGGAAATTGGAAACGTTGTAGAGAGACACTCTTTACAGCGTTTTTTTTCTGCATTTTATCCGATATCAAAATGATTCTGTTTGAAAAACTAATAAAAACTACCGGAAAACCACCTTCAATACGGATAATTTCTACTCTAGTATGCAAGAAATGATTTGTGTAATATTTCAGTATATTCTACAAATTTTATTAGCTATATAAGTTGAACTAAAAAAGGAACATTTACCTGCCAATTTGACGGCTAGAGAAGAGAACAATGATCCTCCGCAAGCTCTGTTGCAAAAGTGAACCAAATTCTTCTGGCGTGCCTTGGTTCACACGATAAGCTGTGAAGAACACTCGCCTTATTGCTCCATCTGATCCTTAGCCGCACCGGCGTTGGAGAGCTCTCATAGATATGGAGCAAAACAGCGAAGACTCCTGCGGCTTAGCGATTCGACCGATACACCGCAGGGAACGCAGCGGACGAGGAGGATTGGGCGGGAGTCTTTGGCAGTTGGCACCGCGACGTCCTGTCGCGCCAACTGCATGACCCGCATCCTGCGGGCCCGAAAGCGAAGTTGTTTTGCGGAGTATCGGCTAGAGTAAATCTTTAGTTAAATTTATACAGAAAGAAATAATTGTAAACGCATACAAAGGGGCGAAAAGAAAATGGCGAATCCGGAAATTGCAAAGTTGGGTTATGTGTCGTTGGTGACACCAGATTTAGAAGCATCTCTGCACTTCTTCAAAGAAGTGATCGGGCTTGAGGAAACGACAGAAATTGATGGCGTCCATTATTTACGGGCATGGGGAGATTTTCAGCATCATACCTTATCCATTGAAAAAGGGGACAGCGGCCATGTGAAATACATCGGCTGGCGAACGAAAAACCGCAAGGATGTTGGAGAGTTCCGGGAGCTTCTGGAAAATGACGGCGTAAAAGTGGATTATTACACGGCTGGTGAAACGCCGGGCATCGGTGAAGCGATCCGGTTCCAGCTGCCAAGTGGACATACTTTTGAATTGTATTACGATATCGAGCGCCCAGCGCCCGAGGAACACCGGAAATCGGTATTGAAAAACCAGACTTATAAAGCCTGGGCAAAAGGAATTTCACCGAGAAGGCTGGACCACGTCAATATCCACACGACGACGGATGCCGGCATCACCTACGAATTCCTGAAGGAGCTGGGATTCAATATGCGTGAGTATTTGCGGGATGACAATGGCGATATCATTGCGGGCTGGATGAGCGTAACGCAATTGGTGCACGATGTGGCGTTGGCGCAGAAGCCGTCGTTGCCGTCACCGGCCCGAATCCATCACATCTCCTATTGGTCAGACGATTCGCAGGACATCCTGCGGGCGGCGGATATTCTCAGCGAAAATAATATCGAATTTATCGGTCCAGGAAAACACGGCATTTCACAGGCTCTTTACTTGTACGTCATGGATCCCGGCAGCGGTTTCCGAGTAGAACTCTTCACAGGCGGTTATTTAATCTTCGAACCAGACTGGGAGCCGGTCGAATGGACGATGAAAGATCGGGCAGTCGGCAATACGTATTGGGGAGATTCAGTACAGGACAAGGAATTGAACAATATCACCATCGAAGCGAAATAAGGAGAAAAGAGGCGAACTCTCATGAAAACAATCGAAATCGATTACACGAACTTGCAGCAGCATCAGCTTGAACTTTCACCGCATGTCATCGCCCTTGGATTTTTTGACGGATTGCATAAAGGCCACCGGACCGTTATCGAAGAAGCGAAGAAGAAAGCGGATTTGCTGGGATTGCCCTTGTCGGTCATGAGCTTTTTCCCGCATCCGAAAAGTGTTTTGTCGAAAGGCAACGTGCAGGTCGATTACTTGATGCCTTTGGAGAAAAAGCAGCAGCGGCTGGCAGAGCTTGGTGTGGATCTGTTCTTGATTGTTGAATTCAATTTGGATTTCGCCGCTTTATCTCCCGAACAGTTTGTGCAGGATTATCTGGTGGGGTTAAGCGCGCAGCATGTTGTCTGCGGATTTGATTACACGTACGGCTCTAAAGGAGCGGGAAATGTCAAGACGCTTGCCGATCATGGCGGCGGCCAGTTCGGTGTAACGGAAGTGGCGAAAGTGGAAGTCTGCGGAGATAAGATCAGTTCAACACGGATCCGCGAAAAGTTGGCGACTGGTGATATCGAGTTCCTGCAGAACATGATGGGTGAAGCTTATACCATCGAATGGTGTCCGGAAAATGGATTACTGCCGCATTATACCTTGCCGGCAGCCGGTGAATACGTCGTCACGCTGAAATGCCATGACCGCGAGATGACCGGTATTCTGCAAGTGACGGCCGACCGGCAGATCAATTTCAACCGAATCGGCTTTATTTCAGACAGACGCATGACCATCAAATGGCATAAGGAAGTTGAAGAAAACGTCTTCAGCTTCGTTTGATAAATCAATGGCAGAGGATGATTGGATGACGAAAAATAAACAGTTCAAACAATTGCTCGAGCAGCCGAACACATTTTTGCTGCCGGGTGCTTATGACGGAATGACTGCACGGATGATCGAAGAATTCGGGTTTCCCGCTATTTACGCAACCGGCGCCGGAATTTCCAATGCCCAGCTCGGATGGGCGGATGTCGGACTCACGGCGGTCACAGAAATAGCGGATGTGGTAGCGCGCATGTCGGATGTCACCAATGTGCCGATCGTCGTAGACGGAGATACCGGATTCGGCAATGCATTGAATTTGATGCGCACCGTTAAACAATTGGAGCGGGCAGGTGCTTCGGCTATCCAGTTTGAAGATCAGGTAGCCCCTAAGAAATGCGGCCATTTCGGCGGCAAGCAAGTGATTTCAAAAAAAGAGATGGTCAATAAAATCAAGGCGGCCGTCGATACACGGCAAGCTGAAGATTTGTCGATCATCGCAAGAACCGATGCCCTGGCCATCTATGGCATGGAAGAGGCGATCGACCGGGCCAATGCCTATAAGGAAGCGGGAGCTGATGTCATTTTCGTTGAAGCCCCGACCACCGTTGAACAGCTGACGCAGATCACGGCACAGGTTCCGGATATCCCTCATATCATCAATATGGTTGAAGGCGGCAGCACGCCGCTGGTTTCGCTTGAAGAAGCGGAAAAGATGGGCTTCCAGATCATGCTATGTGCCAATACCGTATTGCGTTCAGCTATCAAAGGCATTCAACAAAGCTTGGGAATCCTGCAGCAGGACAAGTCACAGGAGAACATCCATGAGTTCATCTGTACGTGGGAAGAACGGCAGGAGCTGTTCAAGCTCAAGCAGATCAAGCAATGGGAAAAGCAATACCTTGAATTTGATGTACTAGAGGAGGCGCGCAAACGATGACGAGAGAAATCGATTATGACATTGCCATTATCGGCTGTGGTGCAGCAGGAACAGCGGCGGCTCTGGCAGCTGCAGAAAAAGCGAAGGAACAGGATCAGCAATTGAAGATCGCCATCATCGAGCGGGCGGACTTTGATAACCGGGGCGGCAACTCGCGTTGGACAGCGGCGTATATGCGCATGGAGACCATCGACCAGCCGGCACCGAACTTCAAGGAAGATATGATGGCCTTCTCGGATAATTTCTCAGATCGCCAATATATTGAAACACTTTACGACCATGCCGGACCGACTTTGCGGTGGGTCGAATCGAAAGGGGTCGGGTTCGACTATTTGCCGACCATGTTTTTGACATCTGCCAAACCGCGCTTGTTGCCTGTCGGCGGCGGACGCGCCTTGATCGATACGTTGTCGCTGCGTGCGCGGGCACTCGGTGTGGAAATCATCTATGAAGCGACGGCCTGGAATTTGACTTTGGATGAAGAAGGCGCAGTCGAAGGGCTGAAAATCCGCATCAAAGGCGGCAACTCGATTGATTTGAATGTCAGTACGGTCATCCTGGCATCAGGTGGTTTCCAGGGGAGCCAGGAAATGATGGCGCAGTACATCGGACGGGATGCCCATAAGATTCCGCCGGTTGCTGAAGGCGGTCTCTTCAATAAAGGAGAAGGCATCCGCATGGCTATGCAGCTCGGCGCCAGAGGATCAGGGCAATGGGACGCTTTTCATGCAGAACCGGTCGATCCGCGCAGCAAGCGTGAAGAAGCGGGCGTCATGACTTACCCGTACGCCATCCTTGTCGACCAGAACGGCAACCGGTTCGTCGATGAAGGCGCATCGACGATCGATGAACAATATGAAGCCGTGGCGCGTAAAATTTTCTATGAACTGCCGAACCATATCGCTTATATGATCACCGATCAAAAATTATACGATATTCCAAATTACGAGGAAGCGCTACAAACCGAACAGCCGCCTGTAACCGGCGAAACCATCGAAGAGCTGGCGGAGAAATTGGACATTCCTGCAGAGATCCTGGCGAAGACGGTCGGAGATTTCAATAAAGCGGTACAGCCTGGTGAATTTTTGTGGAATAAGAAAGACGGCAAAAAAGCTGTCGGCATCGAACCACCTAAATCCAATTGGGCTGTACCGATCGATCAAGGGCCGTATATCGCTTATCCGATTATTTGCTGCAACGTCTTCACCAATGGCGGACTGGCAACCGATGTGCACGGCCGCGTCTTATCCAATGATAACGAGGCGATTCCAGGCCTGTACGCTGCAGGAGAGATGACCGGCCTTTATTACGGGAAATACCCTGGCGGTACGTCAGTGTTGCGTGGCCTTGTATTCGGCAAACGTTCAGGGGAGCATGCAGTGGAGTACATTTCTTCAAACGTGAAATCTTATTCTTAATGAAAAGGGGTGGAGCTTTTGTTAACAGGGAAAGTGGCGCTGGTCACAGGCGGCGGCCGTGGAATCGGCCGTGAAACCTGCATTCTCCTTGCTTCATATGGAGCGGATGTAGCGGTTTGTGCAAGAAGTGCGGATGAATGCCAGGAAGTGGTAGATCTGATCACTGAACAATACGGCGTCCGGGCCATTGCGGTAATTTGCGATGTGGGCGACGAAGAGGCAGTGAAACAAGCAGTTGAAACGGTGGAAAATGAACTTGGTAAAGTGACGATCCTGATCAATAATGCCGGTGTCATGAGCCTCAAGCCATTTACAGAAACGACTCTTGAAGAATGGAAATGGGTGCACGATATCAATGTCCATGCCCCTTTCAACTTGAGCAAAGCAGTCGTACCGGGAATGATTGAACAGAGGGACGGCGTCATCATCAATATCGGCTCGATCTGGGGTACAAAAGGCGGACCGAACCGAAGTGCCTATATCTCATCCAAGCATGCCATCATCGGATTTTCAAAAGCCTTGGGAGAAGAGTTGAAGCCGCATGGCGTCCGCGTAAATGTAGTGAATCCGGGTCCTGTCGACACCAGAATGATTGATGACTTGGGCATGGATGTTGATAAAAGCGGCTGGCTCAAGCCGATCGACATCGCCCATGTAGTGGTTGACTTATGTCTGCCGAAAATGGTCGCAGTTACAGCAGCATCGATTGAAGCGTTCGGTGCAGGACAGCCGATCGCCAGCTTACAAAAATAAAACGCGAAGGGAACGATAAAAATGACTGAATTCGTATCAGCAATCTCATCAAAAAATATCAGCCTTGAATTATCCACTAAACTATTGGAGGCTGCAGTAGAAAAAGGAAAAGAATTGGGCATGCCTTTCAGCATCTCGATTGTCGACAGAGTCGGAAACCTTAAAGCTTTCTCAGCGATGGACAATGCGCCGGTATTGAGCCTCGATATCGCACAGAACAAAGCCTTTTCAGCAGCAACCTATAACCGTGCGACACATGAATGGTATGACCGTTTGAAGGATGATCCACCGTTATTGCATGGCCTGGTACATACAGAGCGCCTGGTTATTTTCGGCGGCGGTTATCCGATTAAGATCGACGGGGAATTGATTGGTGGAATCGGTGTCAGCGGCGGCCATTACACGCATGACATGCAGGTTTGTGAAGCAGCCCTGGAAGTTGTGGAGCAGCTTAGCACAAAGGCAGTGTAAAGCGTATGGACAATTCCTATCATCTCATCATTGTCGGAGCGGGGATGGCCGGTTTATGTGCAGCGGCTGAAGCATCGGAGCAAGGAGCAAGCGTCCTGGTGCTTGAAAAGGAAGAGAAGTTCGGGGGCAGCTCCCTGCTGAGCGGACGCTACATGGCTTTTGCCGGAACCGATATTCAGCAGCGTGAAGGAATCACCGATCAAACGGAATTTCTGGTCGCTGATATGCTGGCGGTCGGTGAAGGAAAAAATGAAGTTGATTTGGTCGAGGCCTACGGGGAGCGCCAGTTTGAAACCTATCAATGGCTGGTTGCCCAAGGTGTCGAGTTCCATAAAGTACAGGCGGTCAGCGGCCATAGTGTGCCAAGGGGCCATACAATCACTCCGCTTCAAGCGATTACCGCCTTATACGAAAAAGCGGAAAAATCGGGGAATGTCGTTTTCAAAACGCAGTCCAAGGTTCAGCGGCTTCGAAAAAACGCAGAGGGCCGCGTTGCGGAAGTGGTCTATGAGCACGAAGGGCAAACCTTCACTGCAACAGCGGAAAATGGAGTGCTGTTGACTTCAGGCGGATTTTCCAAAAGCGAAGAACTGCTGTCCGCATTTGCTCCACAGTTGGATGGGGCTTTGCGGATCGGCGGCGCCGGAAATGTCGGTGACGGCATCCGGCTTGCCAGTGAACAAGGTGCCTGGCTCCGCGATTTCCCGTACCTGAAAGGCACTTTCGGTTTTCATCCGACTGCAGACGGTCCACGGAAATCTCAGGCACTGGTATTCTACAAAGGCGCCATCATCGTCAATAAATCGGCAAAACGCTTTGTCAATGAGTCGATCTCCTATAAATTGATCGGAACCGAAGCGTTGAGACAGCCGGACAAACTCACTTACCAAATTTGGGATCAGGCGATTATGGAGCAAGGTGTCGCAGGCGATGCCCTCTATGATTTCGCCAAGCTGCAATCGCTTGGTTTGATTGAACAGGCAGAAACGCTTGAGGGGCTTGCTCGAAAAATCGGTTTGCCGGTGGAAGATCTGAAAGAAACAGTAGCTGTTTATAATGAAGACGTCAGAAATGGCGTTGACCGTGGATTTGGGCGCGACAGCCTGACCCATCATTTCGGCAAGCCGCAGCCGATCGACCAGGCACCGTTTTATGCGATGCATACGACAGTGGCGATGCTTGCCACGTATGCGGGTGTCAGTGTCGACCGCTATGCGCATGTTTTGAATCCCTATAACGAACCGATCGAAGGCTTGTACGCAGCCGGTGAAATTGCCGGAGGCTTCCATGGAGCCGGTTATATGACTGGCAGCTCATTAGGGAAAGCCGCAATCTTCGGCCGTGTCGCCGTCCAAAGCGCATTAAAGAAGCAAGCGGTTCTATAAAGAAAAGCTTCAATCAGTGGGGGTTCTTCATCCCCGACTTACCATTAAAGCGGGATAAAGGAGAGGTGAGACCATTGAAAATTTGGCACCAAAGCCTGACTTCAATTGAACATGTTCCGGCTTATCGCGACGCCGTGATTGCACAGATCCAGAAAGTCGCGAGGCCGGATGTAGAGGTTGTGCTGCATGGCATGTCGAACGAAACCTATCCATCCGAATACCCCGGCCATTTCATCACCTATGCTTATCTGCAAAATCTCCACCGTGAGCAATTTGTCAAAAATGCATTGATTGCTGAAAGTGCGGGCTATGATTGCATGTTCATCGGCACTATTCCGGATGTCGGGTTGATGGAAGCCCGGACGCTGGTGGACATCCCGGTGATCGGCTATGGCCAGGCGTCTTTCCATATCGCTTCCATGCTTGGAGACAAAATCGGCATCGTCAATTTCCTGGAACCATTGGCCGATCAATTGCGCCAGAACGCCGATCGCTATGGCTTAGGAGGCAAGCTTGGGCCAATCGTCCAGACTTCTGTCGGATTTTACGAAGTGCTGGCTGGATTTGAGAATCCGCAGCCGGTTATAGACAGTTTTATCGAAAGTGCGGAAAAGGCGATTTCTCTCGGTGCAGACGTGATTGTTCCTGGAGAAGGACCGATGAATGTCTTCCTCGCGACTCAAGGCATCTCACGAATTGGAGACGTACCAATCGTCGACTCTTTTGCGGCCGGCATCAAAATGTGCGAAACCATGACGGATCTGAAAGTGAATTCGGGAGTCACCATGACGCGCAAAGGCTATTTCAATGCCAAGCCGCCGGAAGAAGCGGTGAAAAAATTGCGCGGCTTCTACAATAAAGAAAGCGATATCCATGCAGGCTTTGATTACGGATTATCGGTCAAAGCTGGAGTTCGAATCTAGTTTTAAAAGCCTCCGTTACTAGCGGAGGTTTTTTGGCATATCGTTATATCACAATAAGTTATCAGTTTTGTCTGAAATTTTGTATAATGGAGCTGGCTTCTAACTAATTTATGAGTCTATCAATTTACTTTATTAAATATGCTGTTGTGAAATAGAACTGTAATCAAGGGGGATGTTGATGAGACAGTTGGAGGAATTCGAACATTTGGAAGACAAAAAGATATCGACCACTTCTGCCACTTTCGGTTTATTGCGCAAGGAACTGATCGAAAACCTGGGCATGAAGCGCGCTAAGTCATTTTTACTGCGTTATGGATGGAATTTAGGGGAGGCCCATGCCAAAGATGTCTTAAAAGCTGGTGGAACGATAAAGGAAATGCTTGAAAAGGCAGGAGAACTGCATTTTCAAACCGGCCAAATTTCAAATTTGATTTCCAATCGTTCAGTTGAGATGGACGAACATGGCAACCTGCTGTCGATTTCGGCAAAAGGGGAGTGGGTGGATTCTTTTGAGGTAGAAGAGCACGTTAAGAACCACGGGCTGTCGGCTTGTCCGGTATGCCATACGTTAACGGGATTTGGAAGCGGTTTCACTTCGACCATCATCAAGCGCCATGTCTTCATCAAAGAAGTGGAATGCCGCGGAAAAGGGGATGTGACCTGTACATTTGAAATGCGTTTAGAAGAAGACTGGGATGAGCCGGGGATGCAGGAAGAGATCGGGCTTTATGAAAAAAGCCGGTTTATCGACGAATTGAATGGCACTTACGAACAGGTGGTCGAGCATAAAAACTATATCGAAAAAGCGGCAGCCTTTCACGATACGCTGACTTCGAAACTGTCGGATGGGGATTCAATCGAAGACATCATCGGCACGATTTACGACACCCTGAACATCCCTGTCTCGATTGAAGACCTGAATTTCGAGCCCCGTGTCTATAGAGGATTGGATGAAATCGAATACCAGAATTTGAGCGATGATTTCCGGACAGCCATCAATAAAACCAAGAGCGGCAAAATCCTGCCTGCGACCTACACGGGTACCTTCATCATTCGCGGCAAGACACATAACCGACTTGTCTCACCAATTATCGTCCAGAAAAAAGCCATTGGCTATATCACGTTTTTCTATCTGGACAAAGAAATGGAATTGGAAAACGAAACGATGTTTATCCGTCGGGCCGCCGTTTCTGCAGCGCTTTTGTTCCTGAATGAAAAAACCAGTCTGGAAGCTGTGGAAAACATCAAGTCCTATTTCTTCGAACAGTTGCTGTTGAAGCAATATACATCTGTGCCGAGTATGATTTACCGTGGGTATTACATGGGAGTGGACTTGAAGGAGCCTTTTTACATTGCGACATTAAAATGCTCTTCAGAACACCTTGATGTTTCCAAAGTGGAATTTTTGGAACAGGCGATCCAATCGATCAGCCGCTATTTGGAGATGCAAAGTTATAAAATCCTGATTACGGAATACGAAGGCCATATTCTCATGCTGCTGCCTAAAGTCGATCGTTTGCGCTATATGATTGAAAATATCCTGAAGCATCTGCGTCAAGAGCATCGCCATGCGGAGTTCCAGGTTGCACTGAGCAGCGAAAGCGATTCGATTGAAACCATCGAAGAAAGCCTGGAAGAGTCACGGGTGGCTTTAAGGCTCAATGCGGAAGACCAAATCGCTTCTTTTGAAGATGTCAGCATCATCGGCTCTTTGATCAATTCAAAAAATATGCTGTCCATCCGCCGTATTGCCAGAAAAGAACTGGAACCGATTTTCGAGCTGAAAGACCATAAGCGCGACGAACTGCTGAGAACGCTGTATGTCTTCCTGATGAATGGTGGAAACCTGCAGCAGTCCATCAGTGACTTGTCGCTTTCCATGAGCGGGCTGATGTACCGCATCACCCGGATTGAGAAACTGCTCGGCAAGGAACTGCGCAATCCGACAGTAGCCTATGAGTTGTTATTGATGCTGGATGCTTTGAAAATACTTGGCGACATCGAGGTATAATTTTTATAAAGAAGAAACATAGAGCATTGCCTGAAGCTGAAAGACCTGGCTTCTGGCAATGCTTTTTTTGTGTTATTTAACTATATAAGTCGAACTAAAGAAATAAGCTTTACCCACTACTGTATTCATAACAGATATGGAGCAAATCAGCGGAGACTCCCGCAAGCCCTGGCAGCCGGCACCGCGACGTCCTGTCGCGCCAGCACCGCGACGTCCTGTCGCGCCAGCACCGCGACGTCCTGTCGCGCCAGCTGCATGACCTGCATCCTGCGGGCCCGAAAGCGGAGTTGGTTTGTGGAATATCCGTAATTAAAAAGTTTCCAATTATAGATTATTAGTTCAACTTATATAAAAAATAATCATTGGAAAAACTCGATTAATGCGCTTCCATTTTCAGAAAACTAATAAAATCTATTGGAAAATGACCGGAAATCGAATGCTTTTTCATCTTTAATTTATTCAGAAATTTCTTTAAATTAGAGACAGAAAGAAAAAGCTGAAGAGGAGTGGGAAAAATGAATCCAGTTATCCAACAACAAAGTGAAGCCGATGTAGTGGCAGCGGCGAAATCGCTGATTCCTGCATTACGGGAGCGCGCTAAAGAAACTGAAGAAATCCGCCGTATCCCAGAAGCTACTATGAATGAATTAAAGGAATTGAGCATATTTAAAATGCTTCGCCCAAAGCGTTACGGCGGGCTTGAAACGTCTATGCGCGACTATAGTGAAGCGGTTGTTGAAATTTCCAAAGGCTGCGGTTCGACAGGGTGGATCGTGGCATTATGCGCCATCCGCGAATTGATGGTTGCTGAATCTTTCGGTGAAGAAACCCACGAAGAAATTTTTGGCAAGAACGAAGATGATGTCCTGTTCGCAGGAGTTTACGAGCCGCGCAAGTGCATCGCCAAAAAGGTGGAAGGCGGCTATATGATCGAAGAAGGCTTTTGGATGTTCTGTTCGGGATCTCTGCATGCGACATGGGGCTATTTCGGAATGCCGATTGTCGATGACGAAGGCAAGATGATCGACCAGGTATTGATGACCCTGCCATTTTCTGAAATGGAAATCATGGATGACTGGCATGTAATGGGCTTGAAAGGAACAGGCAGCAACAGTGTCAAGATGAACAATGTCTTCATTCCTGAACGCCGCTGTACATCGTTCGTCAAAGCTCTTGATGGTGATTTCGAATCTGCGCATCTGCGTGATATCCCGCTTTACAATACAGCGTTATTCCCAGCTTTAATCTTGTCATTGGGCTTGCCGGGCTTGGGATTGCTGAAAGCGGCATATGAATTCTATGAACAAACTTTACCGAATCGCCGCGCAGCACATATGGGCGTAGAATTTATCAAAGATGCAGCCAGTACACATACCGCCATGGCAGATGTGGCATTGAAAATCGAAACCGCTGAAATGTTCTTCTATAAAGTGGCCGGCGCTTTGGATGCCAGTGCAGCTGCAAAAGAATATATGCCGCGCCACGAACGCGTGAAAACCCTGGCGGATATCGGCTATGCCAACCAACTGCTGAAAGAAGCGATGGATATCCTCTTGTCGGCAAGCGGTTCTGGATTTGTCTACAACGGCCACCCGATGCAGCGTATCCTGCTCGATTTCTTGACTTTGCATACGCACCGCTCCTTGTCGCCGACCATCACCAAAGAAAACTTCGGGCGTGTATTGGCCGGACTCGAATCAAACGCAATCCGCTATTAAATGTACGCGCTTACAGGAAATTAAGTTTATCAGTTAGGGGAGGGTTTATCGTGAAACCGGAAATTGCGAAGTTGGGGTATATTTCGCTGGTATCGGCGGATTTGGAAAAGTCGCTGGTGTTCTTCAAAGACATCATCGGCCTGGAAGAAACAGAAGCAAAAGACGGCGTGCATTATCTGCGCGCCTGGGGTGACTTCCAGCATCATACCTTGTCGATCCAGCAGGGGGACCGCGGCCATGTGAAGCATATCGGCTGGCGGACGAAGACTAAGGAAGATGTTGCTGCTTTTCAAGCTTTGCTTGAAGAGCAGGGGATTAAAGTCGATGGAGTGGATGCCTGGAAAACACCTGGCATCGGCGAATCCATCAGTTTTCAAGTGCCGAGCGGCCATACGTTCAATCTGTATTTTGATGTAGAGCGGCCGCCGGTGGATGAACATCGTCGGTCGGTCCTGAAGAACCAGACGTATAAATCATGGGCGAAGGGAATATCTCCCCGCCGCCTGGATCATGTCAATCTTCATACATCGGCTGAATCAAGTGCAACTTATTCCTTTATGGAAGAAGTGCTGGGATTCAAGATGCGTGAGTATTTGATCAGCGATGAAGGAAATGTGCTGGCCGGCTGGATGAGCGTCACGCAATTGGTCCATGACGTAGCGTTGGTGTCGCGTCCGGAAACACCGACGAAAGCCAGATTGCATCATATCTCGTATTGGCTGGATGATTCACAGGACATTCTGCGGGCAGCGGATATTTTGAGAGAACATCATTTCGACTTTGTCGGTCCGGGGAAACATTCCATCTCCCAGGCTTTGTATCTATATGTTACAGACCCGGGCAGCGGCTGCCGGGTGGAACTGTTCACCGGCAGCTACTTGATATTCGAACCGGATTGGCAGCCGGTCGAGTGGACTGAAAGTGAACGTGCTTTCGGCAATACCTATTGGGGCGACAGCATAAACAAGAAACAATTAGTCAAAGAAACCATAGAAGCATTATAAATTGGAGGGGAATGGCCATGGCGATTGTTACGAATGAAACTACCCAGGAAATTATCCAAACAGAGAATTTTGCAACTTTCTTGAACCAGTCAGGCGAACAGAATACTGAGACGATTTTATTTCTTCACGGATCTGGTCCTGGAGTGACCGCCGTCGTCAACTGGCATAAAGCGCTTGAAGGCGTCAGTGAAAATTACCGCTGCCTGGCACCTGATTTATACGGATTCGGCAAAAGCAGCCATCCGGAACAGCCGTTGAAAAATCGCCAGCAGTGGATGGACCAATGGGTCAAGCAAGTGCTGGAATTGATGGACCACCTGAAACTTGAGAAAGTGCACTTGGTCGGCAATTCACTGGGCTGTTCGATCGCATTGGAATTATTGATCGAGTACCCAGAGCGTTTTGATGAAGTGGTGCTGATGGGTCCTGGCGGTACGCCGAACACCAAATTGAGCTTTGAGTTGGCGCGTGCGAAAAGCTTCTACGACAATCCTTCGAAAAAGAAGTTGAAGCAGATCATGAGCTGGTTCGTTTATGATGCGGAAAAAATGAGTCCGGTCATCGAGGGCCTTCTGGAGGAGCGTTTTGAAACGGCGATGCGTCCGGAAGTACATCGTTCAAATGACTCGATTTTCGCTACAGCAGCCGTTCCGATTCCGACCGTAGCGCTCAACCGGATCAAGAATCGGGTGCTCTTGGTGCATGGTTTGAATGACAAGGTCTGTTCAGTGGAATCCAGCTATTATTTGGCGGAGCATCTGCATAATGCCCAGCTTCATGTCTTCGGTCAATGCGGACATTGGGCGCAGCTTGAAATGAAGGACAGTTTCCACGAGCTGATCCAGTCATTCTTTAGCAAGAAAATTTAACAGCTGAGAGGTGTTACCGTGAATACTCAACAATCGATCGATTATGAAACCGACGTGGTGATCATCGGTGCCGGGAACGCAGCGATGTGCGCGGCGCTTTCCGCTCAGGAACAAGGGGCGCGCGTCATCGTGCTGGAAAAATCGCCGGAACAGCAAAAAGGCGGAAATACCACCTATACGCATGGTTCCATCCGCTTTGCCTATAAAGGTGTGGAGGATATTCAGGCGATCATCCCGGAACTGGACGAAGAGGAATTGAAGACGGTTGATTTCGGCAGCTACAGTGAAGAGCAGTACTATGACGATATGTGCCGGATGACCAATTACAAAACCGATCCGGAGCTGGCTTCTCTGCTGACTGGCGAAAGCTTTGAAACCATGAAATGGCTGACCAGCCATGACATCAAATTCATTCCTATATACGGGCGGCAGGCGTTCAAGGTCGACGGCATCTTCAAGTTCTGGGGAGGCATGATCTTGGAATCGGTCGGCGGCGGCCATGGCTTGGTGGAAGCTCTGCATAAGCGGGCCAGCAATCTTGGCGTACAGATCCTCTACCGGACAATGGCGATCAGCCTTATGCAGGATGACGACGGCGTGCAGGGAGTCATCGTCAAAGAACAGGGCAAGACGAAAGTCATCCGTGCGAAGTCAGTGGTCATCGCTTCCGGCGGATTCCATGCGAACATTGAAATGCGCACCAAATACCTTGGTCCGAAATGGGATACGGTACATACGAGAGGCAGCCGCTACAATACCGGCGAAGGGATTCAGATGGCCTTGGATATCGGGGCGCTGTCTTCCGGCAACTGGTCGATGGCACATGCCGTGACAGGCGACCGCTACTTGCCCGATTTCCAGGAAGGGTTCCAGCGGCTGAGTTATCCATTCGGCGTCATCGTCAATACCGATGGCCAGCGTTTTCTGGACGAGGGCGCGGATTTCCGGAATTACACCTATGCCAAATATGGCCGGCGCATCCTGGAACAAAAAGAGGGCTGTGCATGGCAGGTATTTGACGGCAAGGTGGCGCATTTACTGCGTGAAGAGTATAAAGGCAGGCAAGTGACGAAAGTCAAAGCCAATACACTCGAAGAACTTGCAGAGAAAATGGAAGGCATCGACAAAGCGAAATTCCTTCAGGAAATCAACGAGTACAATAGAGCGATCAACGACGGGGTGCCCTTCAATCCGAATGAAAAAGATGGAAGGCGCACCACTGGATTGCCTGTTGATAAAACCAATTGGGCAAATACGCTCGATACCGCTCCGTTTGAAGCCTATGCCGTCACTTGTGGAATCACATTCACATTCGGCGGCTTGAAAATCAACGAACAAGCTGAAGTACAGAACACCATGTACGAAAAAATCAGTGGCTTGTATGCAGCGGGTGAAGCAGCGGGCGGACTGTTCTACGAAAATTATCCTGGAGGCGCTGGCTTGATGGCGGGTGCTGTATTCGGGAAAATTGCGGGACTGCAGGCAGGCAGATTTGCCAGCCGCAACGTGGTGGAACAGATTTAAAGTAAGGGATTGCAGCGGTATTGAAGTAGTTTGGAGCAATTCTGATGAAAAAGCCCTGTGCCGAGAGTCGGTACAGGGTTTTTGGCTGTCTTCAACTGCGGACGATTTGGGTTTATGGGCGTTCAAATGGATTTGTGGTCGCTCAAATGGATTTGCAGTCGTTCATTTCGATTTGCAACCGTTCAGCCAGAATTCGCTTTGCTCCAACTACCATGGCATGGACGCGAGGCGGAGTTTCAGAGGAAATCCGAACATGCTCAAAAGGACAACCCCACCTGGATTATCCTTTTTCACGTCTTCAAAAACTTTCGAATCTCCTCATACGTTTCCTCGGGCGCTTCTTCTGCAAGATAGTGGCCGCAATCGATGCCACGTCCTGTCACGTCGTCCGCCCAGTCTTGCCATACATCGAGCACATCATACCAATTCGGCAGAGCTCCTTTTTCACCCCAAAGAACAAGTACGGGGCATGTAATTTTCTTGCTTCCCCGGTCGGCTTCGTCCAGTTCGGAATCGATTGTCGCTGCGGCTCGGTAATCCTCGCACATGGCATGGATCGTTCCGGGATTGTGGATGCCCCGCCAATATTCCGCGAGTGCTTCGGGATGAAACAGGTGGCGCGTGCCCTGGAAGTAGAAGTTGTCGGGATTCTCTCCGATGACCCGTTCCGGAAAGTCGAAAGGCTGAGCGAGAAAAAACCAATGCCAATACCCCATGGCAAAATCCTTGTCGGCTCTTCTGAAGGTTTCGCCGGTCGGGATGATATCCATGACAGCAAGCTTTTCCACAGTTTTAGGAAAGTCGAGGGCCAGTCGATAAGCGCACCGGGCTCCCCGGTCATGGCCGATGACTGTGAAGCGGGAAAACCCAAGCTCTTTCATGACGGCTATCTGGTCTTTGGCCATCGCCCGTTTGGAATAAGTTGAGTGGTCATCAGCAGATTCAGGTTTGGAGCTGTCTCCATATCCTCTCAAGTCTGGCATCACGACGGTATACTCTTCTGCCAGCTTTGGAGCCAGCTCATGCCACATCATATGGGTTTGGGGATGGCCATGCAGCAGAAGGAGTGGAGGGCCCTGTCCCCCGTAGCGCAAATAAATCTCTGCTTCTCCTGTATTGACGACAGTGGACTGAAAATCCGTAATCAGCATATCCTCTCTCCTTTCTTTTTATATCCCTGATTCCCTGAAAAAGACTTTCTGAACCTATTGGGAAAAAGCGTTTTTGTTGCGGAGAAATGGGTAGTTAGTAAGCAAACAATGCAATTTTATTTCCAGACAGGAGGAAACAGTGTGGCCCTGACAAAGGACCGGCAAGGATTGACTGTAGTTGTCACTGGAGCATCGAGTGGGTTTGGCAGAGGTATTGCCCAGAAGCTGGCAGCAGATGGAGCGAATGTCGTGCTGGCTGCCAGGCGGACCAAGCTGATCGATGAACTCGCTATAGAGTTGGGTGGCCGGGCACTCGCTGTCACCACGGATGTCAGTAGCGAAGAAGATATAGCCAGACTGATGGCTGCTGCGGAATCCCGTTTCGGCAAAGTGGATGTCTGGATCAATAATGCAGGCCTTGGCATCATGGGTTCGTTCACGGATATTCCGCTGAATGACATGCTGCGGCTGGTGGACATCAACCTGAAGGGAATGATCTATGGCAGCCACCATGCTCTTCGCCATTTCAAAGAGAACGGCTCAGGAACCCTGATCAATATGTCTTCCTTCATCAGCAGTGTGCCGCTGCCGTTCGGTGCTGTCTATTGTGCCACGAAGTACGGCATTGCAGGGCTGACGGCAGGACTGCATCTGGAAATGGAGCTGGAAGGACGGAAGGATATCCATGTCTGCATGGTGCATCCATGGGTGACGGATACCCCATGGCCGGAGCATTCGGGAAACTACAGCGGACATGAAATCACATTGGGGCCAGTCGATGATCCGGAGACGGTCATTGACGCGGTAATCGGGCTGATCGACCAGCCGCAGGAAAGTGTGGAGATCGGCAGCAAGTCAAAAGCCGCCATTCTCTCCAAACATTTGATTCCGGTTGGAACCGAGAAGTTGAACGGCATTTTGCTGCAGGAGATGCTGAAATCCGCTCCATCCGCCGAAAAAACTTCCGGCAGCATCCATTCACCGCGCTTCGAAGGGACACAAGTGTCAGGAAATATGCGTAACAGGCTGAAGCAACAAATCGGAAAAGGCAACAGCAGTAAAGACCGTTTTACTGATGGGAGGAATAACCATGGCAAATGAAAAGAAATATGCAGGATTGACGATCGTCATCACCGGAACCTCGAGCGGAATCGGCAAAGGGGTAGCCCAGCAACTGGCGGCACAAGGGGCCAATGTCGTCCTGGCGGCGCGCCGCACAAAGGAAATTGAAGCATTGGCAGAAGCATGTGGACCCAATGCAATTGCGGTGACGACTGACGTCAGCAGGGAAGAAGACGTCGCGAAACTATTTGAAACGGCGATGGGCGTATTCAGCAGCATCGATGTGTGGATCAATAACGCCGGCATCGGAACATACGGTTCCTTCACCGATACGCCGTTGAGGGATTTGAACCGGACGATGGAAATCAATTTTTTGGGCACCATCTACGGCAGCCATTATGCGTTGAATCAATTCAAGAAACAGCGATACGGAACGTTGATCAATGTATCTTCTTTCGCCAGTAAAACGCCGATGCCTTTCGGAGCGGCGTATACGGGCAGTAAATACGGAATTTCAGGGTTGAGCAATGGCTTGTATCAGGAAATGAGGATGGACGGTTTTGATGACATCCATGTCTGTTCGGTGGATCCGTGGGTGACAGATACGCCTTGGACCCAGCATGCCGGCAATTACAGTGGCCATGAAATCATTGTGGGACCGGCGGATGATCCGCAGAAAGTGGTGGGCGAAATCATCGGATTGATTGATAATCCCAAAAAAGTGGTTGAAATCGGTGCTAAGTCTAAAGGCATCGCGGCCACGGGTACGCTGATTCCAAAAACGACAAAAGGGCTGACGGGACGTTCATTGCTGAAAATGATCCAAGAGGCACCTCCTGCTCCGCCGACAACGGGCAGCCTTTATGAGTCGGGGCCGGAAGGGACAGAAGTGTCAGGAAATCTACGGGAGCAGCTGAAAGCCAAAGGATGACCGAATGCAGAAGCGAGGAGGAATGGGAAATGGCAAAAAAGAAATCCCACGAAGGAATGACCGTTGTGATCACCGGGGCTTCCAGCGGATTCGGAAAAGGGGTCGCGAGGGAGCTGGCAGCACAAGGGGCTAATGTGGTGTTGGCTGCGCGCCGGACTGGATTGCTTGAAAAGCTGGCAGAGGAATTGGGACCGAATGCAATTGCGGTGACGACAGACGTCAGCCAGGAAGAACAGGTGGCACGTCTTTTTGAAGCGGCACTGGGCCGGTTCGGCAAAATAGACGTCTGGATCAATAATGCCGGCGTTGGTGCCATCGGTCCATTCACCGAAATCCTAGTCAAGGATTTAGCGCGGGTGGTCGACGTCAATGTCAAAGGGACCATCAATGGCAGTCATTTTGCATTGCGCCATTTTAAGGAACTCAAACGCGGCATCCTTATCAATATCGGTTCTATTACAAGCGAAATCGCTTTTCCGTATTACACCGGATACAGTGCCAGCAAGCACGCAGTACTAGGGCTCAGTTCCGCATTGAACGAGGAAGTGAAGCTCGAAGGCTTTGAAGATATCCATGTCTGCACAGTATTGCCATGGGCGACGGACACGCCGTGGTTTGAACACACGGGAAATTACACGGGGCATGCTGCGGAAATGAAACCGATGGACGATCCCGAAATTGTCGTTGAGGCCATCATCGGATTGATTGATAAGCCACAGGAAACTGTCGCGGTCGGAGCAAAATCGAAAGCATCGGCTGTCTCCAGCCATATCCTGCCCGGTGCCATAGAAAAAATGAATGCGAAATTTGTTCAGAAGGTCATTGAAGATGCTCCGCCAGCAGGCCCAACTAACGGCAGCCTCTATATTCCGATGGAAAAAGGAATAGAAGTCGAAGGCGGAATCCGGGAGCGGATGAAAAGGGAGTAAATACCATCATTTCAAGTAAATTTTGGTACCTGACATTTAATTTGAAAAAGGCTGTCTCCTCCTGAGACGGCCTTTTTCTCGTTTTATAGAAAGCTGTATTAGGAATAGGATAGTGGGTATATTTTCTATCATTTACATTATTATTCCAATGTGGTTGAATAGAAGCAGTAGAAAAAAGGTGGAATTAGATTGAACAAGACAAAGAGTTATGAAAACATCAATCCATTTACGGCAATTTGGACGCGGCCTCGCGCAGTCGTCCGGCACGTTATCGAGGAAAAAACATCGGGCTTTATCTTTCTGCTGATTGTACTGGCAGGCTTCGCAGGCGGACTTCTCAGCAGCCTGGATTCGGAACAGCTGTTGCCGGTGCCGGGACTTATACTCTTGTCCCTCTTCTTTGGGCCGATCGGTGTCGTGGTGAGTACAGTGATTGGAGCAGGAATCTATCTGGTGGTCGGCAAAATGTTCAAAGGGGAAGCCAGCTTCTCAGAAATGTTCCGTGCAATTTTGACAGGGCAGATTCCGCAAATTTGGCTGATCCCGGTCATTCTTCTGTGGATGCTGTTCCTGCCTGAAACCTATTTCCTGCAGCCGGGTGAACTGCCGTTTGCGGATGCAGATCTGCTGTCTTTGGGTTTCTTCATCATTTTAGGGATTGTTTCTATCTGGACTTTCGTTATCCAGTGCAAAGCAGTAGGGGAAGCGCACAGACTTTCTGCCTGGAAAGGGTTCTTCATCATCCTTATTCCAATTGTGCTGGTCATTATCGCAATTTCGGCTATTATCGCGGTGATTGTAACTGCCGTTCTATAGGATTTAAATAAAACAAGGCAGCCGAAGAGGCTGCCTTGTTTGAGCTTATAGACAAAAGAATATTGATGTCATTTAAAGAATGAATACACATTTCATCACGTTTAAACCGGATCCTACGCTTCAGGCGGACGCTTTCCACGGGCTCGCGCCGAACTAACTCGGACTGGCGCCCGAGTGGATTTCGGCACTTCGCTGTTCCCGCAGGAGTCGCCGCCTGGCGCTTCGGATCCTTGAGTGAAGAATCCTACCAGATTTGTAGAGACTACATTTCCTGAAGTTGACTAGTAAGCTTCTCTCTTTGATTAAAGCAACACGCTCCCCACCGGGCTGGCCACGAAGACTCCTGTGGGACAGCGAAAGCTGAAGACCCCGCAGGAACGCAGTGACGAGGAGGCTGAAGCTGAGCCCGCGGAAAGCGAAGTGGCTGGACCGGTTGGGGATTATGCACCGCTATACATTTTGGTCAGGCTTTGTCTACAGTCTGAAACAAGGCAGCCGAAGAGGCTGCCTTGTTTTTATTATGATTGATCCACTTTACGGACAGTCCCGTTCTCTTCCACATCGGCCACTTCCCGTCGGACGGTTTCGTTGATGACCTTAACGTCCTTGACTTTGCGTTTGCCGATGACGATCTCTTCACGAACTACTTTCTTTTTGCCGATATCCAAGCGTTCTTCGGAAAGTGGAATGTAGATGGCATCGCCTTTTTCGTAGGCTTGTTTCGGTGTCAGCACCTGCTCCTCATTTCCGGTATCTGTTTCCGCAGGGAGGGAACGCCGGTCGATGGCAATTTCTTCGTGTTCAACTTGCCGGCGGATTTCTTTGTCTTCATCCCCATCAGCGGAAAGTGCAGCATCATTTTGGGGGTCGGTTGAGGTGGCTGTCTCCGGTTGAGGAGCAACTGCAGGCATATTGTGGGTGTACAGAAGAAGCCTTCCGCTTTCGACCTGCTGGAAATAATAATCCGTTTCTTTTTCGTCCAGTCCCATACGGTTAAAGGCGTCTTTTGTAATGTCTTCCCCGGCTAAGAAGGCGATGACTTTGCCTTTGAAATTATCACGGTCCTGCGTGTCGACATGGACAGACGTGTAATCGATCAGCAAGTCGATCTGTTCGTCATGCTTCGATACCAGATACAATTCCTCTTCTTCATATCCAGCTGCTTTTAATTCGCCGACTTTGATCAATACTTTTGCTTGCACATCAAAAAGGCCGATCAGTTTGTTTCCTTTTTTCTCCATGCTCAATCCTCCCATGTCAGGTGCACCAATATAACTTCATTAAGGTCTATTTACCCGCGGCTGTGCAACCTATAAACCTTGAAAGTTGGAAACTAGAGAAAGGCGCCTCCGGAAGTTTTATCCGGAGGCGCCTTTTACTGTTCGTTAAAATGAATTGCGATCATCTTTTTTGTGTTTTACGTTTTCATCAATATCCGCTTCTTCGCGGCGGACGGTTTCATTTACAACTTCCGTATCCTGTACTTTGCGTTTGCCGACAACAATTTCTTCGCTGACGACATCTTTTTTGGTGACTTCCAGACGTTCTTCGGAAAGCGGAATATGGATGGTTTCGCCGTCTTCATAAGCATCCTTATCGGTCAACCCGCCGTCTGTAGAACTCACTTCCTCATTTACCGGGCGGCGTTCTACATAAACTTCTTCGCGTTCCACAGGAACCTCGATGGTCTGTTGCTCTTCCACAACATGCTTTCCGACATTCACTTCGCCTGTCTGCACGCGTTCCTTGTCGACGCTCAAGCGCTCTTCATGAAGGCGCAGATGTTCTTCTTCGTCATGGCTTCCAGCAGTAGTCGTCCTTGTTGTTTCAGCGCCGGTTTGAGCGCCGTTGTATGGTTTGTAGGATGTACCATAATCGCTATTGACATATAGCACGAGCTTGCCGTTTTCCACTTGGCGGTAATATTCGTCCGCTTCGCCGGTTCCTAATCCCATTTGCGTGAAGGCGTCCCGAGTGGAATCTTCGCCGGAAATGAAGGATTTGAATTTGCCCATCATGTTATCGTCTTCCTGTGTATTCAAATGGACGTCTGTCTGTCCCTGGACCATGGATAACTGGTCGTCATGCTTCGCAATTACATACATATCCTCTTCGTTATATCCTTGCGCTTTCAACTCGCCGATTTTATGCAGAACCTCTGCTTGTACATCATATGCTTGAATGAATGTTGTTCCTTTGTTTGTCATGGTCAATTCCTCCTAATAGTGATAAATCACCTGTAAAGTAAGGTAATCATAATCTACCCCGTTGCTTTTCGGAATAAACACCGCAAGTTCCAGTAAAGGTAGAATTGGCTCTCTTTCCTAACGATGTTCGTTTGGTGAAGGAGAACAGAGAGACCGGTGGAACAAGTGGTGATGTGTGAAACAAGGTCGAAAATAATCGTACGGAGAATATTATTCTTGCCGTGCCGGAGTTGGTTGAAAGACTAAAAAAATAAAGGCTTGCTTTACCACTAGTTCTTTAATACAATATAAAACGTAATCATTACTATTTAGTAATTTTGAAGAAAGGGCGTGGCATGGTGGGGGGAACCGTTCCAGTTACAGTTTTGAGTGGTTATTTGGGAGCCGGCAAAACGACCTTATTGAATCATCTGTTGAATAATCGAGAAGCGTTGAAAATGGCGGTGATTGTCAACGATATGAGTGAGGTGAACATAGACGCAGACTTAATAGAGCAGGGGAGCTTTTTACAGACAGAGGAAAAACTGGTTCGACTGCAGAATGGGTGCATCTGTTGTACGTTGAGAGAAGATCTAATGCTGGAAGTCGAGAAGCTGGTTACTCGCGGAGACATCGACTGCATTGTAATCGAATCTTCGGGAATCAGCGAGCCACTTCCGGTAGCCCAGACCTTTTCGTATATGGATGATGAAATGGGAATTGATTTAACGAAAAGCTGCCGGCTGGATACGTTAGTCACCGTAGTGGATGGCTATGCTTTTTGGCAGGATTTTGCATCGGGGGAATCATTGCTCGAAAGACAGCAGGAAGCAGCGGAAGGAGACGTCCGTGAAATTTCAGACTTGCTGATCGACCAGATAGAGTTTGCTGATGTCATTTTATTGAACAAAGTAGATTTGGTGGCACCAGAAGAGCGGGGGCGATTGAAAGAGCTGCTTGCAACTTTAAATCCGGATGCGCAGATAATCGAAACCGAGCATTCGAAAGTGGCTTTGAATAATGTAGTGAACACCGGTTTATTCGACTTTGTTAAATCGAGTCAGAGTGCGGGTTGGATCAAAGAACTGAATGAAGAGCATATACCAGAATCCGAGGAATACGGCATAGCTTCATTTGTTTACCGGAGCCAGCAACCGTTTCATCCGGAACGGCTGATGGATTGGGTCAAGGAATGGCCGGTGGAAGTTGTCCGCGCCAAAGGATTTTTGTGGTTGGCGACAAGAACCGAGTCTGCTGTTTTGTTGTCCCAGGCTGGACCATCACTCGGCATTGAGCATGCGGGCCTATGGGATCTGGAAAAGGGAATGAAAATGACCGAGCTGGTATTCATTGGTATTGATATGGACCAGGCGGACATCGTCAGCAGGTTGAATCTGTGTTTGCTGACTGATGAAGAAACTGCACAGGATTGGAAAACATTCTATGACCCGCTTCCAGCATTTCAACTACTTGAGGAGGAAAAAAGATGAGAGTCAATATCACATTAGCATGTACAGAAACCGGGGACCGGAATTACAGCACGACAAAAAACAAGCGCACCAATCCGGAGCGTATTGAATTGAAAAAGTACAGTCCGCGTCTAAAAAAGGTCACGATTCACAGAGAGACAAAATAATTTTTTTGTAAAATCCAAATGATCATCATTACTATTAGGAGGAGAAAGAATGGCAAAGAAATCGAAAGTCGCACGTCATCATAAGCAACAGGCAATGGTTGCGCAATTTGCAGAGCTGCGGCAAGAATTGAAGGAAAAAGGCGATTTTCAGGCCTTAGCTGATTTGCCGAAAGATTCATCTCCGGTTCGTCTGAACAATCGATGCGAAGTGACAGGAAGACCGCGCGGCTTTATGCGTAAATTCGGGATGTCGCGCATCGTGTTTAGGGAGCTGGCGCATAATGGCCGGATTCCAGGTGTGAAGAAAGCCAGCTGGTGAGGCGATTTTTTTAAGGTTATCTTTCTAAAGGCATTAAAAGAAGAGCTGCTGGTTCAGCTCAAAAAAGTTCCGTATCATCGTAAGCAGCAGACTCCAGTCTGCTGCTTTTATTAGTTGTATAAGAAGCTGATTCAAAGGTATGGGTTTCTGAAGGTAAAAGACACCTTTGTAAATAAGACTCGGTTAATCCAGTCTATTGATGTTATCATAAGGGTATATTTTACTTTTTAATAATATATTACTCCTTTTAATTCATATATCCGTAGAGAGTAGGTAAAACAATGGGGATCGATATTTTAAAGCGCAATAATGTCCGGGTTACAGGACAAGGGGAAAAGACGATAATGTTCGGACACGGCTTCGGCTGTGATCAGCAGGTTTGGAACAGTACAATCAAAGATTTTGAGGTGGATTACCGTGTCGTCACATTCGATTATATCGGTTCCGGAAATAGTGATAAGGCCGCTTATTCAAAAGAACGCTACAGCACGTTGGACGGCTATAAGCAGGATCTGTTGGATGTCTGTGACGGGCTGGAGATTAAGGAAATGATCTTTGTGGGACATTCTGTCAGTGCCATGATCGGCATGCTGGCTTCAATTGAGCGTCCGGAATTGATGGATAAAATGATCATGATCGGACCATCTCCTTATTATATGAATGAACCTGGCTATACTGGCGGATTTGAACGCAGTGATATCGACGAACTGCTGGATATGATGGAAACCAATTACATGGAATGGGCCAAATATTTGGCGCCTGTCGTTATGCAGAATGAAGATCGCCCTCAGCTTGCGGAGGATTTTGAGCAACTATTATGTTCGAATGACCCACTGATTGCCCGGCAATTCGCGGAAGTGACATTCACTTCGGATCTCCGAGACAAACTGGATCAAGTAACAGTGCCTACGTTGATTCTTCAGCCAAAGTTCGATGCGATTGCGCCGCTTGAAGTTGGGCAATATGTCCACGACCACATCAAGGACAGCCAAATGATTATAATGGAAGCAGTTGGCCATAATCCACATCTGAGTGATTCAGGAGAAACGGTGAAATACATCAAGGCATACCTGGAAAAATAGAGGAGTGGAAACAGTGGAACAGCAACTCGATAGGGCGCCTTGCGGTTATTTGGTTCTGGACCAGGACTTGCGTATCGTCGAAATGAACAAAACACTGCAGAATATGACGAGGGTAAAGAATCCACAGCATATGCATGATTTATTGACAATCGCTTCACGGGTTTATTTCCAGACCTATTTTACTCCCTCCATTAAAATGCACGGGACGGTAAATGAAATGTTTTTGACCTTGAAAAGTGATGCGGGTCCAATGCCTGTGTTGATGAATACGGCAGAACAGGATGGATTTTATGAATGTGCTTTGATTCAGATGAGCGTCCGGGGAGAATATGAAAAGGAGTTGCTGCTGGCCAAGCGCAATGCAGAACAAATCAACCGGGAAACAGCAGAAGCTTATGAAAAGCTGCAGGCCTTGATGGCTGAAGTGGAATGCAAACAGCAGGAGCTGATGGATCTTAACCTGGAACTGCAGCAGTTGGCTACGACAGATCAGCTGACAGGCTTGAAAAACCGCCGCTACTTGGAAGAAAGGCTCACTGAGCTTTTAGCGCAGGCGGAAAATGGCAGAAAAGTGGCTGTCCTGATTTTGGATATCGACCATTTTAAGCAAGTCAACGATACATATGGACACCAGATGGGGGATGCCGTGCTGCAGGAATTGGCTTGGCGCCTGGAAACGGAAGTGGGATCTGAGGGGATTGTGGCACGTCTCGGTGGAGAAGAGTTCGTGGTGGTCCTGCCGGATGCCGGAATAGAGGAAAGCCTTAAACTCGGCAATACTTTATGCAATCTTATGGAAACAGCTGATTGGCAGCATGTGCCCGTCACGGTCAGCATCGGGGCCGCGGCTTACACAGCTGAAGATGGCGTGGATAGTCTGCTGGCGCGGGCTGATGGATTTCTCTATAAAGCCAAGGCCAATGGCAGAAACTGTGTGTTTGGAATCGAATAAAAGCCGAGCTAACCATCCGTTTTTAAAACGGATGGTTTTTTATGCGGAAAACTCCTTACAATCACCGGCTCAAGAGCTATAATAATGGCATATGAAAATATCTTCGCCATTGGAGGTAATGATGGAAAAAACGAATCGATTGCTTGGTGAACGGGTGTCAGCAGATAAAGAATTGATCGCTCAATTGGTCCATGAAGAAGCGGTCCGAGATGTTTCTACGGAGCAGCTTGAAATGAACAAAGCTTTTATCGACATTGTCAATAAAGCTCGAATCGATTTTGTGGAACTTATCGGAACGTCGATCAGCAATAGCTGTGATGTAAAAAAAGTCTATGCGGATGTTCAAGAATGGGGAGAAGAGACCGGGAATTTTTTTCTTGAAACCGGCAGATCGCTTGAAGACGCGCTCGCAGAAACGTCACTTTACCGCAAGCATATCGGAACAATCATTAAAACCGAAGCGGTTCGAAAAGACATGGAACTCCAGCTTCTTTTTAATGTCATGGAATTTTTCCACTCCCTGCTGGATCATGCGGCTTATTCTTATACCCATGCTTACACGGCCTCTTATCAACGAAAATTGAAATCGGCAAGAAAAGAATTTCTTGAACTTTCCGCACCGGTCGTACCCGTCAGTGATCAGATCGCTATTTTACCTTTAGTGGGCAGCATTGAAATTGACCGGGCACGCTATATACTGGAACAGACTTTACTTGCCGCAAATGAACTGAAAATCAACGTGCTGATTGTGGACCTCTCGGGAGTGGTGAGGGTGGATTCGATGGTGGCCGAGCAGATCATCAAAATCATCCGGTCGCTGAAGCTGGTCGGTGTACGCTCGGTTCTAACCGGCATCCGTCCGGAAATTGCCTTGACACTCACGGAAATCGGAGTCGATTTGAAGGACTTGGAGATTGGCGGCAGTTTAAAGCGCATGCTTCACCAGATGAATATCAATTGACCCCTAAATAAAAACGCTGAAGCCTAAAGGCTCCAGCGTTTTTTAGGTAGTCAGTTTGTTACAGCTTCAGAATGAAGATCAGGCAAAGACTTGCGTAAAGTGACAGTTTCTTCTTCAGTCAATGGAATCATCGGCAAGCGTACACCGCCAACTTCCACACCCTTCATGTTAAGTGCTGCTTTGACCGGAGATGGATTAGGTGCGGCGAACAATGCTTTCATCATCGGGACCAGTCTGCGGTGAATAGCGGCAGCAGTGCTCACATCGCCTGTTTTGAAGCTGGTGATCATGTCCTGCATATCGTTGCCAATGACATGCGCGGAAACTGAGACGATGCCAGTACCGCCGATTGACAGCATCGGCAAGGTCAGGCTGTCATCGCCGCTGTATACAGAAAATGTAGCCGGTGTTTTTTCGATGATCTCTGCAGCTGCGTCCAAGTCTCCACTCGCTTCTTTGACAGAAACGATATTGTCGATCTTGGACAAACGAATGATTGTCTCTGTAGACATATTGACCACACTGCGGCCTGGGATGTTGTACAGCATGACAGGGAGGCTTGTTGACTGGGCGATTGCCTGGAAATGCTGGAACATGCCTTCCTGTGAAGGTTTGTTGTAATAAGGCGTGACGAGCATGATCCCATCAACGCCTGTTTCTTCAGCCTGTCTCGTCAAAGAAATGGAAGCGCGTGTATTGTTGGAGCCGGTTCCTGCAATTACCGGAATCCGTCCGGCGACTGTGTTGACGGTAAACTCAAATAACTCCACTTTTTCCTCTGACGATAAAGTTGGGGATTCTCCTGTTGTGCCTGCGACGACAAGGCCGTCTGAACCGTTTGCGATCAAATGCTCTATCAGTTTTTGTGTTGCCGGAAAATCGATTTCTCCATGTTGGTCGAATGGCGTCACCATTGCTGTAATTACTTGGCCGAAATTCATAATGAACACACCCTTTTCTAATTTTTGTCGAAACTTAGAGGTGAGGGGCCAGTCAGGAATAAACAAAAAAAGCAGCAACGAGGGGGTCCCGTTGCTGCAGTAGAAACAATGTTTAACATTCGTTCCTGTGCATCAGATAGCCCTCCATATAGTTTCCTATATGACAGTCCTGCATTTATTGAATGCAGACCCAGCGCACGGAAAAATGAGATTTCCGCCACTTCGGCAAATCCCCCTTTCGGCAAACGTCAATGGATCTCATCATCCTCGTTTTGCGTACTGATGGTTTTTGCGCCTCTATCCTACTCCTTAAAAGCTGGAGCAAGAAATATTTAATTAGCTGTACTATAACAAATTCTCTTGTAAATTGCAAGACGAAAAATGTAAAATCTTATGAAAAGGGAGGAGTTCGGATGAATGAGCAGTCACATGACCGTCGGCTGAATATTGTAACTGCAGGAAATCAGCAGGGTTTCACGGATTCGCTGCACCATAACCGGTATGAACCAACTCCTTATGAGCTGTTGGACAGGCTGTTCGATAAGTACAGCTTGTCTCCTGGAGACCGGCTGGTGGATGTGGGGGCTGGAAAAGGCCGTTTGAACTTTTATGCCCATCATCTATTTGGTGTGGAAAGTGCGGGCATTGAGATGAATCCGGTATTCTACGCCGAAGCTTTGGAGAACAAAAAGCACTATGCAAAAAAACATAAAAGCGCTGAAAAGAGCATTGCCTTCTATAATTGCCTGGCACAGGATTATCCGATCGATGCGCGGGACAATAAATTTTATTTCTTCAATCCATTCTCAGTGCAGGTATTCATCAGTTTTATTAACGACGTTTTGCGCTCTGCCGAAACAAATCCGCGGATGGTGGAACTGATTTTGTTTTTTGCTCCACAGGAATACAACGATTTCCTGGAAAACAGTACGGCCTTTGAGTTAGTGGAGGAAATTCAGCTGCTTGGTTTCCATAAAGAGCCACGCGAACGTTTTTTAATATACCGACTGCCACATATGGATTAGAAGTAAGGCAATAATGGGTATGTTTTAACTAAAAACAAATTTGAAGCGGGGGAACCTATATGGAATGGAAAGGCAGAAAAGCCAGCAGGAATGTTGAAGACCGAAGAGGGAAAGGCGGGGCCATGGTTGCAGGCGGCGGCATCGGCGGCATCTTGATTGTCCTGCTGGTGGCATTTTTGGGTGGCGACCCGGGCGTCATTCTGGATCAATTGGGAGGATCGGCCGGAACCACTTCAAATGAGCCGTATGTTGCGACGCAGGAAGAAGAGGAGTTGGCTGAATTCGTATCGGTCGTTTTGGCCGATACCGAAGAGGTCTGGACAGAAGTATTTGCGGAAGAAGGCATGGAGTACGTTGAACCGACTCTTGTCCTGTATACCGGAAGCGTCGAGTCGGCTTGCGGGACAGCTGGTGCCGCCGTCGGTCCGTTCTATTGTCCGGGAGACTACAAGCTATACATCGATTTGAGCTTCTACAATGAATTGCAGAATCAGTTTCAGGCACCCGGCGACTTTGCCATGGCTTATGTAGTGGCGCATGAAGTCGGGCACCATGTACAGAACCTGCTCGGCGTCATGGAAGAAGTGCAGCCTCTCCGCAACCAGTTAAGTGAAGAAGAGTACAATAAAGTGCAGGTTCGCCTGGAGCTGCAGGCGGATTATCTATCCGGCGTCTGGGCGCATCACGCTCAAGGCATGGGCTATTTAGAGGAAGGCGATCTGGAGGAAGCGCTGACAGCGGCAAGCGCGGTGGGAGACGACACGATCCAACAGCGATCGCGCGGCTATGTAGTTCCGGAAAGCTTCACGCACGGCAGTTCTGAGCAACGCCAGCGCTGGTTCTATAAAGGCTTTCAGGCCGGTAATCTCAAAGAGGGCGATACCTTCAATGCAACTGATTTGTGATTCCGAACTGCTTTTGGCAGAAATCCAAGGGTGCGGCATTGATATTTTCGCTGTTGTGATTCATTATAAAGAATAGACAGTCTTTTCATCTATAATTGAAAAGAAATTCAGTTCTATAAAGGAAGTACAACATGACGCAAGATAATATTACACGCATAGAATACGGCGATAAAGAATTGATCCTGATCGGCACGGCACACGTTTCCAAGCTCAGTGCGGAACAGGTGAAAGAGGTCATTGAAGCTGAGCAGCCCGATTCAGTGTGCATCGAGTTGGATGCACAGCGCTATGAATCGGTCACACAAGGCAGTAAGTGGAAAGAAACTGACATTTTTAAAGTCATCAAAGACAAAAAAGCCAGTCTCCTGCTGATGAACCTGGCAATTTCCTCGTTCCAGAATCGCCTGGCAGATCAGTTCGGCATCAAGCCTGGCCAGGAAATGATCCAAGGAATTGCGTCAGCTAAAGAAACCGGCGCAGAATTGGTGCTGGCTGACCGTAATATCCAAGTGACATTTTCACGTATCTGGGGAAATATCGGCTTTATGGGCAAAGCACAGCTGTTGACTTCGGTATTCTTCAGCATCTTCAGTAAAGAGACGATTTCGGAAGAGGACCTGGAGAAGATGAAATCGCAGGATACCCTGAATGCCGTCATGAATGATTTCACCCAGTCCTTCCCTAAATTGAAAGAACCGCTGATCGATGAACGGGACCAGTACTTGGCGCAGAAAATCAAAGAAGCACCGGGCAAAAAAGTTGTCGCAGTCCTCGGTGCTGCCCATATTCCGGGGATTATCAAGGAAGTCCACAATGAACATGATTTGGCGGAATTATCAAAAGTTCCACCGAAATCGAAGTGGCCGAAAATCATCGGCTGGGCCATTCCATTGGCTCTTGTCGCCATGATTGCCATCACATTCATGAACAATCCCGCAGCTGGGATTGATCAAACCGTCAGCTGGATTTTATGGACAGCTTGTCTTGGGGCTATTGGAGCCGCTGCAGCATTCGGCCATCCGTTGGCCATACTGACTGCTTTTGTGGGCGGGCCGATCGGCGCCTTGCACCCGCTTTTGGCCGCAGGCTGGTTTTCCGGACTTGCGCAAGCCTATATCCGCCGGCCGAATGTCGGAGATTTCCAGACATTGTCGAAAGACGTTTTTACGCTCAAAGGATTTTGGGACAATAAAGTAACGCGTGTCCTGCTGGTCGTCGTGTTGACCAATATTGGTACTGCGGCCGGTAATGTCATCGGCGGTGTAGATGTCATCCGCTTGTTTTTCCAGAATCTATAATCGATCTTTCAACCGGACAGCTGAATTTGCTGTCCGGTTTTTTTTTATGGATGATGTTTATTTTTCAAAAGGGGGTATAGATTAAATAGAAGATTGACGAATGGGGAGGCGCGAAAAGGTGAGCTTCTTTTTGGTTGGGATTGTCTTGTGGTCGCTTGTCATTGGCGGAATTATACTGGCGGTTGTCGGTTTTTGGAGAAAGTCATGGCAAGCACTTGCCTGGAGCGGAATCGCTTTGCTGCCACCGATGCTGCTCATTTTTATGGGTGGGGAAGGAATTTGGTTCCGACTAGTTATTCTGGTGCCGCTGGTGTTGTTTATCGCTGCTTTTCTGATGAAACAGCAAAAGATGCAGAGCTTGTAGAACCGGATGGAAATTTCATCCGGTTTTTCTGTGCATTATACTGGCATTTATAAAGTGAAAGTTATACAATTGTTATACAAAAAGTAGAGGGGCAAAGCCGATGAATTACATATTAGAGCGCAGTAAATTATTTATTTTCCTGATTCTGATCCTTTCAATAATAGGAGCCTACACGTTCCTGACCTTGCCTCAACGTGAGATTCCGGAAACTCCATCAAGCCTGGTGCTGGTTTCGACGATTTTGCCGGGAGCGGGGCCGGAAGAAGTGGAGACTTCCATCACCAACCCATTGGAGCGTGAAATCCAGAAAGTGGATGGCATTTCATCCATGCAGTCCATTTCATCCAATTCAGCATCCATCATCACCCTGGAACTTGAGGACGGTGAAAATCCGGATGAACTGATCAACAGTATCCAGCAGCAGACGGGAAGTGCGGCTTCGGGATTTCCCGATACAGCGCAGGAACCTACTGTTGAAAAGCTGGATCTGACTTTCCCGTTGGTCTCCTACATGTTCTATGGAGATGAAGAAGAGCTGGCGACTATGGATAATGCGTTATCCGATTTGTCAGATCAAGTGGAAGCCGTTTCCGGTGTTGCGGGAACGACGGTAAAAGGGCTAAACACGCAACAAGTACTCATCGAACTGGACAGTGAAGAACTGGCAGCCAATAACCTGCAGCCGTTTGAAGTGCTTGAATCGCTTCAGCAGGCCAACCAGCCCTTATCGCTCGGAACCCATGACAATGGCAATGAACAGGTGACCTTGACCATTCAGCAAAGCGAAGGCATCGAAAAGCTGGAACAGCTGCAGGTAGGCGGAGCAGCGGTTCCGCTTGCTGACGTGGCGACCATTGAAACGGTAGATCAGGAAACTGCAGATATCGTCACTTTCGAAGGAGAACCTGCGATTTCCTATACCGTCTTTTTGCAGACAGAACAGGATGTTCCGTCTGTTGACGAAAATGTTTCAGAAGTAATTGAAGAATTCACCGAAACGCTGCCGGCAGGTGTGCAGGCAGAAAAATACGAATCCCAAGCGGATAATGTCAACACGATCTTTGATAGCTTGTATGTTTCATTGGCCATCGCAGTGCTGGCAGTTTTGATCGTCACCACAGCCGGCCTGACTTTATACGGAGCTTTTGCAGTTGCTTTGACCGTGCTGGCTTCCGTATTGATCGGCATGATTCCGATTCCGTTCATGGGTGTCGACTTAAACCAGATTTCGGTCATCGGCCTCATCATTGCCATCGGTATTCTGGTTGATGATAGTATCGTGGTCAACGACAATATCCAGCGGCGCTATAAATTAGGGGATTCGCCGCTTAATGGAGCCATCACCGGCGTCCGCGAAGTGTACCCGTCGATTATTTCCTCCAGTTTGGCGATAGTCGTGACGTTTTCGCCATTGCTGCTGTTGTCGGGCGGCAACGGAGCATTCATCAAAGCTTTGCCAAGCATCCTGATCACCACCATTTTGGCTTCGACGGTCTTGTCGATCACGCTGGTGCCGATGATGCAGTATTTAAAAACAAAAAGAAGAGCGAAGAAAATTTCAGACACTCCCGGATTCTTAGGGAAACCACTCGAGAAAATCGCCTTGTTCTATTCCAATAAAGTGCTGCGCAGCGTCTTGAAACGCCCGATTCTGGTAGGCGTTGGCGGGTTATTGGTAGCGACAGGCTTATTATCCCTTGCGCTCTTTACACCATTTGAATTTTTCCCGGCAGCTGACCGCGAAGAGGTGACGATGGATGTCCGTCTTGCGGAAGGCACCACTATTGAAGAAACAAATGCATTCCTGACAGACTTGACTGAGCAGGTCGCTTCAGAAGATGGTAATGTTGCTGAAACAGCTATTTTCTCCGGTGAAGGTTTACCGAACCTTTTCTCGGCATCGATGGACAATGCTGGCGGCAATACAGGCCAGGTAGCATTCCGGATTGACCGTGAAAGCACGACGGCTGCAGACTTCATCAGCAAATGGCAGCCGGAGCTGCGCGACCGTTTCCCAGAGGCTGAAATCTTCCTGGATACGATTGTTCAAGGGCCGCCTGTTGGTGCTCCTGTCACCGTCGATATCAAAGGTGAGGACACCGAAGAATTAGAGTCGCTCCGTAATGTGCTGAAAGAGCAGATGCTTGAAAACGGGGCGACAATTGTCACAGACAACCTGGGAGATCCGGTGCCGGCTATCGAATACGTGCCGAACCAGGATGCTCTGCAGGAAAATAGTATAGCGCTCAGTTCGGTGACAAACCAGCTTCAGCTTCTGACACAGGGTGTGCCGTTGTACACCATTTACGAAGGGCAGATGCCATATGAAGTGTATCTGAAACAATCAGGCATCGAAGACGGCGAACCGATTGACTTGTCTCAGTTTGATGTTCCTTCACTCGCTGAACAAGGGCCGCCGCAATTGGTGCCGATGGATGAATTGCTGACAGCTGAAGAAACAGATCGATTAGCTCAGATTCCGCATAAGCAGGCCGATCGTTCCATCACGCTTCGCGCATTCGGCGAAGTGGATGACTTTGAAAGCAAAATGCTGGATGTAGTGGATGCTGAACGTGATTCATTGCCGGAAGGCTATGAATTATCGACTGGCGGCGAAAACTCGGATCAGGAAGCATTCTTTGCTGAAATCGGCGTGCTGTTCCTGGTCGTGCTCCTGTTGGTTTACCTGGTCATCGCTTTCCAGTTTAAATCATTCAGCTTGCCATTCCTTGTGTTGATCGCCGTGTATTTGGGTATTTCCGGTGCGATTCTAGGCTTGTTCCTGACACAGACACCGCTCAGCTTCCTGGGTGTCATGGGAATCGTTTCCCTGACAGGAATTGTTGTGCGCAACGCGGTCGTTCTCATCGACTTTGTGGAAGCGCGCCGCCTGTCGGGTGACTTCGATATCAAAGAAGCCATCATCGAATCAGGCTATGCCCGCATCAAACCGATTCTATTGACTTCGATTACGTCGATCATTGCACTCGTGCCGGTCGCTTTGTCGGGAGATCCGTTATTTGAACCACTGGCAGTCACCATCATCGCCGGATTGGCGTTCTCAAGCTTGTTCACCTTGGTGATGATCCCATCATTGTACTTGGTGTTCTATCGTGTGAACCGCCGCAGAAATCAAGTTACAGAATAATACTGGACTGCGCTGCCTTCGGGCTGCGCAGTTTTATTTATATGGGTGAATATTTGGAAAGCGAAAGGGTAAGCAATAAAGTAAAGACGATCGTAGGGGGAAGAGGCGATGGCGGAGATCCGACAGAAGGAAATAGAAAACGATATCGCGAAAGGGCCCTTCCTGGCGGTGCTGATGGCTGGGGTTTTTGTGGCTATCTTAAATCAAACCTTACTCGCGACAGCTTTGCCGCATATTATGGACGATTTAAGCATTTCCGCGAATACGGCACAGTGGCTGACAACCGTCTTTATGCTGGTCAACGGAGTCATGATTCCGATTACTGCATTTTTGATCGGGAAATTTTCGACACGCAACCTGTTTTTTGTGGCGATGGGTTTATTTGCGGCCGGCACAATCATTTGTGCGTTTGCTCCGGGATTCTCGGTTCTCATGGTCGGGCGGATTGTCCAGGCGGCTGGAGCAGGCATCATGATGCCGTTGACGCAGACAGTGCTGTTCATCATTTTCCCGGTGGAAAAACGCGGGCAGGCGATGGGCTTGTTCGGTTTGGTCATTTCCTTCGCTCCGGCGATCGGCCCGACATTGTCAGGCTGGATCGTCGGCCAATATCCATGGCGCGCACTGTTTTACATCGTCATCCCGATTGCCTTGCTGGATTTGATCTTGGCGTACTTCTTCCTTAAAAATGTCACCAGACAAACCTTTCCGACTTTGGACTATTTATCGATTGTCCTGTCGACGCTTGGGTTTGGTGGAATCCTTTATGGCTTTTCGAGTGCCGGCTCGCTGGGCTGGGATAGTCCTGCAGTGTCTATCTCCATTGTTGTCGGCATCATCTCACTGGTGTTCTTTATCCGCCGGCAATTCCGGTTGGATGAGCCGATTTTGGAATTCCGGGTATTTTCCTACGGCATTTTCACTTTATCCACTATCCTAAGTGTCATCGTCTTCATTTCCATGATCGGCAGCGCCACCATCCTGCCGATCTATATGCAGAACATGCACGGCTTTACCGCGCTTGAGTCGGGCCTGATGCTGTTGCCGGGAGCCATCATCATGGGCTTGATGAACCCCATCACGGGCCGGGTCTTTGATAAAGTTGGCGGCAAGTGGCTGGCGGTCGTCGGCTTATCGATCGTGACGGTGTCGACTTTCCAGTTTACGGTGCTGACCGCGACCACTTCTTTCCTCTATTTAACCGTCATACATGCCATCCGCATGTTCGGTGTGGCGATGGTGATGATGCCAGTGACGACAGCCGGCCTCAACCAGCTGCCGGAACGGCTGATTCCGCATGGCACAGCAATGAGCAATACCATGCGGCAGGTATCGGGTTCAATCGGGACGGCACTTCTGGTGACCGTCATGACAAGCACTGCGCTGGATCCTGAACAATACGGCGTGCAAGGCCTGATACGAGGGGTCAATATTTCGTTTATCGTCGTCGGTATTTTGAGCATCATCGGTGTTGGATTGGCGTTTTTCCTCAGAAAAACCGGTCCAGGGATGGAAGCGGCGGATAAAGGCGAGTAAGAAGACTTGTATATGGAATAAAAACTGATGAATGCGTTATCATTTTGTCACACGATAGCCATTTACTTCTTTCGCTAGATTTGGTAAGATGTCTGACGACAGTGGAGTTAAACATATTATTTGCTTAATTTTCTGATAAAAAAATATACCGATGAGGTGAAGTTGTGAATTTATTGTGGGGCATCTTTGGCGTATTCGTTGTTCTCGGAATCGCCTTCCTATTATCAAGCGGCAAGAAGTCTATTAAGCCACGGACAATTCTCGGCGGATTAGCCATCCAAATCACGTTTGCATTTATGGTGCTGGAATGGGAATTTGGAAGAAAGTTGTTATTATGGGTTTCAAATAAAGTCCAGAACGTCATCAACTACGCAGGTGAAGGAATCGCTTTCGTATTCGGCCCAGCGGCGGATACACAAGGATTCGGTTTCGTTTTTGCTTTTCAAGTATTGACGATCATCATTTTCTTTTCTTCTTTAATTTCAGTACTTTATTATCTTGGTGTCATGCAAATCATCATCAAACTTCTGGGAGGCGCGTTATCGAAGCTTCTTGGAACCAGTAAAGCGGAATCGATTTCAGCAGCGGCGAATATTTTCGTCGGCCAGACGGAAGCGCCGCTTGTCGTGCGCCCATTCATCGCAGGGATGACCAAATCAGAGTTGTTCGCTGTCATGACGGGTGGACTGGCATCTGTTGCCGGTTCTACTTTAGCGGGTTATGCGCTTCTTGGCGTACCGCTTGAATACTTGCTTGCTGCAAGCTTCATGGCTGCACCAGCCGGTTTGATCATGGCTAAGATGATGATGCCGGAAACAGAGGAAGTCGAAGAAAAAGAATTTGTGATGGAAAAAGACCAAACGTCGGTCAACGTCGTGGATGCAGCAGCACGCGGTGCGTCTGACGGTCTTCAACTGGCTTTGAACGTCGGTGCGATGCTTCTTGCATTCATCGCGTTGATCGCGTTGTTGAACGGGATGCTTGGCGGCATCAGCGGCTGGTTCGGCTTTGAAGGCCTGACCATCCAAAGTATTTTGGGTGTCATCTTCGCGCCGCTTGCCTGGGCGATCGGTGTTCCTTGGGCAGAAGCTGTCCAAGCGGGCAGTTTCATCGGACAAAAATTGGTGCTCAACGAGTTTGTTGCGTACACAGCCTTTGCTCCGGAAATTGCTGACCTCTCACCTAAAACCGTCATCGTTGTCAGCTTTGCCCTTTGCGGATTCGCTAACTTGAGCTCACTTGCAATTTTACTTGGTGGACTTGGTGCCATGGCGCCAAGCCGCCGCCCGGACATCGCCCGCCTCGGTATTCGCGCCGTTGCGGCTGGTATGCTCGCTTCGTTATTGAGCGCAGCCATCGCCGGAATGTTCGTCTAAACTTTATAATGTGAGGGACCTGCAGCTTCTGCAGGTCCTTTTTTTCGGGTTTTAGTGCTTTTCGCTTGCGGAAAGCGGGTATTCTGGGGGTTTTGGGTGGTTGGTTTTCGGGTTTAAATTGCCTGTTGAGCGCGAAAATGATTTTATGGGCGTTCAGAAAAATTTATGGGCGGTCAAATGGATTTGTGGGCGGTTGGAAGAGATTTGTGGGCGCTCAAAAAAATTTATGGTCGTCCAGCCGGATTTATGGGCGTTCAGCTATTTTTGCATAAAATATCATGCAAAAAGCCCCGCAATTTGCGGGGCTCCATTCTCACTATTCTCTAAAATGATAGACGCGATTTTTGAGGGCGCCGGTGCTATCTAAATCCAGCTGTATCAGTAAGCGTTTAGCCACAGTTCGAGACGCCAATCCACAAAACTCCCGAAGCTTTCGATTGGTGATCTCCAGCTCCACAAAAGTAAAGTATTCCTGGATCGCCAAAAGATGAGCGGAGGAATCGCGCGCACCGCATCGGCTGCAGATCCAGCTGCGCTGGTCCCGCTGCATCGACAGGCACTTGCAGTGTCGGCAATAAACGCCAGGCAGTAAATCTTTTGGGTCGATGAAATAGTAGGTGCATAAAGGGGCTTGTTTATAAGGGGATTGATTAGCCAAAATCATTTTTTTGATTTTAGCCAGTTTCTTATTGTCGGCTTCAAGGGGGAAAGCCTGCAGGATCTTCAGGAGATATTCGATCATTTGATAGGTTTTGCAAATAGAAGCGCGATGCGGTTTGGACGCGAATTCGCAATCTTTGGCAGTAAAGACGATCAGACCGGATACTGGCAGATTTATTTTTTTCATTTGGAAGAACTGCTTCAGAAAACGGATATGCTTATTCAACTGAACGCGAGGATCTTCCATGACGGTTTTTTCTCCAGCAGCATTAATTCGGAAAAATTCGCCCGTCTTCTCATCAAAATGGAGCCGGCCGTTGATATTTTTGGACTCGATGATGACCGCGCAGCGCTCAGTGAGCAGCAGGCCATCCATCTGAACGGACCAGGTGCCGATATTCAAGCTGATGTCCCAAAGGATCTGGAATTCTTCCTCCGAATAGAACTCATGGAACTTTTTCTGCAGACGGCCTTCGCCCCTTGTTCCTGCAGTTGTCCAGTGGAGCTCCCGTTCAAGAAACGGTCGTTGAGGATGATGTTCGCCGAGCCGTATTAGCAATAGTTCCAATGCTTTCGCACGCGGTAATAAATCTACTATATGAATCCCTCCTTTTTAAATTAATAGAATTATAGCATTGCTCCTTTCCTTGCGGCTATCTTATTTTAAGAGCCGATGAAAAACCTGAATACCGGCTTTTCGCAGGCGAAAAGCGACCAACACCAAAGCTGTTCAGCCAAATGCAACCATTCTTGGAGATTTGCAATCGTTCAAAAGGATTTGCAGTCGCTCATCCCGATTTGCAGCCGTTCGCAGAGATTTGCGGTCGTTTAGAAGGATTTACACTCGGTCGAAGAGATTTCCCACCGTTCATGCCATCAAGCATATCCTCTTGACACCCTTATCTTTTTGGATTACACTCCTATCTTGGCTTACCTATTTCGATAGGCAGAGCGGGTAGGGAGAGGGCTAATTTAATAGAAGGTTTTGGCTATGTTTAATTGGATGGACCGATATTTTGGTCTTCAGGAAAACGATACAACGGTCAAACGCGAAATGACAGCGGGATTGGTCGGCTTTTTTACGGTGGTCTACATCATCGCGGTCAATTCGCTGATCTTATCGGAAGCGGGCATGCCGCTTGAAGCAGCGATTGTCGCAACGATTGCGGCGTCGGTTTTTGGCTGTCTGATCATGGGATTTTGGGGCAATGCGCCGATTTTATTGGTACCCGGTATGGGAATCAACGCATTGTTCTCTTACACCATGGTCCAGTCGATGGGCTTGTCGTGGCAGGAAGCGTTGGCGGTCGTGTTTGTCTCAGGCGTGATCTTTGTGGCGGTGGCATTCACGCGTTTCGCGAAAATGCTGAGCGCGGCAGTGCCGCATTCGCTGAAAGAAGCGATTACAGTCGGACTGGGTTTATTCCTTATGCTGATCGGCCTTGAGAAAGGCGGCATTGTGGAGCGTGGGACGAGTTCGATTCTGGCACTCGGTTCGCTTGCAGATGCGCAGGTGTTGGCGACAGTGCTGACCTTCCTTATCGCGATAGTGCTGTTCATCCGCAACGTGCCGGGGAATTTCCTGATCACGATTGTGGTGGGAACGGTCATCGCTTCGTTTTTCGGCCAGATCGACTTTGGCAGTATGAACGAATCATCGATTAATGCGGCGGAAGCATTTGCGGTATTTGGCGCATTGTCGTTCGGCAATATCCTGTCCATGACGTTTTGGGTCGCGGTATTTTCGCTGACGATGGTGCTGGTGTTTGAAAACATCGGCCTTGTCCACGGACAAGTGGCATTCATCGAGCGCCCGGAGAAATTCGGCCGCGCGTTCCAAGCGACTTCCGTGTCTGCGATGACATCCGGTATTTTCGGCACGAGCCCGACAGTGGCGACCGTCGAAAGTGCTGCAGGTATGACTGCAGGCGGCCGGACTGGATTGACGACGATTACGGCCGGCTTGTTGTTTCTGGTCGCTTCGTTCTTCATTCCGGTCATCAAGCTGATTCCGGACAGCGCGATTGCACCGATCCTGATCATCATCGGCGGGTTGATGCTGCAGAATATCAAGAATCTCGATATGAAGGACATGACTGAAAGCTTTCCGGCTCTGTTGATTGTGGCATTGATCCCGTTTACGTACAGCATTGCGGACGGCATCGCTTTCGGATTCATCTTGTATCCGATCTTGAAAATCGCAACTGGCAGAGGGCGTGAAGTTTCGCCGACCCTGTTTGTGATTGCCGGCCTGTTCCTCGCAAATTTCGTGTTTCATTATCTGGGTTGAGGCCCGTCAACAGTAACGCACTTGCTGAGGCAAGTGCGTTTTTTTCTATAGCAGTGTACAATGGAAGAAGAAGATCCAAAAGGAGCGGATAAAGATGAAATACACCAAATCCAAAATGGAGCAGTTGGTCAGCGATCATCCGGAATTGAAGAAGCGGTTGAAAATATTGATGAAAGAAATGGAGCTTGAAAAAGGTTTTGCCTTAAAAGCGCTTTACCATTCAGAAGTGACGGACAATGGAACTTACCAGAAAGATTATCAGGACCTCGACTTGGAATAAGCTTATAAAAAAACTATACAAAAACGCCCTCAATTCGATGATTGAGGGCGTTTTTGCATGTTGCTAAAATTTTTGTTGATCCATCCATTGCTGCCAAACTTTTACATCGCTGCCCAAGTACCAGCGGTTGCCTTCGGTATGCTCACAATCGACGCCTTGCCCCCCGAGGATGAAATGCATTTCAGGGTTGGCTTTAGCTAAGGCATCAATGTACTTATTAGCTACCGGCAGGAGTTTGGGCGAGGCGATGGACATGCACATCAATTTGAAATTCTGTTTGGTGACCATTTCCTCTAAGCCTTCGAGAGGTGTATCCGGCCCGATGTAAACAACCGAAAACCCGTTCTCCCGAAGAAATAAAGTGAATAGCAGCAAGCCTAATTGATGTTGCTCTCCACTTGGGCTGAGTGCCATGACTTTTGGCAGATTAGGGGAAATCGGAAAAACACGGAAAAATTGATTGAAGCGCTGTTGGACGATATGTGTGATCATATGCTCATGAGCCACACTGATGACGCCATCTTCCCAAGCCTCTCCAATACGCACCATCAACGGCGCGATGATATAAAAAAAGACTGTTTGGTGATGGAATAAAGAAAAATGAAGATCCAGCAAATAATTGAAGCGTTCCGTATCCATCTCTGCAGCAGCCTGAAAAAGTTGGTTTATTTGTTCATCGTATTCCATTGCCTCTTTTTGAGGGAGCTCATTATTGGGTACGATGAACTGCTTGCGTGAAGCATGAAGCTTTTTTACCGCTTCACTGATTTTCATGCCGTTGTCCTGGACTTGTATTTTTAGCCATTTCAAATCTTCCAGATTTTGATCCGAATACAAGCGGTGTCCAGATTCCGTACGGGCAGGCGTAATCGCACTGTAACGCGTCTCCCAGGATCGGATTGTCACTTTCGGCATATCTAAGATTTTGGCAGCTGCTTTAATATTATACATAGCATTACCTTCATTCTATAGATTTATGGTTACGTGTTGTACAAATATTATACAACGTATAGACAGACCCGTAAAGCTGGAGACATAATTCGACAAAAAGGATGAAAAAATGGACTCTCCGGAGAGAGCCCATCGTTATCGATCTTTATACAGCTGCAGAAGCTTTAGCGGCGCGCGAACGCTGCCAAGAGACTGTGATGAACATGGTGATCATCAACATGATCAGACCCAAAATAAATGGATAAATGATATTGATATCGTAAAGGACACCTGCAAGCAATGGCCCAATAACATTCCCGATGCTCATATAGGCGTTGTTCATGCCCATCGCGAAGCCGACTTCACCGTCAGCCATTTTCGAAATCAAAGTGTTCAAGACTGGACGCAAAATAGACGTAGCCATGAAAATCACTAATGAAACGACGAAGAACATGATGTAGCTTCCCGCAAACAGGGACATCAGGAAGCCAAAAGCTGCAACCCCTAAGAATGTGACTAGAATGGCAACTTCTCCGTAACGGCGAACAATCCGGTCAACGATAAACAATTGTACAATAACGCTGACGACACCTGTTGCGGTAATCATGAAGGCGATGTCTTTTGCAGTCGAGTTGAATTGATTGTCCAGATACAGGCCAACTACGGATTCATATGCCAATAAGCCGAAGCTCATGACGAGTGTGATGACCAATGGAATGAAATATGGCATCTTGGTGGAGCGGCCTATTTTAGTGAACATGGATTCCTCATCGGTCAATGTAGCAGCCAATACAGGATTGGCATCTGTTGCATCGTGTTCCTTCAGCCAGATGACGGAAAAGAGCACTGCGCCCAGGGATACCAATGCAGAAACCAAGAATGGCAGCTTCAGGCCATAATCAGCTAAAAATCCGCCGATGCCAGGTCCTACGACAATTCCCAGCGACATGGCGGCAGACACCAGGCTGGTTCCTTTCGCTCGCTGGTCAAAGGTCGTGATGTCTGCAATATAGGCGAAAATAGCGGGAATCAGCATCGCTGCTCCCACGCCGCCGATCACACGGGATAAGTACAATACCCAGATGGCGTCAGAAGCATAGAAAACGAACATGGAAATCGTTAAACCGAGTAGGCCGTAGATAATCATTTTCCGGCGTCCGTATTGATCGGCCCATTTTCCAGCAATCGGAGAAAACACGAATTGGGCAGCGGCGAAAATAGCGATCATCAGGCCAGCCGCCATACCGCCTTGGTTTATGGACTCCAGATAGGAAGGCAGGATCGGGATAACGATTCCGAAGCTTGCGATGGCGATGAACATATTGATCATCAGGATAAAAATTTTCTTTTTTTGGTCTGCAGACATGACAGATTTCCTCATTTCTTCTATGTGTTTATACGAAGTTTTTTTCTTCAGCTTTTCCATATTATTTGAGCTTCCACTTCTTGTCAATAAAACAGGCTTGACCGGATTATCAACTGAGGAACCCATAAAAAAAGGGAATCTTTAGACCAGAGATTCCGCTTGAGAAGCATCATTCACCTTCAGTAAAGCATGTGTTTTGGCGGCGCGTGAAATGCGCCAAGCGACGGCGATCCATAAGGTGATGATCAACAGGCCGAGCCCTAAAATAAATGGATAATTGATAGTGAAATCGAACAGCAGACCAGTTGATAAAGGACCAGGACATTGCAGAGGCTCATAAGCACAATTGTCTTACGAAAAGATAAAATACTTTATTATATTATATAAGAAGAGAGGGCAAACGCAGTTAGGAAAAAGTTTGGTTTATTTTTAGAGATCAGGGAATAAGACATAATAACTGAACAACTTCAAAAACTAAAGCTTCTGAAGGGTGATAAAGGTGGACAAAAAACTTCGTCGTATCAAAGCCATTGAATTGCAGAATCGGGTTGTCTCTCCTGAAGAGGCAGCTTCTTGGATCGAAGATGGAATGACGTTAGGGCTAAGTGGATTCACGCGCGCTGGCGATGCCAAAGCCGTACCGTATGCATTGATTCGCCGTGCGGAAACAGAGCGGTTTAAAGTGAATGTCTTTACGGGTGCTTCGTTGGGTTCGGACGTTGACAGACTAATGGCAGAAGCGGGAATCATCCATAAGCGTTTGCCGTTCCAGGCGGATCCAGCCATGCGCAGAAAGATAAACAGCGGCGATTTGCTGTTTGTCGATCATCATCTTTCCCAGACAGCTGAGTGGATTCGGGCAGGTGTGATTGAACCAATCGACTTTGCAGTAATCGAAGCTTTGGAAATTACAGAAGATGGCATGATCATTCCAACAACATCTGTCGGCAATTCATCGGTTTTCGTGAAACACGCCAAAAATGTCATAATTGAAATCAATCTGTCACAGCCTGAATTGTTCAAAGGAATCCATGATATTTACGAACCGGGAATGCAGGGGCAGCGTTCGCCTATTCCACTGACTCGCGCGGATGATCGGATCGGAACGATCGGAATACCGGTAGATCCAGAAAAGGTCCGGGGCATCGTCTTTACTGCACAGCAGGATTCCCCTTCCACTATTCTTCAGCCCGATGCCGAATCGGAAGTGATGGCTGGCCATCTATTGGATTTCCTGCGAGCGGAAGTGAAGTCGGGGAGGTTGACCAATCGACTCGCTCCTCTTCAGTCTGGAATAGGTTCAGTTGCGAATGCCGTTCTTCATGGCTTGATCGATTCTGAATTCAATGAGTTGGACGTATACTCAGAAGTTCTCCAGGATGCGGTTTTCGATTTGATGGATGCAGGAAAGGTGAAGTTCGCTTCCGCTTCGTCGATTACGCTGTCTCAGGAGAAGATGAAGCAGGTATTCGGAAACTTTGGCGAATACCTGGATAAAATCATCCTTCGCCCGCAGGAAATTACGAATCATCCAGGATTGATTCGCCGTCTCGGCTTGATTTCCATTAATACAGCACTGGAATTCGATATTTACGGCAATGTAAACTCGACCCATGTGTCCGGCATTAAAATGATGAACGGCATCGGCGGGTCCGGTGATTTTGCCCGCAATGCCCGTTTGTCCATCTTTGTCACAAAATCAATTGCCAAAGGCGGCATCATCTCAAGCGTAGTCCCATTCGCCACGCATGTAGACCATACCGAGCACGATGTCGATGTTGTCGTAACCGAGCAGGGCTACGCGGATTTACGCGGCCTCGCTCCGCGTGAGCGGGTGCCTCTGATCATCGGGAACTGTGTCCACCCGATGTACCGGAACCAAATGCAGGCTTATTATGAAGAAGCACTGCTGCGTGGAGGACAGACACCTCATGTGCTGGAAAAAGCCTTTTCCTGGCATACTAATTTAATGGAAAATGGAACAATGCTTATTTCTGATTAATCGTACAAAACCAGTCCTTAAGAAGGGCTGGTTTTTCTAATAGAAGAAGGGCTTTTCGTGTATAATCAAAGCATTGAGTTGAAACAGGAGGGTTATTATGGAGAGCTTTACACTAGGTTCACTATTGGATGTCATGGGGGAATTATTCTCTGACGAAATTTCAATAGCTGTGACCAACACAAAAGAATATATCTATTACAGGCCGAGCAAGCGGGTCGATCTGAAAATAAAATCAGGAGACCTGGTGAAGCCGGGGACCATCGCACATAAAGCACTGCAGTCGAATCAGAAAACTTCCGAATTCATCAATCGGGAAATTTTCGGCGTACCTTACCACGGAATGGCTGTGCCGTTTGAGCATGAAGGGGAGCTTCAGGGCTGTGTCATGGCCATCTATCCAGCGTTTACGGAAGGGAAGTCAGTTGTTACGGTGAAAAGCCCAGACGGCTGGAAACCGATTCCTTTTACCGAAGTTAAGTATCTGGAAGTGAAGGACCGCAAAACCCATGTCCACGCTGAGGGCTATTCCGGCACCAATAAAAACTCCCTTCAGGAATTTGAATTCCTGTTGCCGCGTGAGTCGTTCATCCGGTGCCATCGTTCGTTCATCGTCAACGTACATCATATAGAAGAAATTTATCCGGATACCCATTCCACATTCGTCCTGGCGATGAATAACGGGGAACGAATCCCCGTCAGCCAGTCCTACTCCAGCTACTTCAGAAAACTGTTGGGGTTCTAAAGAAAAGCGGAAGCGCCCGTATAGTCCCGACAAGCGCTGGAAGGCTTACCGGTGATGGCGGTCTTTGCCATCGCGGGTAAGGCTGAAGCGACTCGAGGGACTGGGCGCTGGAGTCTGGACAATGAAGAAAAGCGGAAGCGCCCGTTTAGCTCTGCCGGGCATAAGACAGACCAGCAGTGTGGCGTACTTTGCCACGCAGCTGGGTTGGCTTATGACCCAAAGAGCTGGGCGCTGAAGTCTGGACATAGAAAAGCGCAAGCGCCCGCTGAAACTGGAAGAGCTAAGCATCGATACAATCCTCATAAGGGTTGTATCGATGCTTTTTTGCGTTATTAAAAATATGCTGCTTCAATCACCTTTTTCACTGCTTGGCAGAAATAAACTCTTTTCCAATCTGCAATGCTCAATAACATATCAAAACAAGTTAAAATTATCTAATAATTAAGTTGTTGATAGATAATGAAAAACTATACCCATTTTTGTACGGATTGCGATTTTCAACTGAGCGACCGCTCATGAAAACGCTTTATCAAGCGAGCAGCATTAAAAACTAAACTTTGAAAGAGAGTGATTACAATGGAAAAGAAACTTGAGCGCATCAAAGCGAAACAATTACAGGATCGGGTGGTTACACCAGAAGAGGCAGCTTCATGGATACAGGACGGAATGACATTGGGTCTTAGTGGATTTACCCGCGCTGGAGACGTGAAAGCGGTTCCTTTGGCATTAGTGAAACGTGCAGAAGACGAAAGCTTTAAAGTGAACGTTTTCACAGGCGCATCTTTAGGTTCAGACATCGATCGATTGTTCGCGGAAGCGGGAATTGTCAACAAACGTTTGCCATTCCAGGCAGAACCGGCAATGCGCAAAAAAATCAACGACGGTGAAATGCTGTTTGTGGACCATCACTTATCGCATACTTCAGAATGGATTCGCTCCGGAGTGACAGAATCGATTGATTTTGCAATTTTAGAAGCTCTGTCCATTACAGAAGATGGCATGGTCATTCCGACAACTTCTGTCGGGAACAATGCGATTTTTGCAAAGCACGCTAAGAACATCATTCTAGAAATCAACATGGCACAGCCTGAATGGTTTGAAGGCGTTCATGACATCTATGATACCGGCAAACAAGGCGAGCGCTCACCAATTCCGTTGACTGCTGCAGATCAGCGTATCGGCACGATCGGAATTCCGATCGATATGGAAAAAGTCAGAGGCATCGTATTCACTGAGCAATTGGATTCTCCTTCAAACATCGTACCGCCGGATGAAGAAACAAAAATCATGGCTGACCATCTGCTTGAGTTCCTGCGTTCTGAAATCCGCGCAGGCCGTTTGACAGAAAAATTAGCTCCTTTGCAGTCAGGAATCGGATCTGTTGCGAATGCTGTTTTGCATGGCATGATCGACTCTGAGTTCAAAGATTTGGAAGTATACTCGGAAGTTCTTCAAGACGCTGTCTTTGATTTGATGGATGCTGGGAAAGTAAGTTTCGCATCGTGCTGTTCAATTACATTATCAGAACCTAAAATGAAACAAGTCTTTGAGGAATACGAAAACTACCGCAACAAGATTGTTATGCGTCCACAGGAAATCTCCAACCATCCTGAAATTATCCGTCGACTCGGATTGATTTCAATCAATACTGCTTTGGAATTCGATATGTATGGAAACGTCAACTCCACGCATGTATCGGGTACGAAAATGATGAACGGCATCGGTGGTTCAGGTGATTTCGCACGAAATGCACGTCTGGCGATCTTTGTCACAAAATCAATTGCCAAAAACGGAAATATTTCAAGTGTAGTACCGTTTGTATCCCATGTGGATCATACAGAACACGATGTGGATGTGGTGGTAACAGAGCAAGGCTATGCAGATCTTCGCGGACTGGCTCCGCGTGAGCGTGTAGAAGTCATCCTTGCAAACTGCGTACACCCGTCATACCGCGCTCAACTTCGCGAGTATTACGACGAAGCTTTGACACGCGGGGGACAAACACCACATGTGTTGGAAAAAGCCTTCTCATGGCACGCCGATTTAGCGAAAAACGGCACAATGCTACAGAAGAAAGAGCAATTGGTATAAGAAAAGCGGAAGCGCCCGTGTAGCTCTGCCGGGCATAAGACGATCTGGCGAAGCGGCGTACTTTGCCGCATAGCCAGAGTGGCTTATGACCCAAAGAGCTGGGCGCTGGAGCTGGACAAAAGAAAAGCGGAAGCGCCCGTGTAGCTCTGCCGGGCATAAGACGATCTGGCGAAGCGCCCTATAACTTAAAAAAACCAGACAGCCTAAACAAGCTGTCTGGTTTTTCTATTACTTATTGCCGTAAATTTCAGAAGTGCTGCGAGTGTACAGTTCAACCACATGGCCGAAAGGGTCTTCAGTATAAACCAAATAATGAGGTTTGCCTTTATTGATATTCCAGATTTTACTGCGTTGTTTGCCACCATGCTGCACGGCTTTTTCGATGGTTCCGACAAGATCATCGACAACCAGACATATGTGGATAAAACCGGCATGTGGTGAGTAATGATCGCTGTAATATGTAGGATCCTGGAATTCAAAAAGCTCGATGCCGACGCCGCCTGAAGACATCAGGTGGACGTTGCGCATCTTCTTCAGCCCGCTTCCTTGCAGATCCAATGTCATGGCATTCGCTTCTTCTTCCTCCGCATTAAAGTCGAAAGGGCCTGCCAATATATAGAAATCAAACACTTTTTTGTACCAATCGATGGCTCGATCCAAGTCGGGAACGGCAAGTCCCACATGTGTAATCGTGCTCATAAAATCCACTCCTTCCTATCATTCTCTACCCATACAAGAAGCAGAATAAGCAATATTTAAATCAGAGTTTTCTGTCTAAACAAAAATAGTTGTTGTCAAGCGTTATTTTTAGTATTATAATAAGCAATTGTGAAATTTGAAATGAGGGTACTAAAATGAAAAATTCCATCTATGGATTAACGATAGATCAGTTAAAAGAATGGTTTTTAGAAAACGGCCAGAAAAAATACCGTGCAGAACAGGTATGGGACTGGTTGTATATTAAACGTGTCACCGAATTTTCAGAGATGAACAATCTTTCGAAGGATTGCATTCAATTGCTTGAAGATAACTTTGCGATCCGCACTTTGAAAGAGACCGTTAAGCAGGAATCGGCAGATGGCACGATCAAATTCCTATTCCAAATGCAGGACGGCAACTTGATTGAAACCGTATTGATGCGCTTCAAATACGGAAATTCGGTCTGTGTCACGACACAGGTTGGCTGTAACATCGGCTGCAGTTTCTGCGCCAGCGGACTTTTGAAAAAGAGCCGCGATTTAAATGCGGGCGAAATCGTTGAGCAGATCATGCAGGTACAAGCACATTTTGACTCCCAGCAAAAAGACGAGCGTGTCAGCCACATCGTCGTAATGGGTATCGGCGAACCATTCGATAACTATACGAACTTGATGGGCTTCCTGAACATCGTCAACTCACAAAAAGGTTTGGCTATCGGAGCTCGCCACATTACGGTATCGACTAGTGGTATCGTACCGAAAATCTACGATTATGCAGACGAAGGCCTGCAAGTGAATCTGGCCATTTCAATCCATGCGCCGACCAATGAATTGCGTACGCGCATCATGAAAATCAACAAAGCTTATCCGATTGAAAAATTGATGGCATCCATCGACTACTACCTGGAGAAATCCAACCGCCGCATCACGTTTGAGTATATTTTATTGCGCGACGTCAATGACCATGTGGAAGAAGCGAATCAATTGGCGAAATTGCTGGAAGACAAACGTCATCTATCATACGTCAACCTGATTCCCTACAATTCAGTTGATGAGCATGATCAGTACCAGCAAAGTACGCCGGAAGCGATCACTGCTTTCTATGATGCTTTGAAAAAGAAAGGCATCAATTGTGGCGTGCGCCACGAGCAGGGCGCTGACATCGATGCAGCTTGCGGACAATTGCGAAGCAAGCAAATCAAAAAAGAGAAAAAAGAAGTAACTGTATAATAATATAAAAAAAGCGTTCCTGAAATTTCAGGAACGCTTTTTTGTGTGGTTCAGAAAATATACTAAGTAAGGAATATGCTTTTTAGACGTAGCTGTTTTCCGCTTGCGCTTTTCTTATTGTCCAGACTCCAGCGCCCAGTCCCTCGAGTCGCTTCAGCCTCACCTGCGATGGCAAAGATCGCCATCACCGGTAAGGCTTCCAGCGCTTGTCGGAACTACACGGGCGCTTGCGCTTTTCTTCATTGTCCAGCTCCAGCAGCCAACTCCTCGGATCATAAGCCAATCTGGTTATGCGGCTGAAAACATGCCGCTTCACCAGCCTGTCTT
>NZ_CANMXD010000008.1:0-216938 GCF_947501725.1 uncultured Planococcus sp. | reverse complement strand
AACATGACCTGTTCACGCCGATCTTTGCGGTTTCCCGCACATCCGGCTGGCTGGCTCACATCCTTGAGCAGTATGCGGACAACCGCCTGATCCGCCCGCGCGCGGAATACATCGGGCCTGGCATGCAGACGTATGTGCCAGTTGAAGAAAGATAAGAAGCGTTTTATCATCATGAAGAAAAAAATATAACTCATAGGGCTTGCACTCTGTGCAGCCCTATGACTTTGACCACAGGAGGAAATTAAACATGACTAACGGCGAAAAAATTTCAGTAGAAAACGGTGTCTTGAACGTTCCCAACAATGCAGTAATCCCATATATTATCGGTGACGGAACAGGACCTGACATCTGGCATGCAGCATCACGCGTTTTAGAAGAAGCGGTAACAAAAGCATTCAACGGTGAAAAATCAATTGTCTGGAAAGAAGTTCTTGCAGGACAAAAAGCATTCGACGAAACTGGTGAATGGCTTCCTGAAGAAACTCTTGACGTGATCCGCGAGTACCTGATCGCCATCAAAGGACCTTTAACGACGCCAATCGGCGGCGGTATCCGTTCATTGAACGTAGCACTTCGCCAGGAACTTGATTTGTACACTTGCCTGCGTCCAGTCCGTTACTTCGAAGGCGTACCTTCACCGGTTAAACGTCCTGAAGATACAGATATGGTTATTTTCCGTGAAAATACTGAAGATATCTATGCTGGTATTGAATATTCCAACGGTTCGGATGAAGTGAAGAAATTGATTTCATTCCTACAAGACGAAATGGGCGTTAAAAACATCCGTTTCCCTGAGTCTTCAGGTATCGGTATCAAACCGATTTCAGAAGAGGGAACAAAACGCTTAGTGCGCGCTGCAATCAACTATGCAATTACTGAAGGCCGTGAGTCATTGACGCTTGTTCATAAAGGGAACATCATGAAGTTCACTGAAGGAGCTTTCAAAAACTGGGGCTATGAAGTGGCGGAGCAGGAATTCGGCGATAAAGTATTCACGTGGAACGAATACGATGCTATCAAAGATGAAAAAGGTACAGACGCTGCGAACAAAGCACAGGAAGAAGCTCTTGCTTCAGGCAAAATCCTTATCAAGGATTCAATCGCTGATATCTTCCTACAACAGATCCTTACACGTCCAAGCGAGTTCGATGTTGTTGCAACAATGAACTTGAACGGCGATTATATTTCTGATGCTTTGGCTGCTCAAGTAGGCGGAATTGGTATCGCTCCTGGAGCGAACATCAACTACGATACTGGACATGCGATTTTCGAAGCAACTCACGGAACAGCGCCTAAATACGCTGGCCTTGATAAAGTAAACCCTTCATCTCTAATCCTTTCAGGCGTCTTGATGCTTGAGCACCTAGGATGGGGAGAAGCTGCTAAAATGATCACAAACTCTATGGAGAAAACAATTGCTTCTAAAGTTGTAACTTATGACTTTGCACGTCTAATGGACGGCGCTACAGAAGTGAAATGCTCTGAGTTTGCTGATGAATTGATCAAAAACCTATAAGAGTTAAAGAAAAGGAGGGGGATTCCCCTCCTTTTTTTGTATCGACTTTCTCTTAGTGCATGATGGTGCTCCTTTGGGAACCTCCACTGTTTTGGTCCATTTCCTTTAGGGTAAAGAAAGTAAACATGCATCTTACTAATCAACTGTTTTTAGCGCCGCTTGCGCAGGAGCAATTGTCTTCGCTTTATTCCGAAGCGGGCTAAGCGACTATAGAAAGTAGATGCTATACTTCAACTCAACTACTGTTAAAGGAGAGATAGTTCATGACATTCAAACGTAAAAAGATTTCAGTGATCGGTTCAGGATTTACAGGGGCAACGACGGCATTCCTGTTGGCTCAAAAAGAATTGGGCGATGTTGTTTTAGTGGATATTCCGCCCATGGAAAATCCGGCAAAAGGCAAAGCGTTGGATATGGCCGAAGCTGGTCCAGTTCAAGGGTTTGATGCCCGTGTATCGGGTACATCGAATTACGAGGATACCAAAGACTCGGACCTGGTCATCATCACTGCAGGAATTGCGCGTAAGCCGGGCATGAGCCGTGATGATCTGGTCCAAACCAATCAGAAAGTAATGAAAGCTGTTACAGCGGATATTGTAAAATATTCTCCGGAGACGACTATCATTGTCCTGACGAATCCGGTTGATGCAATGACCTATACGGTTTTCCAAGCATCGGGTTTCCCGAAAGAACGTGTAATCGGACAATCTGGCGTACTTGACTCTGCCCGTTTCCGGACATTTGTCGCAGAAGAATTGAACGTGTCGGTTAAAGACGTCACAGGATTCGTATTGGGTGGTCACGGGGACGATATGGTGCCGCTCGTCCGTTATTCCTACGCAGGCGGAATTCCATTGGAGACGATGATCGCCAAAGAGCGTTTGGATGAAATTGTGGAACGCACAAGAAAAGGCGGGGCGGAAATCGTCAACCTTCTTGGAAACGGTTCGGCATATTATGCACCGGCAGCTTCATTGGTTGAAATGGCGGAAGCAATCATCAAAGATCAGCGCCGCATCCTGCCATCCATTGCTTATTTGGAAGGCGAGTATGGATTGGATGGCATTTACCTGGGTGTACCGACAATTTTAGGAGCAGCCGGTATTGAGAAAATCATTGAAATCGATTTGAACGAAGAAGAAAAAGCGTTGTTGAACCAATCAGCGGATTCAGTGAAAGCGGTAATGAAAGTATTGGCATAATCCTTAAAGACGGACAGGGAATTTTCCTGTCCGTTTTTTTGATTGCAGGCTTTCTTTTTCCGCTTTTCATTTATGCACATCCTATTCCTGCTACCTTAGGCGCTTGCACTTTCATTGGCTAAATTGATACTATAGGGGTATCAAGAAAATGGAGGGATGTTGTTTGTTGCTTGGGAAAAAGCGAAAACTAGGCCGGCGAGTGGAAGATATCAAAATCGGCGAGAAATTGAAACTCACAGAAAAGATTGAGGACAAAGATCTACTTCTTTATCTGGGATTGACAAATGACAGCAATCCGCTGTATATTCAACACGATTTTGCGGCGCAGACCGCTTTCGAAAAGCCAGTGGTGCCGAATATCATGCTGACGGGCATCCTGACTTCTGCGGTCTCCAAATATATACCGGGTCCCGGTTCTTATATTACCGGCCAGCAGCTGAAGTTTTTGAAACCTGTCCATCATTATGCGACAATCGATTTTCTGTTGGAAGTTGTCGAAGTGGATATCAAACACAATGAGATAATTGTCCAAGTTGAAGGGATCGATGAAAATGGCGATATCGCGATACAAGGACAAATTACTGCCAATCCACCGCAAGTAGTGGAGCAATTGACGACTCCTGCAACAGGCAATATCTAACGCGGTTTGAGATGGGGGTTTCAAACTGAGTGTGGAGGATGTAAAATGCTGAAGAAAATATTGATAATCGAAGATGAACATTCAATTGCGACCTTACTTTCCTATAACCTTGTTCAGGCGGGTTTTGAAACCATTATCGCCAATGACGGAAAACAGGGATATGAACTGGCTCTAAGCGAAAATCCTTCATTGATTGTTCTGGATCTTATGCTGCCGTCGATGGACGGGGTGGAAGTCTGCAAATCGCTGCGCCAGCAAAAAGTCAATATACCGATTATCATGCTGACGGCTAAAGGCGATGAATTTGATAAAGTATTGGGCTTGGAACTGGGAGCGGATGATTATATGACCAAACCTTTCAGCCCAAGGGAAGTAGTGGCACGCATCAAAGCGGTTTTGAGAAGAGCCAATAACGTTCCGACGCCACAACAGGATTCCTCGGCACCGATTTCTCTTGGGAAGTTGGATGTTTATCCTGATCGATTTGAAGTTTTCCTCAATAAAGAACAATTGGAATTTACACCGAAGGAATTTGAGTTGCTGGTGTATTTAATGGAAAACAAAAATCGGGTATTGACGCGTGATCAACTGCTGAGTGCTGTGTGGAAATACGATTTTGCGGGAGATACGCGCATCGTCGATGTCCATATCAGCCATTTGCGCGATAAAATAGAGGAAAACAGCCGAAAACCGACTTTCATTAAGACGATTCGAGGGCTGGGCTATAAGTTCGAGGAGCCGAAAAGTTCATGAAATCCTTTCGGCATCGTCTGCTGGCCACCTTGCTGGTATGGATCGGAATGATGTTGGCCGGGTTGTTCATCGTCATGCTTCAAGTGCTACCTATTTATGAAAGCGCCGAAGACAAGACCGATATTTGGATGATCCTATTTTTGACATTTGCAGTTGCTTTATTTTTTTCAGCTATTGTCGGAAGCCGGATCATCGAAGTGAACATTCAGCCGATTGAAAATGCCACTGAGACCGCCATGGAGTTGGTCAAAGGCAATTACCGGGCGCGGGCCTCGGAGTCCAATGCACTGGGCAGTGTCGAATTGAGCCGAACCATCAATGTGCTGGCCCGGAATCTTCAGGAAATCACAGCAATGCGGGGCATGGAGCAGGAGCGCCTAAAAACACTGATTGAAAATATGGGCAGTGCATTGATTATGATCGACAAGCAAGGAGCCGTTTCTCTTGTCAATAAGCCCTTCCTGGATGAATTTGGTTTATCTACTGAAAATACTTTGGGGAAATTCTACAAAGAAATCCATGTCCCTTCTGAACTGGAGGATTTCATCGAGAATGTCTTCATGATGGAAACTCATTCCCGGGCTCAGATAGAATTTTTGTCAGGGCTTAAATTGAAGAACCTGAATGTCTACGGAGCCCCTGTTATTGGAGAGCACGAGCGCTGGCTGGGGATTGTCATCGTCTTTCATGATATTACGGAATTGAAGAGGCTGGAGCAGATCCGCAAAGACTTCGTGGCAAACGTTTCCCATGAACTTCGGACACCCGTAACATCCATTAAAGGATTTTCCGAAACCCTGCTGGATGGTGCTTATCAGGATACTGAGACTTTGTTGTCGTTTCTGGAGATCGTCCATTCGGAAAGCAATCGTTTGGAGATGCTCATCAATGATCTGCTCGATTTATCCAATGTAGAACAGAGCGGTTTTGAAGTAAATGCGCAGCCAACCGACATGAAGGCTGCGATAAACCGGGCGGTGGAAATGATTCAGCCGAAGCTCGACGAAAAGTCCATTCGGCTGAACCTGGAAGTGAAACCCGTGACTGTTTTAGGGGATGCAAACCGGTTAATCCAAGTGGTTATGAATCTTTTGATCAATGCAGTTACATATTCAAGCAATCATACCGAAATCACCATCCGGCTTTTCATCAAAGACGAGCAAGCCGTCATTCAAGTGGAAGACCAAGGAATCGGAATAGAAAGTTCAGAAATCGGACGTTTATTTGAGCGCTTTTACCGCGTCGATCGAGCCCGCAGCCGAAATTCAGGCGGCACGGGCCTTGGGCTGTCCATTGTCAAACACTTAATCGAGGCACATCATGGAAAAGTGGAAGTCGACAGCCAAGTTGGGGTCGGCACCACATTTACTATCTATTTGCCTTTGGCTAGTTAATTTAGGAGGAAAGTATGGAAACTAAACACCCATTTTTACCGATTATCGTCGGAACAGACATGAACGCTTATAATATGGCCATTTCGTTTCACGAAGCATATGGCATCAAGCCGATTTTGATCGGTAAAGAACATTTATCATTTACCTCATTGAGCACTATTACCGAAACGATTGACCTGCATCCCGGATTGGCAGACGATTCCCAGTTCGCCGATATCCTGATCGATGTTGCGGATAAGTACAGGGCTCCCGGCAAAACCCTTTTGCTGATTGGAACAAACGATCTTTATGTACGCTTAATCATTGAAAATGCAAAAATTCTGCGCGAGCATTATGTCTTTAATTATATTAATGAAGATTTGATGAATCAGCTGCAGGTCAAAGCGAATTTCTATGATCTTTGCAAAGAGCATGGCATTGAGACACCGACAACGTTCTTCTATGACTGCAATTCGAAAGTCCCATTTGAAGAAGAAATGATGTTCCCGGTCATCATCAAGCCGAGCAATGGCATCGAGTACAGCAGAAACAAGTTTGAGGGCCAGCAGAAAGTCTATAAAGTCGAAAGCCCGAAAGAAATGCACGAAGTGATCCAGCAGATCAAAGCAGGCGGGTACCGCGATGAATTGATCATCCAGGATTATATTCCTGGGGATGATACCTACATGTGGGATTCAGTCATCTATGCGAATTCCAAAGGGAAGACGCAGTTGGTGACTTTTGCGCAGGTGGTCTTACAAGAGCATACAGTTACGGCCATCGGGAATTACACAGCGCTGATCACCCGTTTTGACAAAGACATGATGGTCAAGCTACAGAATTTCCTGGAAGCCGTCGGTTACAATGGCTTTGCGAACTTCGATTTGAAATACGATGCACGCGATAACAAATTCAAAGTGTTCGAAGTGAATATTCGCCAAGGGCGCTCAAGCTATTACGTAACAGCGCTCGGACACAATATGGCTGAGTATTTTGTCGACGATTTAATTTATCAGACGGATAAACCCGTAACGTATTTGAATGAAGACTTCTTGTTCACTGTCGTACCGAAAGCGGTTCTGCGCAATTTCGTCGACAACAAAGCAGTTCAGAAAGACATTAAGCGTCTGATCAAAAAAGGCCAATATGGCAATCCGCTCTTCTATAAAAAAGATAAGCATTTGAAGCGTAAAGTCTATCTTCTAGCGCGCCAGGTGAATTATTACAAGAAGTATAAGAACAATCAATGGTAAGTTTACAGAAGCTTAACACCAGCTTCACAGTCGGGTGGTAAGGTTTAATAGAACCCCCTTCAACCGCATGATTTGAAAAAGAGTCCCTTCCCCGGGCTCTTTTTCTTTTTTTATGAAACTATTTCCATATCATTCCGTATTAATGGGTAACAAGAAAAAGGGGGACCCATCATGACGACAAAAAAATTGCTGGCGGTGATTGGTTTGTCTATTGCCGGAATTCTTCTGCTGATCGCAGTTTTCACTTCCTGGTATACAGTAGATGAATCGGAACAGGCGGTCATCATAACGTTTGGTGTAGCCAATGAAACCGTCACCGAAGCAGGATTGCATTTCAAGATGCCTTGGCCGATCCAAAAAGCAGAGATCCTGTCAAAAGAAACCTATAGCCTGCAATTCGGCTATAACCAAAACGAAGAAGGCGAGATCGTCGCTTTCGATAAAGAAACCAAGATGATCACAGGAGACGAAAATATTGTCCTGACGGATTTGGTGGTCCAATGGAAAATCACCGATCCGAAAAAATACCTGTTCAATGCAGAAGCGCCTCAGGACATTCTCCATGACGCAACATCTGCCTCGATCCGCTCCATCATCGGCAGCTCGCTGATCGATGATGCACTGACATCCGGTAAAGCGGAAATCGAAGCGGAAACACGCGATCTGCTTGCTTCATTAATTGAGAAATACGATATCGGCATTACGGTCCTGGCGGTCAAACTTCAAGACGTGGAGCTGCCGAACGAAGAAGTACGCGCAGCGTTCACCAATGTAACGGATGCCCGGGAAACGATGAACACAAAAATCAATGAAGCAAGAAAATACGAAAACCAGAAACGCAATGAAGCACTCGGTGAAAAAGCGGCCATCAATTCACGTGCAGAAGGACAGAAAGTCTCACGGATTCAGCAGGCGACTGGAGACGTAGCGCTTTTCGATAAACTGTTCGTGGAGTATGAAAGCAATCCGGAAGTCACCAAACAACGGATCATCATGGAAACATTGGAGTCGGTCCTGCCGAACGCTAAATTGTACATCATGAACGATGAAGGCGGCACGATGAAATACTTGCCGCTTGATGGACTCCAGACCGCCGTCCCACCAGCGGCTGAGACAGAAGAAGAAGGGGGCGGCAACTGATGGAACCGAACAAACCCTTAACTGAAGTAAAGAAATACAATCCATATGAGAAACCAAAAAAGAAAAAAGAACCGAAAGATCCGATTGACTTCAAGAAATACTGGAAATTGATTGTCGGGCTGGTTGTAGCATTCTCTCTTCTTCTCATCGTCCTGACGAATGTGTACATCGTAAAGGAAAATGAATACCGGGTCGTGCGCCAGTTTGGAGAAGTCGTGAAAATCCAGGAAGAACCGGGCATCAAAATGAAAGTCCCATTTATCCAAAGTGTCACAACCTTGCCGAACTACCAAATGACCTATGACGTTTCGGAAGCGGAAATCAATACGAAAGACAAAAAGCGCATCATCATCGACAATTATGCGGTATGGCATGTGGTGAATCCGCTTGAGTTGATTTCGAATGCCGGAACAATTGTCAATGCTGAAAGCCGGATGGAGGAATTCATTTATTCTGTGGTCCGGACAGAGCTTGGACAATTGAATTACGATGAAATCATCAACGATGAAAATTCTTCCCGCGGCAGTTTGAACGATAATGTTACAGCGAAAGTCAATGAATTGCTGGAAAAAGACCAATACGGTATCCGGGTGATGGATGTTCGCATCAAACGGACGGATTTGCCGGAAGAAAACGAGCAATCGGTTTACACGCGGATGATCTCAGAACGTGATTCCACAGCTCAGGATTACTTATCCCAGGGAGATGCGAAAAAACGTGAAATCGAAGCACAGGCTGACCGTGAAGCGCAGGAAGTGATTGCGACTGCACGCAAGGAAGCCGCGCTGATCCAGTCGGAAGGTGAATCGGAAGCTGCTAAAATCTACAACGCATCCTTTTCGAAAGATCCGGAATTCTATGAACTCTACCGTTCATTGGAATCCTATAAGAAAACAATCGGTGACGATACGGTGATTATTCTGCCGTCGGATTCACCATACGCGGATATCCTATCCGGTAATTTCGAATAAGGCTGCGGCCGTCATTTCTCTTCTATTTGCCCGCGTGGTAAAATAAAGGGAATGACGGCTTTTTTTATGGAAAGGGGTAATTTTGTGGCAAAGAAAATACTTTTATTAGATGGGAACAGTTTGGCATATCGTGCGTTTTTCGCCTTGCCGCTGTTGACCAATGAAAGCGGCATTCACACGAATGCGGTATATGGATTTACGATGATGCTCCAAAGAGTATTGGAGGAAGAAAAGCCGACGCACATGATCGTGGCTTTCGACGCGGGGAAAACGACTTTCCGCCACAAGACCTTCAGTGAATACAAAGGGGGACGGCAAAAAACGCCGCCTGAGCTGTCGGAACAATTTCCTTATTTGAAGAAGTTGATCGACGCTTACCGGATCAAGCGCTACGAATTGGAAAATTACGAGGCGGACGATATCATCGGTACCTTGAGCCTGGAAGCGGAGCGGGAAGGCGACGAGGTGGTGGTCATTTCAGGAGACAAAGATTTGACGCAATTGGCTTCACCTTCCACAACGGTTTACATAACGCGGAAAGGCATCACCGATATCGAGAAGTACACGGTTGAGCATATCAAAGAGAAATACGGCCTTACGCCTAACCAAATTATTGATATGAAGGGCCTGATGGGCGATGCGTCCGACAATATCCCCGGTGTCCCGGGTGTGGGCGAAAAAACAGCGCTGAAACTATTGGCAGCACATGGCTCGGTTGAAGGGGTATACGAAGCCATTGATCAACAAAAAGGCAAGATGAAAGAAAAATTGGTCGCCAATGAAGACCTTGCCTACATCAGTAAACAACTGGCGACAATCGAACGCAATGCACCGATCGACATCAAAATCGAGGAATTGAGCTATGCAGGGCCTGATCAAGACGAATTGGTGAAGGTTTGGAATGAACTGGCGTTTAAATCTTTATTGGAAAAAATGGAATACACGGCAGAAGAGACCGTCAAAGAAGAGCTGGAATTCGAGGTGCTGGCGAGCATCGATCCGGAAATCTTGAAAGATGAGATGGCGGTACATCTGGAGCTGTACGACGAGCATTACCATAGTTGCGACCTGCTTGGGGTTTCGTTGTCCACAGAATCGGAAACCTATGTGATTCCGATGGATGTCGTTGACCAGTCGGAGGAATTCCGTGCCTGGTTCAAAGACCCGTCGAAGAAAAAATTCATGGCGGATTCCAAAGCAGCGACGGCAGCGTTTCTGCGCTGCGGCATTGAATTGAAGGGCGTCGATTTCGACTTGATGTTGGGTGCTTATATTGTTAATCCATCGTTGACCTACACCGATATGGCGAGCATCGTCCAGGAATATGGCTATGCCGATGTCTCGACTAATGAACAGATTTATGGAAAAGGTGCAAAGAAGAAAGTGCCTGAAGCATCGATCCTCAACGAGCACATTGCCAGAAAAGCGCGCACCATCTGGAAAGTGCGTCCGCTGGTCATGGAAAAACTCGAAGACAACGAGCAATTCGATCTATACGATAAATTGGAGCTTCCACTTGCGACGGTTTTGGGCCAAATGGAATCGCTCGGCGTTATGGTCGACCGCAACCAATTATCCGAAATGGGCAAGGAGTTGTCCCATAAGCTGGAGAAAATCGAGTCGGATATCTACAGCTTGGCCGGACAGCAATTCAACATCAATTCCCCGAAACAATTGGGTGTGGTGCTGTTTGAAAACCTGGGATTGCCGCCATTGAAAAAAACCAAGACAGGCTACTCGACAGCAGCCGATGTTCTGGAAAAACTGGAAGGCCAGCATGAAATCATTTCGCATATCCTGCTGTACCGCCAATTAGGCAAACTGCTCTCTACTTATATAGAAGGTTTATTGAAGGAAATCCATAAGGACGGCAAAGTCCATACGCGTTTCCAGCAGGCACTGACGACAACAGGCCGACTCAGTTCGACCAATCCGAACCTGCAGAACATCCCTGTGCGCCTTGAAGAAGGCCGCAAGATCCGTAAAGCTTTTGTACCTTCCGAACCGGGCTGGGTGATGGTTGCGGCCGATTATTCGCAGATCGAATTGCGTGTCCTTGCAGATATGTCGGAAGACGAACGTTTGGTCCAGGCCTTTAAAGATGACCGCGATATCCATACGACAACCGCCAGTGATGTTTTCCATGTCCCTGAAGAAGAAGTGACCGGAGACATGCGGCGCGCAGCAAAAGCCGTCAATTTCGGGATTGTCTATGGCATCAGTGATTATGGCTTGTCCCAAAACCTGAATATCACCCGCAAAGAAGCAGCGGCATTCATCGAACGTTATTTCGCCAGCTTCCCAGGCGTCAAAAGCTATATGACCAATATAGTGTCGGATGCCAAGCGTGACGGGTTTGTCACGACCTTGATGAATCGCCGGCGTTATTTGCCGGACATCACCAGCTCGAATTTCAACTTGCGCAGTTTTGCAGAGCGCACCGCCATGAATACGCCGATACAAGGTAGTGCAGCGGACATCATCAAAAAAGCGATGATCGATATGGATGCCGCGTTGGAGCGCGAAGACATGCAGACGCGCATGCTGCTGCAGGTGCACGATGAATTGATTTTCGAAGCGCCGCCGGAAGAACTGGACAAGTTGATGGAATTGGTTCCTCAAGTGATGGAGAACGCAGTGAAGCTGAGCGTTCCATTGAAAGTGGACATCGCGCATGGCGATACTTGGTACGATACTAAATGACAGGAGGGCAACGATATGCCTGAACTTCCGGAAGTGGAAGGTGTCGTTCGGCAGATCCGCCCTGTTTCCATTGGGAAAAAAATAGAGGCAGTAAGCGTTTCAGAGACCATCCGTGTTTCCAAAACGAATGGCAAAGAAGCGATCATCAAACGGATGGAAGCTGATCGTTTCATCGAAAGCCTGGTCGGGGCGCAAATCATCCGTGTCGAACGACGGAGTAAGTATATTTATTTTACCTTAAGAAATGAAAACGAATTTTTATTGGTCAACCATTTAGGGATGTCCGGAGCCTGGTTCTATGTCGACCAGCTCCAGTCCATCCCAGAGGATAAATTCCGGCGCCATGTCCATGTGGTGCTGACCTTGAGCGATGGAAACCTTCTGGCTTTTTCTGATATCCGCCGTTTCGGGGAAATGAGGGTATTGCAGGAAGAGGGAGATTTCCCGCCTTTGCTGCTGATGGCGCCGGAGCCTTTTGAAGCCGTAGCGCTTGATCATTTCCTGATCATGGCAGAAAGTCCGAAGTATAAGAACAAAGCGATCAAGGAAGTCATCATGGATGGACAGGTCATTTCGGGCTGCGGCAATATTTATGCTACTGAAGCACTTTTCAAGATGAAGATTCATCCGAAGCGTTCAGCCGGCCGCATCAGCAAGAAACGAAAAGTAGCGTTATTTGAAGCGATTGTCGCCATTTTGCTGGAAAGCATTGAAGCAGGGGGCAGTACGATATCAGATTACCGGAATATCAATGGTGAATCGGGCAGTATGCAAAACCGTTTCGCTATGTACGGAAAAAAACAGTGCATGGTTTGCGGTACGATGACGAAGACCTTAAAAATTGGAGGACGGGCGTCAGTCTATTGCCCGGCATGCCAGAAATGAGGATGGATGATGATCATAGGATTGACAGGCAGTATTGCCAGTGGGAAAAGTACCGTATCAGACATGCTGAAAAATGCAGGCTATCCGATCATTGATGCTGATATGGTCGCCCGTCTGGTTGTAGAACCGGGCTCCGAGACCCTGGCGCAGATAGCCCAGGCGTTCGGCCCCGACGTGATACAAGCAGACGGGACAATGGACAGGGCAAAAGTAGGCGAAATCATCTTCAACGATCCGGCCAGCCGGAAAATATTGAATGAACTTATCCATCCGGCAATCCGTCAGGAAATGCACCGGCAGCGCCAAGAATTTCTGGCGCAAGGCTTCAAGACAATCGTTATGGACATTCCTTTACTGTTCGAAAGCCGCCTGCAGCACCTGGTAGACAAAATTCTGGTCGTCAGCGTGACGGAAGAAAACCAGTTCAGCCGACTAATGGAGCGGAATGGCTTTTCAGAAAAAGAGGCACGGGCACGCATCAGTTCCCAGTTGCCCATGTCAGTAAAAGAAGATGGAGCCGATGCCGTCATCTATAACAACGGATCACTGGATGAAACGAAATGGCAATTAAACAGAATTTTGGAGAATTGGCAGGCAAGCCCTGAAAAAGAATAAAAGATCTGTTGTTTTAAGGTTCTCTAAATAGTTAATTGTGTTATACTATATAAGAAATTAAAAACATGAGTATAACTTAATTATAAACGGAGGACTCCTACATGACAGTTTCTATTGCAATTAACGGATTTGGCCGTATTGGCCGTATGGTTTTCAGACAGGCGATAATGATGGATGATGTCACGATTACGGCAGTCAACGCCACTTATCCCGCTGAGACCCTTGCGCATTTAATTAAGTATGACACAAATCACGGCACCTTCGCTGGTGACGTATCTTCAGAGGAAGATGCATTAATTGTTAACGGGAAACGAGTTCAATTGGTAAGTGAACGCGACCCATTGAATCTGCCATGGAAAGAAATGGGCATTGATATCGTCATCGAAGCAACCGGAAAGTTCAACGCTCGTGAAAAAGCTGCGCTTCATTTGGAGGCAGGAGCTAAAAAAGTGATTCTGACGGCTCCCGGGAAAAAAGAGGACATCACGATTGTCATGGGAGTCAATGACGACAAATTGGATATCGATAAGCATGACATCATTTCCAATGCGAGCTGCACGACCAACTGCCTGGCACCGGTCGTAAAAGTGCTCCATGACAAATTTGGTATTGAAAACGGCTTGATGACCACCATCCATTCCTATACGAATGACCAGCAGAACCTGGACAATCCCCACAAAGATCTTCGACGTGCACGTGCATGCGCGCAATCGATCATCCCTACTTCTACGGGTGCTGCGAAAGCGCTGTCACTGGTGATGCCGGAACTGCAGGGCAAACTGCATGGTATGGCGTTGCGGGTACCGACTCCGAATGTCTCCCTGGTTGACCTGGTTGTCGACCTGGAGACAGATGTGACGATCGAGGAAATCAATCAGGCGTTTGAAGAAGCCTCAGAAAATGGGTTGGAAGGAATCTTGAGTTTGACGATGGAGCCATTGGTTTCAGTGGATTTCAACAGCAATCCGAAATCGGCGATTGTTGATGGATTGTCTACGATGGTCATCGGAAGCCGTAAAGTGAAAGTTTTGGCTTGGTATGACAATGAATGGGGATATTCCGCACGTGTCATCGATTTGACGAAAAAAGTCGCAAAGGCTTTGGTGTTGGTTTCTAAATAAGGTTATTCACCCCGGTACTCCGGTTTTATCTGGAGAACCGGGGTTTTTTATGGAAAATTTATTGAAAAAAATTCAGGATTAATAAGATATTATTATTGCATTTACAATAAATCCGTTTTATACTATGAATCGTAGTTGAAAAACGGCTACCACTTCTGAATTTCCATCATGCATCTCGGAATTAGGAGCGTAAGATTTTTTATTCACATGACTGCTTAAAGGGTTAGGACCTCTTTGGACTAACTTTCCCCCGTGGTAGTCAACTTTGAATATTTTGCGCAAAAACCAAAATGATATCAAAGGGGGAAAACGAACCATGGAAACAATGGGACGTCACGTAATTGCAGAACTTTGGCAGTGTGATTTTGACAAATTAAACGATATGGATTTTATCGAACAAACTTTTGTTGATGCAGCACTCAAATCTGGAGCTGAAGTAAGAGAGGTAGCTTTTCACAAATTCGCACCACAAGGTGTCAGCGGAGTTGTGATTATCTCTGAATCTCACTTAACCATCCACAGTTTCCCGGAACACGGCTACGCCAGTGTAGATGTTTACACTTGCGGTGACCTAGATCCTACAATTGCAGCAAAGTATATCGCAGAAGCGCTAGGGTCAACCTCAAGCGAGCTTGTCGAAATTCCGCGCGGTATGGGTCCAGTCAGTGTTGAGAAATCCAAAGTTTCAGTAACTGTATAATCCATTTAGCAAAAAAAAGTAAGCAGGGGATAAATTCCTCTGCTTTTTCTATTTTCCCGAAGAATTTTTGTTATACTAGATACACTAGATAGAGAATTTAGGGAGATGTCAAAATGAAATGTCCAGCTTGCCAACATAACGGCACACGTGTTGTCGATTCACGGCCAATAGATGAAATGAAGTCAATCAGAAGGCGCAGGGAATGTGAATCATGCGGATATCGCTTCACCACTTTTGAGAAAGTGGAAGAGATGCCGCTGATTGTCGTCAAAAAAGACGGCTCGCGTGAAGAGTTCAGCCGTGAAAAAGTCCTGCGTGGGTTAATTCGCGCATGTGAAAAGCGGCCTGTATCTCTGGAAGTATTGGAAGAAGTGGTCTTTACGATTGAGAAAGACCTTCGCCGGGCGGGCAATCCGGAAGTGAAATCCGAAGAGGTCGGGGAGTTGGTCATGAACCGGCTGGCAGCAATTGACGAGGTGGCTTACGTGCGCTTTGCTTCTGTGTATCGCCAATTCAAAGACATCACTGTTTTTATCGACGAACTGAAGGATTTGCTGAATAAAAGTCCGGAAGACAAGAAAATCGACTAGGCGGTGACTTATGACTGCATTTTATAAAGAACTCCAGCCTGCCGATCCGTATCGCATCCGGTTGCCGTATCCGTTTTCGAATTATGACCGGCAGCTGCTGACTTTGCTGTATCAGCCCATGGTCGGGGCAGAAGCTATTGCCTTCTACTTGACGCTTTGGGCTGAAGGGGAAGCGTCCAAGGATGAAACCACCCATTATACATTGATGAACACATTGGGAAATCCCATTTCAAAAATCTTTGAAGCAAGAATTCAGCTGGAAGCGATCGGATTGCTGAAAACCTACCGGAAAGACACTGGCGACCGCTGCTTCATCTATGAATTATGTCCGCCGCTCGATCCGAAAACCTTTTTTATGGATCCTCTCTTATCGATGTTCCTGTTCAGTAAAATTGGCGAAACGTCTTACCGGCGGGTACGGGACCGTTTTGTGGTGCACAATGAAATTCCTTCTGATTTTAAAGAAGTGTCACGGACCTTTACGGATATTTTCCAGCCGGTTCATGCGAAAGCAGGCTATCCGGCTGAAAAGCAGGATCTGCAGAGACGGGAAAAAGGCGGCTACGAAGCCGATTCCGATTTTGATTTCGGACTTCTCCGGCAAGGGTTATCGGAGCAGCTTGTTCCGAAAAGAGTACTGACTGCAACTATCAGAGATTTCATCCCCAAATTGGCTTACTTGTATGGATGGGGACCATTGGAGATGCAGAAGGTCATCTTGTTGGCCATTGAAGACGATTATACGTTGACGGTGGAAGGCCTGAAGAAATCGGCATCCGAATATTATAAGCTGACGGTTTCGACCACTGCACCACAACTTGTACAAGTCCATAAAGAAGCGCCGAAGCTGACAGAAGGAACACCGAAAACAAAACAGGACGAATTGCTTGTTTACTTGGAGACAGCACCGCCAATCCAAGTCCTGCGCGATATTGCTGATGGCAGTGAACCGCTGCCTGCTGATGTCCAGCTTGCCAATCAATTGGTCGTCACCCATGGCATGGAGCCGGCTGTCGTCAATGTCTTGCTTCAATATGTCCTGCTGCGCACCGATATGAAACTGACCAAGGCCTATGTGGAAAAAATCGCTTCTCATTGGCTGCGGAAGAACGTCACCACTGCTAAAGAAGCAATCGAGCTTGCGCGAGTTGAGCATACGCAGTATATGAAATGGAAGTCGGAAGGTTCGCCCACAACAGTGGCCAAACCGTTTACCAGCAATGGCAACCGAAAACCGGTGCGTGAAGAAAAGCTGCCGGAATGGTTCCATAAAAAAGATGAGGCGCCAGCCGCCAAGACAGAGCCTAGAAACGAAAGCCTGGAAGTGGAGAAGCAAAAACTTCTTGCGAAACTTGCGCTTAAGAAAGGAAAAGGTGGTTAAATGGAACCGATTCGCGAAACGTTAAAACGTGTGGTCAATGCGCCTGCTTTCTCTGAGCGTTATAGTGAAATGCGCAAGGAAGTACTGGAACACCCAGGTGTCCAAAAATTCCTGGAAGACCATGCTGAGGAAATTGACACAGCTACCATCGATAAAGGACTGGGGAAGCTATACGAGTATATCGACCAGTCCCATGATTGCAATAAATGCCCAAGCTTGGGCGCTTGCATCAACCATCTAAAAGGCTTCGAACCGAACCTGGTGTTGGAACGGGGAAATATCGGCATCTCCTATACCAAATGCCGCTTGAAAGACGTCAACGACAATAAACGCCATGCTTCTTCTTTGATCCACAGCATGTATATGCCGAAAGAAGTCATGCAGGCGACGCTATCCGGATTTGATTTGGACGATAGCCGCATGGAAGCATTCCGCGCAGTCGGTGATTTCCTGGATCAGGCGACTGGCCCTGACAACCTGCCTGAAAAAGGATTATACCTTTATGGGCAATTCGGTATCGGCAAATCGTATTTACTCAGTGCAGTAGCTAATGAACTGGCGGAGATCAATGTTAAATCCGTACTGGTCTTCGTTCCTGAATTCATGCGTGAAATGAAACAGGCGATCGGTGACCAGACCTTGCAGGAAAAAGTCGACTACGTCAAAAAAGCGGATGTCCTGATGCTTGATGATATCGGAGCGGAAGCGATGTCGAGCTGGACCCGTGATGAAGTTCTGGGGACGATCCTTCATTACCGGATGTCCGAAAAACTGCCGACTTTCATGTCGTCGAATTTCAGCTATTCCGAACTGGAATACCATCTGACCTATTCACAGCGCGGCGAAAAAGAAGATTTGAAAGCTGCGCGCATCATGGAGCGGATCCGTGCGTTGACCACACCGGTTAAGCTCGACGGCCGCAACCGACGAAATTAAGCTCCGGAACTATTGCGTTTTACGGCGTTTCGGTTTATAGTAAAAACAATCGAACCAAGATTTTACATGCCTAGACAAGGACATGAGCGGATTTGTACGACTTTCAGAGAGAGAAGCCCTGGCTGCAAGCTTCTTAAGTACCGGCAATCCCGCTTACCCCCTTCGAGCAGCAGCTGTGAACAGTCTCCTCAGTAACAGCTGACGGAACCGGCCCGTTAGCCGATGCAGAGCTTCATTCCGAACGGATCTGTCCGTTTTGAATAGAAGAAGGGTGGAACCGCGAGCTAAAGCTTCGTCCCTTTTGGGATGGGGCTTTTTTGTGTGGAGAAAAAAGAAAAGCGGAAGCGGCCGTCAAGGTTCGACAGGCGTAAGACAGACCGGCTATGTGGCGTTCTTTGCCACATAGTTGGGTTGGCTTATGACCCGAGAACCTGGCCGCTGCAGCTGGACAATGAAAAGCGGAAATGGCCGCTTTGCTCTGACAGGCATAAGATGGACTTCCGAAGCGGCGCTTTTGCCGCATAGGAAGGACAGCTTATGACCCGAGGAGCAGGCCGCTGAAGCTGGACAAAGAAAAGCGGAAGCGGCTGTTCAGAACCGACAGGCTTAAGGTGAGCTGCCGAAGCGGTTTTGCCGCACAGGCTAAAAAGTGAAAGTGCCTGTCCAGCTCTGACAGGTGTAAGAGGGTCTGGCGAAGTGGCATGTGTTCAGCCGCACAGCCAGAGTGGCTTACATCCCGAAGAGCTAGGCACTGTAACTGGATTCAGATTAACTTAAGACCCCGAGGTTCTAGCCGCTGGAGCTGGACAACGAAAAACGGAAATGCCCGGCCAGACCCTGTGGCAGAGGCATTTCCAACAGATCTAATTAAAAGGAGAGATTGGCATGGCAGACATGATTCAACTGAAATTCCCTGATGGGGCAGTAAAAGAGTTTGAACAAGGCACAACTACTGAAGAAATCGCACAATCCATCAGTCCGGGATTGCGCAAAAAAGCATTGGCCGGAAAAGTTGGCGGCAATTTGGTCGACTTGCGTGCACCATTGAAGGAAGATGGGGAAATCGCCATCATCACACCTGAATCAGATGAGGCGCTGGAAGTTCTGCGCCACAGCACTGCGCATCTATTGGCACAGGCAATCAAGCGGATGTATCCGGATGCGAAGCTGGGTGTCGGTCCAGTTATCGAAAATGGCTTCTATTATGATATCGATACTGAGACAGCGATCACTTCAGAAGATTTGCCGTTGATTGAAAAAGAAATGAAGAAAATCATCAATGAAAATGTCGAAATCATCCGCCATGACGTGACTCGTGCAGAAGCACAAAAACGATTCGCGGCTATTGAGGATCCGTATAAATTGGAACTTCTTGAAGCGATTCCCGAAGATGACCAAGTGTCCATCTATGAACAGGGCGACTTTTTCGACCTTTGCCGAGGCATTCATGTGCCATCAACAGGCAAATTGAAAGAGTTTAAATTATTGAGCGTTGCTGGTGCCTATTGGAGAGGGAACAGCGACAACAAAATGCTTCAGCGCATCTACGGAACTGCCTTTTTCAAAAAAGAAGATTTGAAAGCTCATCTTGAAATGCTGGAGGAAGCGAAAGAGCGCGACCACCGCAAAATCGGGAAAGAACTGAATTTATTCATGAACTCTCAAAAAGTCGGACAAGGTTTGCCGATGTGGCTACCAAAAGGCGCGACAATCCGCCGCATCATCGAACGTTATATTGTCGATAAAGAAGAGCGTTTGGGCTATGACCACGTCTACACTCCAGTAATGGGCAGCGTGGAATTGTATAAAACAAGCGGACATTGGGATCATTACCAGGACGATATGTTCCCAGTCATGAAAATGGATAATGAGGAATTGGTGCTGCGCCCGATGAACTGCCCGCATCACATGATGATTTTCAAACAAGGCATCCATTCATATCGCCAGATGCCGGTCCGTATTGCGGAACTGGGATTGATGCACCGCTATGAAATGTCGGGTGCTTTGTCCGGATTGCAGCGCGTCCGCGGAATGACATTGAATGATGCTCACATCTTTGTCCGTCCAGACCAGATCAAGGAAGAATTCAAACGCGTCGTCAATCTGGTGGTTGACGTCTACAAGGATTTTGACATCAAAGATTATTCATTCCGTTTGTCTTACCGTGATCCAGCGGATAAAGAAAAATACTTTGACGATGATGCAATGTGGAACCGTGCACAAGCCATGCTGAAGGAAGCGATGGATGAGTTGGAAATCGATTATACAGAAGTTGAAGGCGAAGCCGCGTTCTACGGACCGAAAGTGGATGTTCAAGTGAAGACAGCTCTTGGCAAAGAAGAAACGTTGTCGACTGTCCAGCTTGATTTCCTTCTGCCGGAACGTTTTGACCTGTCGTATATCGGCGAGGACGGCAAACAGCATCGTCCGGTCGTTATCCACCGTGGAGTCGTTTCAACAATGGAGCGTTTTGTCGCATTCCTGATCGAAGAATACAAAGGAGCATTCCCGACATGGCTTGCACCGGTTCAGGTGGAGATGATTCCAGTATCGCTCGATGCACACAGTGCTTATACAAAAGAGCTGCAGGAAAAACTGCAGAACCACAAAATTCGCGTGGATATCGACGAGCGTGACGAAAAGCTCGGCTATAAGATCCGTGAAGCACAGATGCAGAAAGTGCCTTATATGCTTGTCATCGGCGATAAAGAACTGGAAGATGGTTCTGTAAATGTCCGTAAATACGGCGAACAGAAATCCGAAAGCATGGCTTTTGATGACTTTGTAAAACTGGTTCAAAGCGAACTTCGCTAGAATGGTTGACAGGTCCTGAGGCACGTGATACTATGAATAAGGTTATAGAATACTTATATGTGCAAGCAGGAGCACCCGCTTCTCACCTGATCGACCGATTGTTGGCAGGTATACACGATTGACTTTTACACGCAGAAAGAAGCGTGTTGTCATATTTGCGGGTGGACCTCTGTGGTCCATCCGCTTTTGTTTTGATCGGAACCCTGTAAACCGGTTCGGCCGGTTCACACATTTAAGCTATTCGCGACACTATCCGGAGGTGGATTACTATTAGCAAAGACATTAATGTAAATGACGGTATTCGTGCACGTGAGTTGCGAGTTATTGATCAAAACGGTGAACAACTTGGCATCAAAACACGTAACGAAGCACTTGAAATTGCAGCTCGTGTCAACTTGGATCTTGTTCTTGTGGCTCCTCAAGCTAAGCCGCCGGTTGCTCGTATCATGGACCATGGTAAATTCAAGTTTGAGCAGCAGAAGAAAGATCGTGAAATCCGTAAAAATCAGAAAGTGATAGTCGTCAAAGAAGTACGCTTAAGCCCTTCAATTGACGATCACGATTTCAACACGAAACTTCGCAACGCGATCAAGTTCCTTGAAAAAGGCGACAAAGTGAAAGCTTCTATTCGTTTTAAAGGCCGTGCGATTACGCACAAAGAAATCGGACAACGTGTACTTGAACGTTTCGCAGAAGCGTGCAAAGAAGTTGCTACGGTTGAACAGCGCCCTAAAATGGATGGTCGCAGCATGTTCTTGATGCTTGCACCAGTCAACGAAAAAGAATAAGAGATCATTGTTTAGGAGGAATTCGAAATGCCGAAAATGAAAAGCCACAGCGGTGCGTCAAAACGTTTCAAAAAAACGGGTACTGGTAAAGTAAGACGCAACAGCTCACATACTAGCCACTTATTTGCAAACAAATCAACTAAGCAAAAGCGTAAACTTCGCAAAGGGAAATTAGTTTCTTCAGGCGACTTGAAGCGCATCAAATCATTAATCTATAACATGAAGTAAAAACGAAAAGCGAAAACGGCCGTTCAGCTCCGGCAGACTTAAGATGAACTTCCGAAGCGGCGTTTTTGCCGCACAGGAAGGGCAGCTTAAGACCGAGGAGTTGGCCCGTTGGAGTCTGGACAAGACCGAACAAAAATCGAATTTTATATATTCAGCAGGAGGTAATGTGATATGCCACGCGTAAAAGGTGGAACAGTGACGCGCCAGCGTCGTAAAAAGGTCATTAAATTAGCAAAAGGTTATTATGGTGCAAAGCACATCCTTTTCAAAGTAGCAAACCAACAGGTAATGAAGTCAGGTAACTATGCTTACCGTGACCGTCGCAACAAAAAACGTGATTTCCGTAAATTATGGATTACACGTATCAACGCAGCAGCTCGCATGAACGACATTTCATACAGCCGTCTTATGCACGGATTGAAAGTTGCGGGCATCGACATCAACCGCAAAATGCTAGCTGAAATCGCTGTATCTGATGCAGCTGCATTCACAGCATTGGTTGACCAAGCGAAGCAAGCAGTAGCTAAGTAATAAAAGCGTAAGCGCCTGTCCAGGCCCGACAGGCTTAAGGCGGACCATCGAAGCGGCGTTTTTTGCCGCATAGATGGGCTGACTTAAGACCCCGAGGGGCTAGGCGCTGAAGCTAAATCGTAATAAAAGCTGAAATGACCGTTATGCTCCGACAGGCATAAGATGAACTTCCGAAGCGGCGCTTTTTGCCGCATAGGAAGGGCAACTTATGACCCGAGGAGCAGGTCATTGAAGCTAGATCGTAATAAAAGCGTAAGCGCATGTCCAGAACAGCCCATAGACCATCACACAACTAGAAAGCTGCAATGCTCAGGCGTTTAGCGAAACAATAAAAAAGACTGACGAATCTTCGTCAGTCTTTTCTTATGGAGGAAAACACGATGTTTTTTATTATCTTCGGCTATTTTGCAATTTTAACGGTGATGGCCTTTGCGATGATGAAGGTCGACAAACACCAGGCCCAACGCCGCGGTCAGCGGATTCCGGAAAAAAATCTATGGGCTGTGGCGATTTTCGGCGGCGGTATCGGCGCCTATTTGGGCATGATGGCGTTTCGGCATAAAACCAAGCACACCAACTTCCGAATCGGCTTTTTAGTATTGGCGATGCTGGATATTGCCATTCTCATCTGGAGCTACCAGAACTTTTATACTGGGTGAGTGCCCGGCTCATTCTTCTTGCTTCATTAAACGTTCAATCGGATTTTTCCAGTTGATGCGGGCTTCCGGATAGTTCATCAAGATTTCCTTTTCGAGAAATTGGAAATCTTCTTTTGTGAAGCCCTGTAATTTATCGGGATTTTCCACCCATACAAAAATGGAAACCACTTCGAATGAATTTTCAGTAGTGCCCAAGTATTTTTCACCTTCGAACAGCACGCCGCGAAGCGCAATGAAAAAGTTTTTCTGCACATTTTTCACGTCATCCAGAAAATAATAGGTTCCTGATTCAAGAGCGGCATCCAATTTCCTTTTAGGATCTACGATATAACGGATCAATCGGTAAAATAAGTAGATGATCAATGCCAGTACAATGAGGCGTATGAGAAAAGCCATTTGAATTACCTCCTAGGTTACATAGTCCTACTAGTTATTATACGAGTGAAAAGTAGTTTGGTTTCAAGATTTATTCTATTAAAAGGAGAGATTTTTATGAAATTGCAGGAATTATTCAACATGCAGGAAGAACTGGATCGCTTTATCCAATCAAACCAGGAAATCAATGAAGATGTTTTTCGCAAAAAGGGCTTGGCTTTATTAGTGGAATTGGCGGAACTGGCGAATGAAACACGTTGCTTCAAGTTTTGGAGCACGAAAGGCCCTTCTGAGCGATCTGTCATTTTGGAGGAATACGTCGATTCAATCCACTTCCTTTTGTCGCTTGGGATCGAAAAAGATTTGAACTCGCTGGAGATTTGGCCGGACCCAGTGGCAGAAAAAGATTTGACGGAGTTGTTCCTGCTGACGCAAAAAGCCATACAGGAATTTCTGGAGAATTATTCGATGACCAATTTTATGGAGATCTGGAGTTGCTACGGGGGATTGGCGTTGGCGCTGGAATTCACTTATGACGAAGTGCTTGAAGCTTATATCCAAAAGAACAAAACCAATTATGACCGCCAGCGTAACGGTTATTGATAGAATGAATGTTTTGATAACTGTTCAGAATTGCACTATAATAGGTAAGCAATGAATTACTTAGGAGGTCGAAATAATGTCTAATTTGGATGAAACACAATTGATGTTAAAAGAATTGACGGATGCGAACGCCATTCCCGGAAATGAGCGCCAATCGCGTGAAGTCATGAAAAAATACATAGCGCCATTTGCCGACTCGATTGAAACAGATGGTTTGGGAAGTTTGATTGCGAAAAAAGAAGGACTGGCTGACGGACCCAAAATTATGGTCGCTGGCCATCTAGATGAAGTCGGATTCATGATTACTCAAATCGATGAAAAAGGCTTTTTGAAATTCCAACCGGTAGGCGGCTGGTGGTCACAGGTGATGCTGGCGCAGCGCGTGACCATCACTACTCGCAAAGGCAAGGAAATCACGGGTGTAATCGGTTCGAAACCGCCGCATATCCTATCGCCGGAAGCGCGTAAGAAACCTGTCGAGATCAAAGATATGTTCATTGACATCGGTGCATCGACACGCGAAGAAGCGAAGGAATGGGGAGTCACTCCAGGAGACATGGTCACACCGTATTTTGAATTCACGGTGATGAACAATGAAAAACTGCTGATGGCGAAAGCCTGGGATAACCGTATCGGCTGTGCGATTGCGATTGATGTCCTAAAAGGATTGAAAGGCGTCGACCATCCGAACGTCGTTTACGGAGTGGGTACGGTCCAGGAAGAAATCGGTTTGCGCGGCGCTAAAACGGCGACCGCTCAAATCCAGCCGGATATCGGATTCGCAGTAGACGTAGGCATTGCCGGCGATACACCGGGAATCACCAGCAAGGAATCCAACAGCAAAATGGGCGATGGTCCGCAATTATTGTTGTTCGACGCCTCAATGGTCTCCCATCGCGGTTTGCGCGAACTGGTTGTGGATACTGCCGAAGAAGCCGGCATCCCGTATCAGTTCGAAACGATTGCGGGCGGCGGAACAGATGCCGGATCGATCCATTTGACGGCAAACGGCGTACCCGCTTTGGCGATCGGCGTAGCGACACGCTATATCCACTCGCACGCAGGCATCCTGCACCGCGACGATTACGAAAACGCAGTGAAGCTGATCATCGAAGTGATCAAAAAGCTTGATAAAGAAACAGTAGCCCGTATTACATTCGAATAAATAAGTGGAACCCCTTCGCGTCGGTGAAGGGGTTTTTTTGTTGGTTGCGGCTATTCTGCAAACAAACTATCGGATTGCGCAAACAATATCCGGTATACCGCAAACAACTCGCAACTTAGCGCAAACAAACGCCTTTATTCCGCAAACAAACAAATATCAGAAGCGTCATACCGCAAAAAATGTACACTATACTTGACTAAATGTTAAGTATAGTGTACATTTTGTACTATATACCGAACATTTCATTGGAAAGGATGAAGCGGATGCTTAAGAACCGCGTAAAAGAACTACGGGCTCGATACGGTTTCACGCAAAGTGATCTTGGCAAACAAGTCGACGTCACCCGTCAGACGATTGCGTTTATTGAGAAAGGGGAATTTTCCCCGTCGATCACACTGTCGTTGAAGCTGGCAAAGGCGCTTCAAACAAACGTCAATGAATTATTTTGGCTGGAGGAGGATAGCAATGAAAAATGATTTTCGTATGCAGTATCCGTTGTGGATGATGGGTTTTATTGTGGTGCTGGGGATGTTCGCCTATGGCGTCAGTTCGCCGGCGACAGAAATAGTCAATACAGAAACGGTGCAGAGCATTTCAATAGAGCTTGGACCCATCGCCGGATTTTTCGCTGTGGGGGCAGCCGCACTTTACATTTTATTGCTGGCAGGTTTCATCTTCCAGCTGACACGCCATAACAGAAAGAATCCGACGCAGAAAGTCTCTGCCTTCTCAATCCGGCCTCCTGAATACCTGGAACAGGACGAGGGAATGACGTATATTACACGAAAAGCGTCTCAGAAAGTCTACACGTTCATGTCCTGGAGCCTGCCGATGCTAGCGGTGTTTGCCATATTTTCTCCATTGCCGAACCTGTTTACCGTTTGGGGAATTCTGCTGATTGCCCTAATCCAATACCTAATCTACTATCTGGAAATCCGTAAGCATTTTAAGGAGGAAACCGAATGATTTATGAATATCTGCTGGTCTTTTTGGGAGCCGCGATTCCCTGGTTCGAAATCGCTCTAGTAATTCCACTTGGCATCATCTGGGGCTTGTCGCCGTTTTGGGTGATGGTAGTGGCGTTTGTGGGCAATATGCTGACGGTGTTGGCATTGATCATCGGTTTCGACCGCTTCCAGATCTGGTACAACAAACGCCAGGAAGCGAAAGGAAAAGCCAGTACGAAAAAAAGTGAACGCGCGAAACAAATTTGGAATCGGTACGGCTTGCCTGGCCTAGCCATGCTCGGACCTATTCTGATCGGTACCCATATCGCAGCATTCATCGGGATGACGCTGGGGGCAACGAAAAAGAACACAACCGTTTGGCTGACCATCAGCATTGCGGTTTGGACATTGGCGTTCGGCATTTTGACTGCTCTCGGCTTTGATTTCTTCACGAGGGAAATCTAAGCTGTGTCCAGACTCCAGCGCCCAGCCCCCAGCCCCTCGAGTCGCTTCAGCCTTTCCAGCAATGGAAAAGGACGCCATTACCGTAAAGGCTTCCAGCGCTTGTCGGGGCTAGATGGGCGCTTCCGCTTTTCTGTATGCTATACTTGAACTACTCTGAAATAAAGGCGTGATCCTGTAATGAAAAGAATCGAATCGAACCAAAACTCACTCGTCAAGCATTGGAAAAAGCTTGGGACGACCCGGAAAGAGCGTGATAAATTTGCGGAATTCCTGGTGGAAGGCTTTCATTTGACGGAAGAGGCATTGAAGAAAAAAGAACTTGTTAAAGCATTGATTGTCCGTGAAGGTGTAGACATTCCAGCGGATTGGGATATTGAAGGCGTTGCACATTACTCCGTGACAGCTGCTGTAGCGAAGGAAATATCGGAAACCGAGCATACGCAAGGAATTTTCGCGCATTGTGCGCAGCCTGAGTTTACGGAAGACGAACAGAAATCCTGGACCAAGCTCCTGATGATCGATGCTGTCCAGGACCCGGGCAACATCGGCACGATGATCCGCACCGCATCGGCGAGCGGCATTGATGCTGTGATTCTTGGAAAAGGCTGTGCAGATCCATTTAATCCGAAGACCGTCCGTTCGGCGCAAGGATCGCATTTCCAGATTCCCGTCGTCAAAGGGGAATTGATCGATTGGACCGCACAGGCCAAAACAAACGGCATCAAAATCTTCGGGACGGCGCTGCAAAATTCAACGCCGGTACATGAAGCGGAAACGCATGAACAGTTCGCGTTGATCGTCGGCAATGAAGGCAGCGGCGTCGATCAAGTATTGCTGCAGCAGACAGACCAGAATTTGATGGTGCCGCTTTACGGCAGCGCAGAATCCCTGAATGTTGCAGTTGCTACAGGCATTCTTTTGTACAGCCTGGTGCCGAAAAACTAAGTTTGATAAAAATCGTGAACTTTCGTATAATGAAAGAGTAAATAGAAGTAAAAGCGAAGAACGGGAAAAGTACGTTGCGCCCTTACATCCCAGAGATTCTGCACCTTGACTGGAAGTGTGGATATGTAAACGCCTCAGAAGTTCACCCCGCGAGCTGCCCGACGGGACCAGTAGAGATGCTGTAAAGATGGGCCGGTGAAGAGCCGTTATGTAAATGAGTGATTGCTGTATGGCGATAACTAGGGTGGTACCGCGAATAATGCCTCGTCCCTTTTCTGGGACGGGGCTTTTTACTGTCTAAGGAGGAGAAAAGAATGGAAGCACAATTGCAGGAATTGAAAACACAGGCACTCGAAAAGATCGCCGAAGCTTCAAACGTTAAAGAATTAAATGACGTCCGTGTGGCGTATCTCGGGAAAAAAGGGCCGATTACAGATTTATTGAAAGGCATGGGGAAACTCCCAGCTGAAGAACGTCCAAAAATGGGCGCATTGGTCAATGTGGTTCGCGAAGAAGTGACAACTCAGCTAGAGGGCCGTATGGTCATTCTGGAAGAGGAAGCGATCAACCAGAAGCTGCAAAGCGAAACGATCGACATCACGTTGCCGGGACGTCCTGTCAAAACAGGTAACTCGCATCCGTTGACGCGTGTTGTGGAAGAAATTGAAGACCTGTTCATCTCCATGGGCTATGAAGTTGCAGAAGGCCCGGAAGTGGAAAAAGACTATTACAATTTTGAAGCTTTGAACTTGCCGAAAGGCCATCCGGCACGTGATATGCAGGATTCCTTCTATATAACAGAAGATATTTTACTGCGTACACACACATCACCGGTACAGGCGCGGACGATGGAAGCAAAAGGCGGCGAGCCGATCAAAATTATCTGTCCGGGTAAAGTCTACCGCCGCGACAGCGATGATGCGACGCATTCGCATCAGTTCACGCAAATCGAAGGATTGGTCATCGGGGAAGATATCCGCATGAGCGACCTGAAAGGGACGCTTTCCGTATTCGCCAAGAAAATGTTCGGAGACGACCGTGAAATCCGTCTTCGCCCGAGCTTCTTCCCGTTCACGGAGCCTTCCGTAGAAATGGATATTTCCTGCTTCAAATGCGGCGGCAGCGGCTGCAACGTTTGCAAGAAAACAGGCTGGATCGAAATTCTGGGCGCTGGAATGGTGCATCCGAATGTTCTTGAAATGGCCGGCTATGACTCGAAACGCCTGACTGGATTCGCTTTCGGCATGGGCCCTGAGCGTATTGCCATGTTGAAATACGGCGTCGAGGATATCCGTCATTTCTATACGAACGATGTCCGCTTTTTATCCCAATTCCAACGTACAGAACTTTAAGGAGGAAATAAACCATGCTCGTATCCATTAACTGGTTAAAAGACTATGTAAATACACAACAATTGCCACCCGCTGAACTGGGTGAAAAAATAACGCGTTCCGGCATCGAAGTGGACGCAGTCATCGACCGTTCGCACGGCATGACAAATATCGTCGTCGGCTATGTGGAGTCGTGCGTCAAACATCCGGAAGCGGATAAACTATCGATCTGCCAAGTCAACGTTGGCGAAGAAACAACTCAAATCATCTGTGGTGCACCGAATATCGCTGCTGGCCAAAAAGTCATCGTTGCACGACCTGGAGCGAAACTTCCTGGCGATATCAAAATCAAAAAAGCGAAGCTTCGCGGAGAAGAATCGCATGGTATGATCTGTTCGCTGCAGGAGCTGGGTATTGAAGGCAAGCTGGTGCCGAAAGCATACGCTGAAGGCATTTACGTATTGCCGGAAGACGCAGAAACCGGTTCTGACGTCATCACCAATTTCGATTTGGATGACACGGTGCTGGAACTAGGCTTGACGCCGAACCGCGCAGACGCGATGAGCATGCTTGGAGTCGCTTATGAAGTGGGTGCAATTCTTTCTGAAGAAGTGCAGCTTCCTGAAATCAGCTACAAAGAAGCATCCGACACAGCAGCGTCCATACTGACATTGAATGTCGATGCACCTGAAGCCAATCCGCTCTACGTAGCGAAAGTGGTCCGCAACATCAAAGTGCAGGAATCGCCGATGTGGCTGCAGCAGCGTTTGATGGCAGCGGGCGTCCGTCCGCATAATAACGTGGTCGACGTCACCAACTATATTTTGATGGAATACGGCCAGCCGCTTCACGCATTCGATTACGATGCATTGGACAGCGGCAATATAACCGTTCGCCACGCCAAAGAAGGCGAAATGATAACGACGTTGGACGATGCTGAACGTAAATTGTCCGGCCATCACTTGGTCATCACCAATGGCGAAAAACCAGTGGCGATTGCCGGCGTCATGGGTGGTGCCAATTCGGAAGTCAGCGAAACGACGACAACTGTTGTCATCGAATCCGCTTATTTCGCATCGGCTTCTGTCCGTCAAACTTCGAAAGACCACGGACTTCGCAGTGATGCAAGCTCGCGCTATGAAAAAGGTGTGGATCCGAACCGCGTCATTCCGGCCGCAGAACGTGCAGCGCAATTGCTGTCCGAACTTGCCGGCGGGGAAGTGCTCGCTGGGTCAGTGGTATTCGACGAGTTGAATAAAGAAGAGAAAATCGTTAAAGTTTCACCGGATTTCATTAACAGCCGTCTGGGTATGAAAATTGCTTTTGAAGACATGCTGGATATTTTGAACCGCCTGAAATTCAACACAGCCGCAGCAAACGGCCAATTGGTCATTTCCGTGCCGACACGCCGCCAGGACATCCAGATTCCTGAAGATGTCGTGGAAGAAATCGCCCGCCTGTATGGCTACGATGAAATTCCTGCAACGTTGCCGGAAGCGGAAACCACGCCGGGCGGATTGACGCCTTACCAGGCCAAACGCCGCATTGTCCGCAATTTGATGGAAGGCGCCGGTTTGCTGCAGGCGACGACGTATTCACTGACTTCCGAGAAGTCGGCGAAGCAATTTGCTTTGGAAGAAACGGAAACGACGCGCCTGTTGATGCCGATGAGCGAAGAGCGCAGCATCCTGCGCCAAAGTTTGCTTCCGCATCTTTTGGAATCCGTCACGTACAACACCGCTAGAAGAATGGATTCTGTGGCTTTGTATGAAACCGGTTCGGTCTTCTTGAAAGGCAGCGACGAATTATTGAACGAGCAGGAGCATCTGGCGGTTGCCATGACCGGTCTTTGGCTCGACAACAGCTGGCAGGGTGAGAAAAAGCCCGTCGACTTTTTCGTCCTGAAAGGGATCGTAGAAAGTCTTGGCAATAAACTCGGTGTCCAATTAACATTCGAACGTGGCCAAATGGATGATCTGCATCCAGGCAGAACGGCATTCATCATGCTGGACGGCCAACGCATCGGCGTTATGGGCCAATTGCATCCATCCGAACAAAAAGCGCGCGACTTGAAAACGACAGTTGTCATGGAATTGAACCTGGCAGCGCTGTTGAATCTTGAAACAGAAGCATTGGTCTACACGCCAGTGCCGCGCTACCCGTCCATGTCACGTGATGTGGCATTGGTCCTTTCCAAAATCGTCGAAGCGGGAACGATTGAAACCGTCATCCGCAACGCAGGAGGCAAGCTATTGAAAGATGTCCGCGTATTCGACCTTTACGAAGGCGATAAAATGGAAGAAGGCAAAAAATCAGTCGCTTTCTCCTTGACCTACTTCGATCCTGAGAAGACGTTGACGGACGAAGAAGTCATCAATGCACATGAAAAAGTAATGGCAGCCTTGACGGAAGTCGGCGCTGAGCTTAGAAACTAAAATGATTCGATAGTAACGAGTTAAAAGGATGGACCCACAAGGTTCATCCTTTTTTCTTTATTTAGTAAGTAAACTGATTCATTTAATTTACTATTTATAGGTCTTTTTAATTTAAAACCGGATAAATTGTGGTAGTATTTAACTATCTTAGTTAATGGAGGTTCTCTTGTGAAGAGGCTGATGCAAAATGAAAAAGGGTTGACGTTAGTTGAAATATTGGCAGCTTTAGTGATTCTGGGAATTGTTCTTGTCAGTGTAATGAGTTTCTTTACCCAGTCGGCGAAGTTTACAGCGCATAATAATGAGAAGTTGACGAATGTACAAGTTGCGGAAGAAGTGATTGCTGAAGTACGAGAAGGTGCATATTTGAGTAGTGAAAGTTTTACGAGAGAAGATGAATACTTTGTTGAAATTATCATACAACCGGGTCCAAGTGATTTAAATCTTGCAACTGTTACAGTAAGGTCGCCATCTGGAGCTGGAATCGATGATCCCGAATTTACTACACAAATGTACTTTGAGGCGTCATTATGAAAAGTGAAAAAGGTATTACTTTAGTCGAACTGCTGGCCGCCTTGGCTATACTGGGCATAATTGTGGTCGCAATTATGTCTGTCTTTTCTACCGGTGCAAATTCTTCTGAACGGACTGCTAGCCGTCAGCAACTTCAGCAAGAGGCAAATTTGATTGTGGAACAAATTCGGACAAGCTATTTAGAAAATGAAAAATCTGAGTTAATTCCAGATAAGTTTAAGGTGAAAATCGTTGGTGATGAATTGAAGATTACAACAATAGATAATGTGATGACGAAAACTTTATCTACTGACTATCAATATAAATTAGCCGAGGCTCCAGGAACAGCAGAGAGAATTTTGGATAGAACTAAAGCAACGCAATTTTATTTAGAAATTTGTTCAAATGATCAATGTCATGAATTACAAACGTCTTTCAGTAAGTTAAATTAGGGGGAAAAAGGATGGACCGGCACCAGAATGAAAAAGGCTATGCTCTATTACTAGTTATGCTGATGGTTGTTCTCTTTACGATCATGGGAATGGGCTTACTGGCGATGAATATGAACGCAGCGAAGCAATTTAATACAAAAGAAGAACAGGTTCAGGCTAGGCATCAGGCAGAGATGGGTGTTTTACATTATAAGGCCGAAATAGAAAAAAACTTTCATCCAGTAATAGAGGATAAATCTATTTTTTGCGATTCGCTTGAAGATTTGAAGCAACAGGTTACAGGAGAACACTACTCAATATCTTCAAGTGAATGCGAAATAGATAATGAGAAGATAACCTTTTCTTTTAATAGCAAAGGAACAACAGGTACTTCTAAAGAAAAAATAGTAGAGGCAAGCATTTTCTTTGAGAAAAAAACTTCAGGACAAGGAAATGAAGTGGGTTCAGGAAATGATAATAGCAGTATACTCCCAACTATGCCAATTAATTCTGTTAGAGAAGAACTGAACGGCTTATATGTTGAAAACGGCACATTTCCTCTTGGAAAAGAAAACCTCTATATTCTAGGAGATCTTACTGTAGAACCCGGTTTTAATAAGGGTGGATCTCAAATTGAGATACCAAATGATTTGTATATTAATGGAGCTATGGATTTACATAATCAAGGCTGTGCAGTGGTAAGAAATGATTTGACTGTATTAGAAAAAATAAATTTTGGTAATAAAATATACCTCTTTGTTTATGGAGATGCAAATTTACCTGGCGATATTCAAAATCATCACAATAGTAAAATATTCATTTCAGGAGATGTCTATATAAATGGAATTAAACAGAATCCAAAACCTACTGAGTATGCTGCCGTTCCACCTGGCAATATATATTATGGACAAGGTAATATAAGTTGCCGGTTACCTGGTCCGAGTATTAGACAAAATCAGGAGCTATGGGATTTAAACGGAAAAATTGAGGCCGTATATAAATAGAAATAAAAAAGTAACTTCATTTTCGAACTGAAGTTACTTTTTTATTATCTGCGCAGTTTCCCAGCCAACACCTTCATCAAGCTCTTCAAAGATTCCACGCCATGCTACAGCAAAATCCACGCCGCAGCTTCATCGACAATTTTCCTAGCGCAGCATTCTGGGAACTGGAAGACGATCCTTTGATTGATTATAAATAAAATCACGAGTTTTAATATTTTTTACCTAAAGAGGTATTTGCATGCACCTTTATATTTTCTTTCTTTATTCGGGGAACATTCTAGGTTGAAGAAATCAATATCCTATAAAAATTATCAACTTTGTCTTGAGTAATAACAGCTATACGAATCTTATGAATCATTGAGTTATCTTTGTGGAGTAGAATCTAATCGATTCTGCTCTTTTTTTGATAGATTCATAAATATAGTATAAAATATTTACTTTTAATAGAAATTATATACATTATTATACAAATCATGTGATAATATTAAAATGAAGTAGCCGATATTATTAAAATCAGTATGAAATATAAGCGGAGGCTTAAACTATGAAAATATATAGTCAAAAAGAAGAAGGATTGACCTTAGTGGAAATTTTGGCGGCTTTGGTGATTTTAGGTATTGTGCTAGTGAGTTTTATGAGTTTTTTTACACAATCAGCGAAGTTCACTACCTTCAATAATGAAAAGTTAACTGCAGTACAAGTTACCGAAGATGTAGTAGCAAGTGTTAGAGAAAATAATCTGGATTATAAAGATCTTTATCCTGAATATAAGGTTGATGTAGTGAGATCTGACGGGCCAACTAAAAAATTAAAGCATGCCAAAATCACGGTGAGAGCAGTTGCTGGAACGAGAACAAATGAGCCAGGATTTACTACGGAAATGTATTATGAGATGGAATAGCCAAGAAGGCATTACATTAGTCGAGCTATTGGCAGTTCTAGCGATTATGGGAATTATTGTAGTTGGAATTATATCCGTCTTATCAACGGGGACGAGTTCTGCAGATCGGACTTCCTCACGTCAGGAACTTCAACAGGAAGGCAATCTGATTGCAGAACGAATTCGTGGTCATTATTTGGAAAATCCTTCTCTCGTATCGACAGTACCTGCCATTAAATGCGGACCCGATCAACAGATTAAAATCACAGTAGCATCTAATAAAGCTCAATTAAAGATGGATGGTGTCATTATTTCAGAAGGCTATGAGTATGAGTTAACTGAAGGAGCGACGTTGTGTCGGGATAAAAGGTCTCCATTAAAATTAACGATTAAAAAAGCCGATCAGAAGTTTGTTCTCCAAACGGCATTCAGTAAGTTGAATTAGGGGTGTAAGATGCAACGGTTAAATAATGAAAAAGGCTATGCTTTATTGTTTGTAATGCTCCTCGTTGTACTTTTTACAATTTTAGGTCTGGGTTTATTGTTGATGAATGCCAATGCTTCAAAACAATTTTCGTTAAAAGAAGATCAGGTACAGGCTCGTCATTATGCAGAAATGGGCTTGCTTCACTATCAGGCATTGGTTGAAGAAACTGTAGAACTTTATAAATTTACGGCCACGCAAACAGGAGCAACTACAGCATTATCCAAAAGTCGTCAAGAGCTGTGCACAAAAATCAAAAATATCGGCAGCATTCAAAAGAGTGGAGATGGAAGTACTTATAAAGTGCCGTTGGCGGGGCTTACTGGATGTTCCACGGGCGATTCCGGAAAGATTACCGTAACCATGAAGAGTACTGGAATAGCAGAAAGTGGCACCACAAAATTAGTGGAGGGAAGTATGGAAGTGACACCTCCTACAATTGTGGTAACTGAGGCGAATCCTGCAACAGGACCCGCTATTCCTGCTAAACCGATTAACACCACTGGTCAGGCACCGATTACTTCATATCCTCCATCTGGAGATGTGAAAGGGTTTGTGGAAATAGATGGTCCTTTTCCAATTCAAAGAACCTCCTATCATTTTGAATCATTCATTATTAATTCTTTGCCATCTAATAATGCTTTACTTGCCGGAGGAGGAAATAGCGGGGATACTCTAAAGATTGAAAAAGACTTATATATAGGAGGCGGTGTCTATTCGAATAACTTTATTTGTATTTATGTTCAAGGTAACCTGACCATTTTAGGGAATGTTAACTTAGGACCTTATAGCCTAATCCTTGTATACGGGGATGCTTATATTAAAGGGTCCATAACAACTAATCCGAACGCTAAAATTCATGTAATCGGCAACACATATATCGGTGCTTCTAAAACATTGACTACGGCCTATAAAAGCTTTCCGGGGTATACCAAAAACTGCGAAAGCATCGTCACTTGGCCAGACCCCGTTGAAGTCGCACAAACCGGTAAAGTATACAATTGGTCACTGAACAACAAGCTCAATACAATTTATCATTAAAATAACCCCTTGGAGAAATTTTCTCCAAGGGGTTATTCGTCTATCCGCGCCGCTTCCCAGCCAACACCTTCGCCTTCCCTGTATTCGCAAAATGCACTTTCGTCAAACTCTTCAAATATTCTTCGCCATGCTTCAGCAAAATCTTCGCTGCTGCTTCGTCGACGATTTTTCCGGCACCTTTTGGCAAGGTGACGCCGGCTTCAGCACTCATGCGATCCATTTCTTCGAGAAAGGCGACACGCGCGATGATGGAAGCACAGGCGACTGAAACGTGGAGACCTTCTGCTTTGGTGGAGAACAGGACGTTCTCGCGGATGATTTCAGGTTCTTCTTTGATGTGTTTGTAGTAAATGCCGCGCTCCGCAAATTGGTCGATCAGGATGGCGTCCGGTTTTTCCGGCGCGATCTTGCTCAGTACGTGTTTGAGAGCCTGGTTATGGAGCAATGCTTTTATTTTTCCTTGTGACCAACCTTGGCCTTGTACTTTATTGTATTTATCGTTTTTCAAGGTCAGCACTTTATGGGCAAAGGCTTCTCTTAGGTCGGGTGCCACTTGGCGCATCCACGCATCGGTGAGCTGTTTGGAATCTTTGACGCCGAGTTCATGGGCGAGCTCTACTTTGTCTGCGGGTACGTAACAGGCGGCCACTGTGATCGGGCCGAAGAAATCGCCGGTGCCGGTTTCGTCGGATCCGAGAACGGATAATTTGGCAAAGCCATCGGGCAGTTTATCGCCTTTAGTGGAAACGGTCTTTTCGGCCGCCGGCACTGCCGCACCCCATTTTGCCGCTTCGCGGTCGGCACCATTTCCCTGGAACATGACTTTTCCGGAAGTGTAGACGGTCACGACCGTATCCGGCAGTTTGGCACTGAACCTGGCGTATGGGTTCTTGGTCTGGATGTTGTTTTTCTGGTAATGCGAAATCACTTGGAGAATACTTTCCTCCGGGAGTTTCAGAACTGTATTTGACATGGACGAGTCACCTTTCTTTGATTCACAATCGGCTTGTTTTCATGGTATGATGGTCTATAGAATTCCAAAGGGGGATATTGCATTGTCAGAGCAACATAAAATTCATACGGTCGTTGACATCTATGGCAACACCTATAAAATGGTCGGTACTGAAACTTCAGGACACATGCGTCTCGTTGCGTCGATCGTCGACAGCAAAATGCGCGAGATCAATGCCCTGAATCCATCACTGGACCAGGCGAAGCTTGCCGTTTTGACTGCATCGAATGCGGTACATGACTATCTTAAACTGAAAGAGCAAGTTGAACAATTAGAAAATGAATTGAAAAAACTGAAGGGTTGACGTGAATGCTTGATATACTCTTAATTATCTTACTGATCGGTGGCATCATCGTGGGCGCCAAAAGAGGATTTGTTGTCCAGCTGATCCATATGGTCGGATTTGTTATTGCCTTGGTCGTGGCTTATAAATATTATAAACCCTTGTCAGAATACTTCGTGCTGTGGATTCCTTACCCAGCAATAAATGAAAATTCCCAGTTTACGCTTGTCGTAGACCAGTTGGACTTGGATCAGACTTTTTATCAATTATTGGCATTCGCTATAATTTTCTTTGTGGTGAAGTTTGCTTTGCAGTTGCTGGCATCCATGTTCGATTTTCTGAAGTTTTTGCCGGTTCTTGGCTTTTTCAGCAAGATTCTGGGTGCGGTTTTAGGATTTGTTGAAGTTTACATACTGCTCTTTATTTTCATCTATGTGTTTGCGCTGCTTCCTGTGGATGTCGTGCAGAACCAGTTGGAGAATTCAGGGATCGCCCAGTCTATGATTGAGCATACGCCTTATTTCTCTGAGAAAGTAAAAGAATGGTGGTATATTTATATGTAGTAGGAACTTCTCTCTTACGAGGGAAGTTTTTTTAATCGAAATGAGGAGGGCTCTTGGTGAATAAGAAGATTATCATCAGAACGCTTGAGAAAATTGCGTTATACATGGAACTCAAAGGGGAAAACCCGTTTAAAGTATCGGCTTTCCGAAAAGCCGCACAAGCGCTCGAACTGGACCAGCGCAGTCTGAACGAAATCGAAGATGTCACCAAGCTGAAAGGCATCGGCAAAGGAACTGGAGACGTTATTCTGGAACTGATCAACGATGGCAAGTCCACCGTGCTGGAAGAACTTCAGGAAGAAGTACCGAAAGGCCTTGTGCCGATGATGAAGCTTCAGGGAATGGGCGGCAAGAAGATTGCCAAGCTTTACAAGGAACTGGGCATCGATTCGATGGAAGCCTTAAAGGCAGCTTGTTTGAATGGAGAAATCCAGAAACTCCCGGGATTTGGCCCGAAATCCGAAGAGAAGATCCTGAAAGAATTGAATGATTTCGAAACCAAGCCGGACCGCCAGCCAATCTGGAAAACAGAAGAAACGGTGGCGTTCATCGAAGATGTTCTGATTACGATTGCAGAAGTCACCGAGTTTTCTGTTGCCGGAAGTTTCCGCCGCACAAAAGAAACCAGTAAAGATCTGGACTTCATCATCGCGACAGCTGAACCCGCACGCGTAAAAGAGCAATTGCTGGCAGCTTTGCCGGTACAGGAAACGATTGCGTCGGGAGACACGAAAGTTTCAGTAACCGTAGATGTGCTGGAGCCGATTGACGTCGATTTCCGTTTGGTGGCACCTGAAGAATTCGTCACCGCGCTGCATCATTTCACAGGGTCGAAGGATCATAACGTGAGAATGCGGCAGCTGGCGAAATCGCAGAACAAGAAAATTTCCGAGTACGGCGTCGAGCAGGAAGACGGTACGGTCACAACATTTACATCCGAACCCGATTTCTTCGCACATTTCGGCCTGCCTTTCATTCCGCCATCGGTGCGTGAAGACGGACGGGAACTTGACCGATTGGAAGAATTGCCTGACCTTGTGACGATTGAAGACATCAAAGGCGATCTGCATATGCATACAACCTGGTCGGATGGAGCCAATTCATTGAAGGAAATGGTTGAAGCTTGCGTAGCGAAATCCTATCAATTTATGGTCATCACCGACCATTCACACTATTTGAAGGTTGCAAACGGCCTGACGCCGGAACGGTTGACCGAGCAGCATGGACTGATCCGTGAAATCAATGGGCAATACCCGGCAATCGAAGTGTTGTCAGGTACTGAAATGGATATCTTGCCGGATGCCACATTGGATTTTGATGATGACATGCTGAAGCAGTTGGACTTTGTCATTGCCAGCATCCATTCAAGTTTCCAGCAGCCGCAGGAACAAATTATGGAACGCATTTTGACGGCCATGAAAAATCCACACGTCCACATGATTGCTCATCCGACCGGCAGAATCGTAGGCCAGCGTGAAGGCTATGATCCGGATGTCGAGCAGATTCTGGATTGGGCAAAGGAATACGGCAAAATTGTCGAATTGAATGCCAGTCCGTACCGCCTCGACCTCGCTGTACCGTATTTGATCATGGCACAGGAAAAAGGTGTACCAGTCGCAATCAATACGGATGCCCATGCCATCGAAGGCCTGGAAGTCATGGAAACCGGTGTCAAACATGCCCAAAAAGCCTGGCTGAAAAAAGACACCATCGTCAATACATGGTCGCTGGAAAAATTCAAAGCATTTTTGAATAAGAAAAAATAAAAATATATAAGTTGGACTAATAATTTAAATAGAATCGTTTCTGTTTTGGATATTCCATAAACCAGCTCCGCTTTCGGGCCCGCAGGATGCGGGTCATGCAGCTGGCGCGACAGGACGTCGCGATGCCAGCTGCCAAGGGCTTGCGCCGAACTAACTCGGGCTAAATGCCCGAGTGGATTTCTTGTATGTCGTTGCACTGCTCCCGCGGGAGTCTCCGCTGGTTTGCTCCATATCCTGTTGATCAGTTAGTGAAGACGATTAGAAGAAAGAGCGCAAGGCGGTGACTCCTGCGGAAAAACGGAGTGATGAGACCCCGCAGGAGCTTGCGACGAGGAGGCTCAGCGCTTCGTCCGCGGAAAGCATCCGCCTGGAGCGATTTCTTCTTTAATTCACTCTTATTAAGTTAAAAAGAAAATTCATAACTTCAACTTATATCGCTTCGTCTAATTGAAGCAGAGTTATCTTTTGCAATATCATCATCAATTCATCTGAAACGTTAGGAGGTTCTTCAATGATCGCAGAGCGCGCATTAAGAACACTTGAATTTTATAAAATCCGCGATGAAGTGGCGCGTTATTGTACTTCATCACTCGGAAAAGCCCATGTGGATAAGCTTTTGCCATCCACAGACATCAATGAAGTCAATCGGCTGCTCGAAGAGATGGACGAAGGCGCCCAAGTATTGCGTGTCAAAAACAATGTGCCGATGGGCGGGATCTTCGATATCCGTCTGCATGCACGAAGAGCACAAATCGGCGGAAGCCTAAGCCCAATGGAATTGATGGAAGTTTCATCGACCATCCGAGCGAGCCGCATCCTGCGCCAGTTTTTCGAAACCATCCAGGAAGAAGCGGTGATTCAGATTCCGCATTTTCTGGAGAAGAAGGAATCGATGCCGATTCTGACAGCTCTTGAACACGCCATCAATGTCTGTATTGATGACAATGGTGGGGTCTTGGACAGCGCCAGTTCAGAACTGCGCTCGATCCGTCAGCAATTGCGGACACAGGAGAGCCGCGTACGGGAACGCCTGGAAAGTCTGGTGCGTGGAAAAAATGCATCGAAAATGTTGTCGGATTCGATTGTTACGATACGCAATGACCGTTTCGTCATCCCGGTTAAACAGGAATACCGCAACCATTACGGCGGTATCGTGCATGACCAATCTTCTTCAGGGCAGACCTTGTTCATCGAACCGGATGCAGTGGTACAGGCAAACAATGAAGTGCGCCGCCTGAAGATGAAGGAAAAAGAAGAGATCGACCGGATCCTGCTCATGCTTTCTGCACAAGTACAGGAAGTGGCCCATGAATTATTCGATTTGGTAGAAGTGCTGGGTGAAATCGATTTGATCCTGGCTAAAGCAAAATACGGTGCAGCCCATAGAGGTACGAAGCCGACGATGAACACTGAAGGCTATATCAACTTGCGGAAAGCCCGCCATCCATTGATTCCGAAAGATGAAGTGGTGCCGAATGACATCGAATTCGGTGGAGATATTACTGCAATCGTCATTACGGGGCCGAATACAGGCGGGAAGACGGTAACTTTGAAGACTGTCGGACTGTCGACATTGATGGCTCAATCCGGACTTCCGGTTCCAGCGCTCGACGGCTCGGAACTGGCGGTATTCGATCAGATTTTCGCGGATATCGGAGATGAACAGTCAATCGAGCAAAGCCTCAGTACTTTTTCTTCCCATATGGTCAACATCGTTGACATCCTGACCAAATTTGATGAGAATTCACTGGTTATCTTCGATGAACTGGGAGCGGGAACGGATCCGCAGGAAGGTGCAGCGCTGGCCATTTCGTTACTGGATGAAGTCCATGGCAGAGGCGCACGCGTCATTGCGACGACGCATTATCCTGAATTGAAGGCATATGGCTTTAACCGGCCGGGCGTGGCAAATGCCAGCGTGGAATTTGATGTGGAGACATTGAGCCCGACCTATCGTCTATTGATCGGCGTTCCTGGCCGAAGCAATGCGTTCGAAATTTCTAAACGCCTCGGTTTGCCGGAGCATATCATCAAACATGCCAAGAGCTTTACGGGAACCGACAGCAAAGCGGTCGATTCGATGATCGCCTCGCTCGAGAAGAGCCGCCGTGAAGCAGAGCAGGACGCCGAGCGGACCAAAGAGGTGCTATCCCAATCGGAACAGCTGAAAAAAGAGCTGGCTCAGCAATCAGAAGAATATGAGCAGCAAAAAGAACGGCTGGAAGAAAAAGCGAAGGAGAAGGCGCGTAAAATTGTCGAAGAAGCCAGAGCAGAAGCAGAAGCCGTCATCTCGGATCTGCGTAAAATGCAGCTCAATCAAAGTTCTTCTGTAAAAGAACATGAGTTGATCGACGCGAAGAAACGCCTTGAAAACGCCATGCCGGAAAACCGCATCCTGAAAAAAGCGGCGAAAGACAATGCGGTGAAGCCCTTGAAAGCAAATGACGAAGTCAAAGTGATTTCATTTGGCCAAAAAGGGACCTTGGTCGAAAAAGTTTCCAAAAATGAGTGGATTGTTCAAATCGGCATTTTGAAGATGAAATTGCCTGAATCCGACTTGTCCTATACTAAACCGGAAAAGCAGAAGGAAACGCGTACCATGGCGACATTGAAAGACCGGGACAGCCATGTGAAGATGGAACTCGATTTGCGCGGTGAACGGTATGAAGATGCACTTGCACGTGTTGAAAAATACCTTGATGATGCGTTATTATCAAACTACCATCAAGTTTCGATCATTCATGGAAAAGGGACGGGTGCACTGCGCCAAGGCGTCCAGCAGTATTTGAAGAAACATCCGCGAGTGAAAAATTATCGGTTTGGTGAAGCAGGTGAAGGCGGCTCGGGTGTGACCGTCGCCGAATTAAAGTAAGTTTCCGCAGAGGAGCATAAGAAATGACAGAGACTGGATTTTGGACACACCCGCTGGTGGAGTCAGCCGGCTATTTCAGTGTGGTGGTATTGTGCTTGATCGTCGCCATGGTGATTTTTGAAATGGTGACAAAATATAATAACTGGGAACAAATCAAAAAAGGGAATCTTGCAGTGGCGATGGCGACAGGCGGAAAGATTTTTGGCGTGACCAACATCTTCCGGTTTTCCATCGAACAGCATAACTCTTTGTTTGAAATGATCGGGTGGGGATTATTCGGTTTTACCTTACTGATTTTCGCTTATATTCTGTTTGAGTTCCTGACACCTAAATTTAAAGTGGATGATGAAATTGAACAGGATAACCGTTCTGTCGGTTTTATCTCAATGACCATCTCTGTCGGTTTGTCGTTTGTCATCGGAGCCAGTATTCAATAGGAGTTGGATGTCGTGGAAAACCTTATTAAGATTCTTTTCGTCTTTTGTGCAATCTTTTTGATTGTGGGAGTCATCTTTCTGTTCATTTTCTAATGGACAGAGCCAGCCTTTGAGCTGGCTTTTTTGTTGGGCTAAATTTATATTCTTATCCACCGCCACAAAATGAAAAGGAAAGTTCTTGAATTTAAGACGCATACAACCCACCTTTAAAGTTTATATTCAACTTATAAAAATAAAGTTTGAAAGCGGTATCATTTAACTCTATAATTAAAAATAGGAATATTCGCACGATTATAAAAAATAGTAGGAGGTCTAAAGAATGACAGAAAAGCCTTGGCTTGCACATTATCCACCGGAAGTTCCGCATACACTCGAATACCCAAGTATGCCTGTACAGGAATATTTAACAAAGGCTTATGAAAAGTTCCCACAAAAAGTGGCGATCCATTTTATGGGGAAGGAACTTTCATATGAAGAACTTTATCAATCTTCCATGAAGTTCGCCAACTACCTTCAAAAACTTGGCATTAAGAAAGGCGATAGGGTTTCGATCATGTTGCCGAACTGTCCTCAGGCAGTTATCAGCTTTTATGGAATCCTTTATGCGGGAGGCGTTGTCGTCATGACAAACCCGTTATATACGGAGCGGGAGATCGCCTACCAGATGAAGGATTCAGGTGCAAAAGCTATTATCGGCTTGGACATTCTATTCCCTCGGATTTCGAAGGTATTGAAGGAAACGGATCTTGAGAATGTCATCGTTACGGGCATCAAGGATTACCTGACATTCCCGAAAAATCTGGTCTATCCATTCATTCAGAAGAAACAGTATGGCATGACCGTAAAAGTCGAGCACAGAGGCATTAATCACCTGTTCACTGAAATCATGAAAACCGCTCAACCGACTGTTCAGGAAACTCCATTTGACTTCGAAGAAGATTTGGCTTTGCTGCAATATACAGGAGGCACCACGGGCTCGCCGAAAGGCGTTATGCTGACGCATAAGAACATCATTTCAAATGCGACGATGTGCGACAGCTGGCTATATAAAACCACAGACGGCGAAGAAACCATCATCGGAATCATCCCGTTATTCCATGTCTACGGTTTAACGACGGTGTTGATCCTATCCGTCATGCAAGGCAATAAGATGGTGCTGTTGCCGAAGTTCGATCCGGAAACGGCCTTGAAGACCATCAACAAACAAAAGCCGACTCTTTTCCCAGGTGCCCCTACTTTGTATATTGGATTGATGAATCATCCCGATATCGCCAAATACGACTTGTCTTCTATTGAAGCGTGCCTAAGCGGTTCAGCACCTCTTCCAGCGGAAGTACAGGAGAAATTCGAGAAGCTGACCGGCGGAAAACTGGTGGAAGGCTATGGATTGACGGAAACGTCTCCCGTCACCCATTCAAATTTGGTATGGGGAGAGCGGACGAAAGGTTCGATCGGCTTACCGTATCCGGATACCGACTGCAAGATTTTCCAGACAGGTACGACCAATCCGGTGCCGAACGGTGAAATCGGTGAAATTGCCATCAAAGGACCTCAAGTGATGAAAGGCTATTGGAATAAACCCGAAGAAACCGCTGCTACAATTGTAGATGGCTGGTTGTTGACTGGTGACCTTGGCTATATGGATGATGAAGGCCATTTCTTTATCGTCGACCGCAAAAAAGACATGATCATCGCAGGTGGTTTCAATATTTATCCGCGCGAAATCGAAGAAGTGTTGTATGAGCACGAAGCCGTGCAGGAATGTGTAGTTGCCGGTATCCCAGATCCGTATCGCGGTGAAACAGTAAAAGCATACATTGTGCTGAAAGAAGGCTATAATGTAACAGAAGAAGAATTCAATACGTATTGCCGGGAGCACTTAGCTTCATTCAAAGTACCGCGTATTTATGAGTTCCGCAAAGAACTGCCGAAAACTGCAGTCGGAAAAATTCTGCGCCGTTCGCTGGTGGATGAAGAGATCGCAAAGCAAGACGAAGCAATTACATCGTAATCGGATAAAAACTTGACACTTTATCGAATAAACTATAATATGAAAATATGAATGAATCGCCATTCATATTTTCATATTTTTTTGGGTGGTGACAACTTGGTAAAAAAAGATAAGCCGAAATATAAGCAAATCATTGATGCGGCAGTTATTGTCATCGCTGAAAATGGCTATCATCAGGCGCAGGTCTCGAAAATAGCCAAACAGGCAGGTGTGGCCGACGGAACGATCTATTTGTATTTCAAAAACAAAGAAGACATCCTGATTTCTGTGTTTCAGGAAAAGATGGGCGTGTTCGTCAGTAAGCTGGAACAAATCATCTCCCGCGACCTGGATGCATCGACCAAGCTTGGCCTTATGATTGAAAGCCACTTTGAGTTATTGGCCAGTGACATCCATCTGGCGATCGTCACACAGCTTGAATTACGGCAGTCAAATTACGAAATTCGTATGAAGATCAATAATGTGCTGCGTGAATATTTGAAGTTGATGGACAAAATTCTGGTCAAAGGCATGGAAGATGGCGAATTCGATGAGGCAATGGATATTCGTTTAGCCAGACAGATGGTTTTTGGTACAATGGATGAGACCATCACTACATGGGTCATGAATGATCATAAATACGATTTAGTCGAACTCGCACCACAAGTTCAGCGTTTGCTGCTGAAAGGCATGCAGGCTTAAGGGAAGGGGCTCATTGGATGGAATTTATCAGTTGGAAAAAAGAAGATGGAGTAGCTGTCGCGACGATTAATCGCCCGCCGGCAAATGCACTGTCGCGTTCACTCATTTTGGAAGTCGATGAATTGTTGAACCAAGTGGAGAATGATGAAGAGGTTCGCGTCATCGTCCTGCACGGAGAAGGAAGGTTCTTTTCTGCAGGGGCTGACATCAAGGAGTTTACGCAAGTATCTTCAGGAGAAGAATTTTCAAAATTATCAGCGAGTGGCCAGGAAGTATTTGAACGTGTCGAAACTTTCCATAAGCCAGTCATTGCAGCGATCCACGGAGCGGCTTTAGGCGGCGGATTGGAATTGGCAATGAGTTGCCACATGCGATTTGTTACTGAAAATGCTAAACTGGGATTACCGGAGCTTCAACTAGGGTTGATTCCCGGTTTTGCTGGAACACAGCGCCTGCCGAGATATGTAGGGGCAGCGAAGGCAGCAGAAATGTTGTTGACGAGCGATCCGATCTCCGGAACGGAAGCTGCGCAATATGGTTTGGCTAACCGTGCTTATGCAGAAGAAGACCTACTTTCGGAAACGCTTTCAATCGCCCGCAAGATTGCGAAGAAAAGTCCAGTTTCTGTGAAGGCGGCTATTCAGATGCTGCAGTACACAAAGCCTGCGTCCTATCATGAAGGCGTAGATGCTGAAGCTGCATCTTTTGGAACTGTTTTTGTTTCGGAAGATGCAAAAGAAGGAATCCAGGCATTTCTGGAAAAACGTGAAGCACAATTTAAAGGGAAATAATACTTGGGAGGTTTACGTTCATGAACATTTATGTATTGGTAAAACGTACGTTTGACACAGAAGAGAAAATCGTCGTTTCAGGTGGACAAATCCAGGAAGACGGCGCGGAATTCATCATCAATCCATACGATGAATACGCAATTGAAGAAGCAATCACAGTCCGTGATGCACACGGCGGCGAAGTGACAGTGGTCACAATCGGCAGCGACGAGGCTGAGAAGCAGCTTCGCACAGCTCTTGCAATGGGCGCTGACAAAGCGGTCTTGATCAACACGGAAGACGATATAGAAGAAATGGACCAGTTTACTTCTGCGTACATACTGGCTGAATATTTAAAAGACAAAGAAGCTGATTTGATTTTAGCGGGTAACGTAGCAATCGACGGCGGATCCGGACAAGTCGGACCACGTGTTGCTGATTTGCTTGGCATCAACTATGTAACAACGATCACCAGCCTGAGCATCGAAGGCGAAACGGTTACCATCGTCCGCGATATCGAAGGGGATGCGGAAGAATTGGAAACATCATTGCCGCTTCTTGTAACTGCTCAGCAGGGCTTGAACGAGCCGCGTTATCCATCACTTCCAGGAATCATGAAAGCGAAGAAAAAACCGCTTGAAGAATTGGAACTGGATGATTTGGATATCGAAGAAGACGATGTAGAAGCGAAAACGGAAACAATCGAAATCTACCTGCCACCGAAAAAAGCGGCTGGCCGTATTCTGGAAGGCGACATCCCGAACCAGGTAACAGAACTGGTCGGCCTGTTGCGCAACGAAGCGAAGGTTATATAAAGAAAAGCGGAAGTGCCTGTTCAGCTCTGACAGGGGTAAGACGATCTGGCGAAGCGGCGCTCTTTGCCGCACAGCTCTGACAGCTTGAGAGTGGGAAACTTCCATTTAACTAACGGCAATTAAACATTCCATCTATTTTCACATCTACTTAGGGGGTAAACGGACTATGGCGAAAAAAGTATTGGTTTTAGGAGAAACGCGCGAAGGCGCTTTGCGTAATGTCTCATTTGAAGCAATTGCAGCTGCTAAGAAAATTTCTGGCGGCGGAGAAGTGGTAAGTGTTCTGATCGGTGATTCGGTTGCAGATTTCGGCGCTGAACTGATTGCATACGGCGCAGACCGCGTCGTAACGGTTGAACATCCACATTTGAAATCGTATACATCGGACGGCTACGGCCAAGCATTCATGGCAGTCGTTGAACAGGAAAATCCGGAAGGTCTTGTCTTTGGCCATACAGCAGTCGGCAAAGATTTGGCTCCGAAAATCGCTTCCAAATTACAGTCCGGATTGATTTCGGATGTAACGGACATTGAAGGCGAAGGCGATGATGCCGTATTCATCCGTCCGATCTTCTCTGGTAAAGCATTTGAAAAAGTGAAGCTGAAGGAAGGCATCGTTTTCATCACCGTGCGTTCGAACAACATTGCACCGCTTGAAAGACAGGAACGTTCAGGCGATGTCAGTTCGTTGTCGGTTGATATTACAAACCTTCGCACAATCATCAAAAACGTAGTGCGCAAATCATCTGAAGGCGTCGATCTTTCGGAAGCGAAAGTCATCGTAGCTGGAGGGCGTGGCGTTAAGAGTGCTGATGGATTTGAGCCGTTGCAGGAATTGGCGAATCTTCTTGGCGGCGCAGTTGGGGCATCACGCGGAGCTTGTGACGCGGATTATTGTGATTACTCGCTTCAAATCGGTCAGACAGGCAAAGTGGTGACACCTGACCTGTATATCGCAGCTGGTATTTCTGGCGCCATCCAACACATGGCTGGTATGTCCAACTCGAAAGTGATCGTGGCGATCAACAAAGATCCCGAAGCGAACATTTTCAAAGTAGCGGATTACGGCATTGTCGGAGACTTGTTCGAAGTCATCCCGATGCTGACAGAAGAATTCAAGAAGGTAATGTAATTTTGAATGGCGGCGGGTCCACTGGGCCAGCCGCCTTTTTCTGTTTAACGCCATCAGATGCGGGGTATTGGAAGAGTAGGCAAAAAAATAGCTAGTGTTTTTAGCACATGCTATACTCTGTATATAGTTTGGTTCAATCATAAGGAGGAATTATTCATGGCAATCGTACACGGAACAGATCAGAACTTTTCACAAGAAGTATCAGAAGGACTCGTTTTAGTAGATTTTTGGGCAACTTGGTGCGGACCATGTAAAATGATCGCTCCAGTGCTGGAAGAATTAGACGCTGAAATGAGCGATAAAGTTAAAATCGTAAAAGTTGATGTGGATCAAAACCAGGAAACAGCTGGAAACTACGGCATCATGTCAATTCCGACTTTGCTGTTGATGAAAGACGGAGAAACAGTTGACAAAGTGGTTGGTTTCAGACCGAAAGAAGCTTTAGCTGAATTGGTTGAAAAACACGCATAATTCTTAACCGGGTCCAGCGATGGTGCCCGGTTTTTTAATAGGGTGAGATAAAAGATGGCTAACGAATTGATTCAGCATAAATTGGCAGTATTGCCTGGCCAACCAGGCTGCTATTTGATGAAGGATCGCCAGAATACCGTCATTTATGTCGGCAAGGCGAAAGTTCTTAAAAACCGCGTGCGCTCGTATTTCACGGGCAGCCACGATGCAAAAACACAGCGTCTGGTCAATGAAATCGAGGATTTCGAATATATCGTCACTTCTTCTGATAAAGAAGCGCTGATTCTCGAATTGAATTTGATCAAAAAATATGACCCTAAATACAATATCATGCTGAAGGATGACAAAAGCTATCCGTACTTGAAAATCACTGGAGAGCGCCATCCGAAGCTGATTACAACCAGACAGGTGAAGAAAGACAAAGGAAAGTACTTTGGCCCTTACCCGAATGCTTATGCGGCAGCGGAAACGAAAAAGCTGTTGGATCGTCTGTATCCATTGCGGAAATGCCATACCATGCCGGATCGGGTTTGTTTGTACTATCATTTAGGGCAATGTTTGGCTCCTTGCGTCAAGCCTGTCGAAAAGGAAACCTATCAGGAAATGATCGACGGCATCACCAGGTTCCTGAACGGCGGATTCCGGGAAGTGAAGCAGCAATTGGTCGAGAAGATGTCCGAAGCTTCGGAGAACCTGGAATTTGAGCGTGCCAAGGAATACCGCGACCAAATTTCCATGATTGAAACCGTGATGGAAAAACAGAAGATGGCGATGAACGATTTCACCAATCGCGACGTCTTTGCCTATGCAGTCGATAAGGGCTGGATGTGCGTACAAGTCTTTTTTGTGCGTCAAGGCAAACTGATTGAACGCGACGTTTCGCTGTTTCCGCTCTATCGGGATCCAGAAGAAGAGTTTTTGACGTTTCTGGGCCAATTTTATGAAAAGGCCAACCACGTCAAGCCGAGTGAAATTCTGTTGCCGGAAGCGGATGATCCTGAGATGTTGAAAGAATGGCTTGGAGTCCGTGTACTGGTTCCCCAGCGCGGCAAGAAAAAAGATTTGGTGGCGCTGGCTAAGAAAAATGCCGAAATTGCCATTAAAGAGAAATTCCAGCTGCTCGAGCGCCAGGAAGAACGGACAATCGGTGCCTGCGTAGATCTGGGAGAAGCAATGAACATCGAAACGCCTTTGCGCATCGAAGCATTCGACAACTCCCACATTCAAGGAGCCGATGCGGTATCTGCGATGATTACATTCATCGACGGCAAGCCTTCCAAAAAGGATTACCGGAAATACAAAACACGCAATGCTTCCAAGCCCGATGATTATGCGGCCATGCGCGAAGTTATCCGCCGCCGCTATTCACGGGTCCTGAAAGACGGTCTGCCTTTGCCGGATCTGATCGTCATCGATGGAGGGAAAGGCCAGATGGAGTCGGCGCGCGAAATCCTGGAGGACGAACTCGGTTTATCGATACCGATTGCGGGACTGGCGAAAGATGCAAAGCACCAAACTTCCCAATTGCTGTATGGGTCGCCTGCTGAAGTTGTGCCGCTCAAGCGGACCAGTGAAGCTTTCTATCTGATGCAGCGGATTCAAGATGAGGTCCACCGTTTTGTCATTACTTTCCACCGTCAGCTGCGCGGCAAGAATTCGATCCAGTCGGCGCTCGACGGTCTTGAAGGAGTCGGACCGAAACGCAAACAGCAGCTGCTGAAGCATTTTGGATCTGTCAAGAAACTCAAAGAAGCCTCTGTGGAAGAAATCAAAGAGGCCGGAATGCCGGAAGCGCTGGCGTTGTCCATCAGTCAGCATTTTGGGGAAGACACATTGCCAAGTGAATCTTAACGTGTTATCGTAATAGAATAATTGAATCACTTGGAAAAGTGATGATAGAGGCGCGAACGTCAATAGTAAGCATTCGGAGATTTGCAGAATCTGAGATGAATGGTGAAAGGGGCGGTCGCCGAAGTTTGCGTGTTACTGCTGTTGCGCATGCTGGTTCTGCATTTAAGAAATGCAGAGCTGTCAGAGTCAATCTCTGGAGGGCTATCTCACATGGACGTTTTTCGTACATGATGAAAGAGGTAGTTTACCGTGGTTGCGGTGAACTGCCTTTTTTTGTGGCCGGCTTTGCTGCCGGTCATAGTGAGGGCCACATACTAAATGTGGGAGTGGATGAAATGGAAACGATCGTCATGAAATTTGGAGGGACGTCTGTCGCAACTCCGGAAAAGATCATCGGAGTGGCTGAACGGGCCATCCGTGAAAAAGAAAAAGGCAAACGGGTTGTCATTGTCGTTTCGGCTATGGGTAAGACGACCGATACGCTGCTGGGGCTGGCCGGGGAAATTTCTTCTGAACCGCCAAAGCGGGAAATGGATATGCTGCTGGCCACTGGTGAGCAGATCACCATTTCGCTCTTGGCAATGGCTTTCAAAAAGCTGGGACATGAAGCCTTATCTTTTACCGGTTGGCAGGCGGGTATCGAAACAGAATCCGTGCCCCGCAATGCACGCATTGAACAAATCCATACAGATCGTCTTGAACGTGTATTGGAAAATGGCTATTTTTGTGTGGTGGCCGGTTTTCAGGGAGTCGATAAAATCGGCAATATCACCACTCTCGGCCGAGGTGGATCTGATACGACGGCTGTTGCACTGGCCGCAGCTTTAAAAGCGGAGAAATGCGAAATTTATACAGATGTCAACGGTGTCTATACATCGGATCCCCGGTTTGTCACAGGTGCACGCAAGCTGGAACAGATTTCCTATGACGAAATGCTGGAACTCGCCAATTTGGGGGCAGGAGTCCTGCATCCGCGCGCAGTCGAGTTCGCAAAAAACAATCATGTACCATTATCCGTCAGAGCAAGTTATTCAAATGAGCCTGGCACAATCATACAAGAGGTGATCACTGTGGAGAAAAACTTAATCGTCAGAGGTGTTGCATTTGAACCGGGAATCGCGCGTGTGACCGTCACTTATAAAAAACCATTCAACGGTTCCCTAGCCAATATATTTACAAAACTTGCTGAAAATCAGATTGATGTGGACATCATCGTCCAAAGCATCAGTGATGAATTTCCGCCATCGGTTTCATTTTCCATCCCTCAGGAAAGCCTGGAAGAAACGCGCCGCGTCCTCACAGACGCAAAAGATGAAATCGGCTTCCTGTCGCTGAACGTCGAGGTCGGTTTGTCGAAAGTGTCGATTGTGGGGTCGGGAATGGTATCCAATCCGGGCGTAGCTGCACGGATGTTCGATATTTTAAGAAGCCAGGAGATTCCAGTGAAAATGGTCAGCACATCCGAAATCAAAATTTCAGTAGTGGTGCCGGAATCAGATATGAGAAAATCGGCGAATGCTTTACATGATGCCTATGGCCTGTCTGAAGTCCAGTCTTCTTAATGCGCAGCTGTTCGAGTAAAATGCCACACCCTCCAAATAATAATAGTAAGTGATAAAATTCACAATTTGTTCAAATTCTCAATAGCAATAGTGCAATAATGCTGTTATCACTACAATACGGTGAATTAGGGTCAAAAAGCGATTCTCAATTAGAGAATCGCTTTTTGTCAGAATTCTATTAAAACGGTTACATTCCAAGCTGTTTTATTGCAGATAGGGCGTAATTCACCAATAAAATACTTAGTAACTATCTGTTCAAAAGAGTTTCGGTGCCTTGACGCTCCCAAAGGGGGAGAGTACAATAAATATGTCATATTAATGTATCATGATGGTGTGCGGCTTCAGGTGCTTTCGTAATATATCGTTAGCGTTGAACGTTGCCAATCAATGTTTTGAGGGGGGTAAAATTTTGGATAACAATCGTGAATTTTTAATGCGCAGGCTGCACTCATTGTTGGGGATCATTCCTATCGGTTTATTCTTAACGCAGCACTTAATCGTCAACCATTTTGCTACACAAGGGGTAGAGGCATTCAATAATGCATCTCACTTCATGGCAAATCTTCCATTCGTTATTTTCCTGGAGATATTTGTCATTTATTTACCGCTCATGTATCACGCATTCTACGGTCTATACATAGCGTTTACTTCGAAGAACAATCCTGGGCACTATAGCTACATGCGCAACATTTTGTTTGTCGCACAACGTTATACAGGGGTCTTCCTGGTAGTCTTCATCGCTTGGCACGTCTTTGAAACAAGATTCCAAGTCGCGATCGGAGCAGCAGCAGAAGCTGATTTCAATATGATGGAAAACATTTTAAGCAATCCATTCATGTTGGCATTCTACATCGTCGGTGTGTTGGCAGCAGTTTTCCATTTCTCGAACGGAATTTGGTCATTCCTTGTTACTTGGGGAATTACACAGTCCGAAGCATCACAGCGAAACGCAACTTATTTCACGCTTCTAGTATTTATTGTATTATCGATCATTGGTATCAGAGCATTGTTTGCATTCGTTTAAGAATGTTTCAATCATTGGTGAACTAAAAGAGGAGTGAATACTAACATGGCGAAGGGCAAAATTTCTATCGTCGGTGGTGGCCTTGCCGGCTTGATGGCAGCAATTAAAGTTGCAGAGGCAGGTTCTCCCGTCGATTTATTTTCAATCGTTCCCGTTAAACGGTCCCACTCAGTATGTGCACAAGGCGGGATCAACGGAGCGGTAAATACAAAAGGTGAAGGGGATTCCCCGGATATTCACTTTGATGATACCGTTTACGGAGGCGACTTCCTTGCGAATCAGCGTCCCGTAAAAGCAATGGCGGATGCAGCACCCGGAATTATCCGCATGTTCGACCGCATGGGCGTAATGTTCAACCGTACACCGGAAGGCCTTTTGGATTTCCGTCGTTTCGGTGGAACAATGTACCATAGAACAGCGTTTGCCGGCGCTACAACTGGCCAGCAATTACTGTATGCATTGGACGAGCAGGTTCGCCGCTATGAAGTGAGCGGACTGATCACAAAATACGAAGGGTGGGAATTCCTGGGTCTTGTTCTTGACGAGCAGGGCGTCGGTAAAGGAATCACGGCTCAAAATATGACGACAATGGAAATCAATTCGTTCCGTGCGGATGCTGTCATCATGGCAACCGGCGGACCGGGAATCATTTTCGGGAAATCGACGAACTCTGTCATCAACACAGGTTCAGCAGCTTCCATCGTCTATCAACAAGGTGCTTACTACGCAAACGGAGAATTTATACAAATTCACCCGACAGCGATTCCAGGAGACGATAAACTGCGCTTAATGTCAGAATCGGCTCGTGGGGAAGGCGGACGTATTTGGACTTACAAAGACGGCAAGCCTTGGTATTTCCTTGAAGAAAAATATCCGGCATACGGAAACCTGGTTCCACGTGATATCGCAACACGTGAAATTTTCGATGTCTGCGTTAACCAGAAGCTCGGCATCAATGGCGAGAACATGGTTTACTTGGATCTTTCACACAAAGATCCAAAAGAACTGGATATCAAATTAGGTGGAATCATCGAAATCTACGAGAAATTCACAGGTGATGACCCTCGTAAAGTTCCGATGAAAATCTTCCCTGCTGTCCATTATTCAATGGGTGGATTGTGGGTCGATGACCACCAAATGACAAGCATCCCTGGCGTTTTGGCAGCGGGTGAATGTGATTACTCTCAGCACGGTGGTAACCGTCTGGGTGCGAACTCATTGCTTTCAGCGATTTACGGCGGTATGGTCGCAGGACCGAACGCACTTGAATACGTTAAAGGCCTTGAAGTATTGGCGGAAGATCTTCCTTCAGCTATTTTCGACAAAGCTGAAGCGGAAGAGCAACGCAAATGGGAAGAAATTCTGGCATTGGACGGCACAGAAAACGCTTACGTTCTCCACAAAGAATTGGGCGAATGGATGACGGACAATGTAACAGTGGTACGCTATAACGATCGTTTGCAGAAGACGGATGAAAAACTCCAGGAACTGCTTGAACGCTTCAACCATATCAGCATCACCGATACTCAACTTTGGAGCAACCAAGGCGCAATGTTCACACGTCAATTGCGGAATATGCTACATTTAGCACGAGTGATCACAATCGGGGCACTTAACCGTAACGAAAGCCGCGGCGCTCATTACAAACCGGATTTCCCGGAACGTAATGATGAAGAGTTCTTGAAAACAACGATGGCGAAATTCAATGGCTTTGATGCACCTATCTTCCATTATGAAGAAGTCGACACATCGTTGATTCCGCCGCGTAAACGTGATTATTCAGCAAAAGCATAATATAGAAGGGAGCTAATTTACCATGGGTGAAGCAGCAAAAACGGTACTATTTGAAATCGAACGCAGAAACTCTACGGATGAAGATTCGTATTGGGAAAAGTTCGAATTGCCATATAAGGCGAATATGAATGTCATTTCGGCATTGATGGAAATTCGCCGTAACCCTGTCAACATGGAAGGGAAGAAAACCACTCCTGTAAACTGGGACATGAACTGTCTGGAAGAGGTTTGTGGCGCATGTTCAATGGTCATCAACGGCAAAGCGCGTCAATCGTGTACTGCTCTCGTCGATCAATTGGAACAGCCGATCCGTCTTCAGCCGATGAAAACATTCCCTGTAGTCCGTGACCTTGTCATTGACCGCAGCCGTATGTTCGACTCGTTGAAGAAAGTTAAAGCATGGGTGCCGATCGATGGTACACATGACCTTGGAGATGGACCACGTATGCCTGAGCGTAAACGCCAATGGGCTTACGAACTATCTAAATGTATGACTTGCGGCGTATGTCTTGAAGCATGCCCGAACGTCAACGATAAATCCGATTTCATCGGAGCTGCACCACTTTCACAGGTTCGTTTGATGAACGCTCATCCGACTGGTTCTATGAACCGCGATGCACGTTTGAACGCGATTATGGGTGAAGGCGGATTAGCTAGCTGCGGTAACTCTCAAAACTGTGTGGAATCTTGTCCTAAGGGAATTCCTTTGACAACTTCAATTGCAGCGTTGAACCGCGACACAACTGTTCAAATGTTCCGTAACTTCTTCGGAAGCGACAGAATGGTTGACTAGTATTTATTGGAAACCCCGCTGCGGCGGGGTTTTTATTTTTGCTCATTGATAGTGAATTGAAGAAGCAGCATTGGAAAGCATACATAATTTCCTGCCCTTTCCTGAAGTTTTTGATATACTAAGAAAATGAAGAGTTTGAATTAGTGGAGGTTTCCTATGAAAGCGAGTTATATTGAGGATTTTGATCAATGGAAGCGGGAATTTACTTTTTCTGCTCCAGTTCAGGTGCGTTTCTCTGAAACGGATATGTTCGGGCATGTCAACAACACGGTACCCATCGCTTATTTTGAGTTTGCTCGGATCGAGTTCATGAAAGAGATGGGCTTGATGCAACGCTGGCTTGAAGAGGGGAACGAATTGTTTCCTGTCGTAGCCGATATGCAGGTGGATTTTGTCCAGCAGGTATTTTTTGATGAAAAACTGGATGTCCATGTCAAAATTGCGCGCGTCGGCACGTCCTCGGTTGATATTCATTACTGGACGGTCAATGAAAAAGGGGAAACCTGCTTTACCGGAAGAGGAGCGATTGTCCAGATCTCAAAACAGACCGGCAAAGGTCATCCGTGGACAGAACAGGACATTGAAATGCTCCGGGCAGAGCAATTGGCTGCTGCAAAAAAGTAAGGGAGCTCTTGCTATATCAATAAAAAACCTTCACTATAGAAAGAAGAAGGTTTTTCAAGGAGTGGTAACTGGAAATGAATGATGACAAGCAAGGCATCAGCCATGAATTAGAACGCATAGCCTTTATGGAAAAGGAACTGCGGTATATTTCTGGAATCATCAAGCAAAAAGGCCGGGAAATTTTGAATTCCTATACGATAACACCGCCTCAATTCATCGCGCTGCAATGGCTGTTCGAACATGGCGACATGACCATCGGTGATCTGTCGAATAAAATGTATCTGGCGTTCAGCACTACAACCGATCTGGTTGACCGCATGGAGAAAAATGAATTGGTTGTGCGGATCCGTGAAGAACAGGACCGCCGCGTCGTCCGGATTAAATTATTAAAAGAAGGCGAACGGGTTATTGAAGAAGTTATCCAAAAACGCCAGGAATACCTGCAGACCGTTTTAGCGGATTTTACGAAAGAAGAAGCGGAACAACTTGCAGCTTTACTTGAAAAATTGCACAAAAACATGAAATAGGATAGAGGCGATGACGTTGAATGCGCCAATTGGAGTAATTGATTCAGGAGTCGGTGGACTTACCGTCGCAAAAGAAATTATGAAACTATTGCCGAATGAGCAGATTTACTATATCGGTGATAATGCTAGATGCCCTTATGGACCGCGCCCGCTTTCGGAAGTGCGGACCTATACATGGCAAATGGCCGATGCATTGATGAAGAAGAATATTAAAATGCTGGTCATCGCCTGCAATACCGCAACAGCCGCAGCACTATACTCCCTGCAGAGAAATCTGCCGATCCCAGTGATCGGGGTTATTTTTCCAGGGGCACGGGCTGCGATCAAATCTTCAGCGACGAAAAAAATCGCCGTATTGGGCACATTGGGAACAGTGGAGAGTGGAGCTTACGAAAAAGCCATCCTGTCATTGGTTTCTTCATCGCACGTCGTGCAGTTGGCATGCCCGCGCTTTGTCCCTTTGGTCGAGAGTGATGAATATGAAGGCGAGTTCGCTCACCGGATCGTTCAGGATACGCTTGCGACGATTGCCCATGAGGATTTCGATACGGCGATTCTGGGCTGTACACATTACCCATTGCTGCAGGGCTTCATCGAAGAAGTTTTAGGCGGCACAGTACATGTGCTGTCATCGGCAGAAGAAACGGCAAAGGATGTAGAGCGTTACTTGAGCTATAAAAAACAATTCGCAGAATGGAAGCAGCCGCCGGTGCATCATTTCTATACATCGGGGTCAACGCAGATTTTCGGCTCCATCATCCACAAATGGCTGGGGATCGATGAACCGATCATCCATTCGATTCGATTTCCAAAAACCTGATGGCTCACAGCCCTCAGGTTTTTGTCGTTATCGCTGAAATATGGTAAGCTATTTGAGCATATACAAGGAGGAAATTTTATGACACGCATAGATAATAGACAAACGAACGAACTGCGTCCCGTATCAGTGGACGTCGATTATTTAATTCACCCGGAAGGCTCGGTATTGATCACGGTAGGACAGACGAAAGTCATCTGTACGGCTACCATTGAAGATAAAGTTCCAGGATTCCTTAGAGGGCAGGGCAAAGGCTGGATCACCGCAGAATATTCCATGTTGCCGCGTGCCACCAACAGCCGGAACCGCCGCGAGGCATCTGCAGGTAAAATCGGAGGACGCACAATGGAGATCCAGCGTTTGATCGGCCGTGCATTGCGTGCTGTGGTTGACCTGGAGAAGCTCGGTGAGCGTACTTTATGGATCGACTGCGACGTTATCCAGGCGGACGGCGGAACACGTACAGCATCGATTACAGGTGCATTCATCGCCATGACGATGGCTATCGGCAAATTAGATCTTCCGGCATTCCCGGTAACGGATTTTCTTGCGGCGACAAGTGTCGGTGTATCTGCTGAGCACGGACCGATCCTGGACTTGAATTATGTCGAAGATTCAAGTGCGGAAGTGGATATGAACCTGGTCATGACCGGGGCAGGCCATTTTGTGGAACTGCAGGGAACAGGGGAAGAGTCGACTTTTACACGCGCTCAGCTTAATGAATTGCTGGACCTTGGGGAAGCAGGGATCAGCCAATTGATCGACATGCAGCGCGATGCTTTAGGCGATATTGCTGCGCGTGTTGGTGAAAAGGTGCCTGCACAACTATGAAAAGAATAGTAATCGCAACTCAAAACAAAGGTAAAGCCAAGGATTTCGAAACCCTGCTTTCACCTCTGGGCTATGAAGTGCTGACTCTTTTGGATGTGGCAGAGGACATGGACGTGGAAGAAACAGGTGTAACGTTTGAAGAAAACGCCATACTGAAAGCGGAAGCGGTCTCCAAAGCACTCGGCATTCCAGTCATCTCGGATGACAGCGGGTTGGAAATCGATGCCTTGAACGGCGAACCGGGTGTCTACTCAGCACGCTATGCAGGCGCCGCTAAGAGTGACGACGCCAATATCGATAAAGCACTTGAGAAATTGAGCGGGGTGCCTGACAGCGAACGTACAGCGCGTTTCCGCTGCGTGCTGGCAGTAGCAGCTCCGGGACAGAAAACCGAAACCTTTTCTGGTTCATGCGAAGGGACGATTCTTCATGAGCGCCGGGGCGACAATGGTTTTGGGTATGATCCGATTTTCTACGTGCCGGCTCTGGGCAAAGCAATGGCCGAACTCCAGCCCCACGAAAAAGCGGCAATCTCACACCGGGGGAATGCATTGCGCCAGTTGAAAGTAAGCATGCCTGACTGGCTGAACGAACAGAAATAAAGCACAAGAAATTAATTTTAATGTTTTTTTAAAATAGCATTGACTTTTCTTTAAATCATTTCTATAATTAAAATTGTCTTTCGTTAGAAAAGCAAAGCCGTCCGCAACAGCAGGCGCCACAGTCTGGACTACAAGAAAGCTTTGGTCTCAGTAGCTCAGCTGGATAGAGCAACGCCCTTCTAAGGCGTCGGTCGGGGGTTCGAATCCCTCCTGGGACATTATAGGAATGTACATAGTACAAAGAGAACCCTCTCCATCGTTCAGTGAACGGCGGGGAGGGTTCTTTTTTCTTTTTACGAATAGAAGTGGATATTCGGGAGCAACTTGCTTCTTCATCCAAATTGGTTGGGAAGAAGTAATTCCGCTTTAAATAAATGCAATTTACAGAAAATAAAGCAGAAAATTATAAATATGATACCATTATATCTATGTGTTTATAAAAGGCAAGGAGTTGCAGAATTACATGGAAACTAAAAGGCGTATCCGACCCGAACTGGAAGGCTTGCGTACAATCGCAGCGATATTAGTGGCAATTTATCATATATGGTTTAATCGGGTATCGGGCGGAGTGGATGTTTTCTTCGTGGTATCAGGCTTTTTAATCACTACATCGTTACTGTCGATGTATCGGAAAAACGGGAAGGTCTTGTACTTTTCCTATATTGTAAAGTTGTTGAAGCGGCTTTTGCCAACGGCTTGGCTGATCGGTATAACGGTTTTAATCGCCAGTCTATACATAATGCCGGCTTTCACAAAACAGCAAAACTTGAATGAGTTTTTAGCTTCTGTATTTTATTTTCAGAACTGGCGGCTTGCGGTCGATTCGGTCGATTATTTGGCACAGAACAATACGGCCTCACCGTATCAGCATTTTTGGGCATTGAGTATTCAATTCCAGTTTTATTTAGTTTGGCTGTTGGTCTTTTTTGTGGCCATCAACTTATTGCGGATTTTCTCAGGTACTCACATAAAACGTATGCTGATCCTGGTGATTTCGGTAATTGCGGTCGTATCCTTCGGCTATTCAGTTTATCTGACCACGGTCAATCAGCCATTCGCTTACTATCATACCTTTACACGGGTATGGGAATTCGGGATTGGCGGTATTTTGGCATTGACGATCCATAGGCTAGTGATTTCCCCACGGCTTGCCTGGATTTTCGGCTGGCTTGGGTTGATTGGACTGATCAGCTGTGCCATTATCCTTCAGGTATCCCAGCTGTTCCCGGGCTACGCGGCGCTATGGCCGGTATTATCCGCTGTCCTGATCATTGTGGCAGGGAATTACTCCACGAACTTCAGCGCTTTCAATTTGCTCAGCTGGAAGCCTTTAGTAAAATTCGGAAGCATCTCCTATGCGTTTTATCTATGGCATTGGCCGCTCCTAATTTTCTATTACGCTTTGTTTGAAGCAGAAACGGTTTCGCTAGCTCACGGCTTGCTGATCATGCTGGTCGCATCGATTTTTGCTTACCTGACAATTTACGGCTTCGAGTTGCCGATTCGAAAGATCCAGTTGTCCGTTTGGAAGACAGCCAGCATCATCGTCGTTTTTTCGGGCCTTATCTGGATTACAGCCACTATGTACGAAGAGCAGGCTTTGGCGCTGCCGGAAATCAATTCAGAGCTGTTGGGTGAAAGTGCTGACACGCATCCAGGGGCAGCCACTTATATGCAGGATGGCCACTTGACACCTCTTTCAGAATTTGATGAGCCGTACCTTCCGAGCTTAGAGGTAGCGGAAATAGACAGATCAGTGATTTATGAAGAACGCTGCATGGTGGGGAAAGTGACCACTAAGGCGAAGGTTTGTGAATACGGCAGCCTGACGGATTATGATTATACGGTGGCACTTGTCGGCGGATCCCATTCTGCCCACTGGCAGCCGATGCTTGATGAACTAGGGAAAACGCATAATTTGAAAATCGTCACTTACCTGAAGAGCAGCTGCCGCTTTACGGAGGAAGTGGATCCGGATTTCCCTGAATGTGAGGAATGGTTCGCAAACATGAAGGCCGAAATAGCGGAAAATAAACCCGATCTATTGTTTACTGTAGGGAATGTCGGAAGCCAACAGGAAGAATTTGATGAAGTATCTGATGGATTCATTGAAGCTTGGAAGTATTTTGAAGACCAGGACATTCCGTTATTTATTGTGCGGGATACGCCCTGGTATAAACAGCACGTTTTGACGTGCCTTAGTGAAAACGAAAACGAACCGGAAAATTGCAAAGCGAAACAAGAAGAGATCATGCGAGAGGTAAACCCGATATCCGAGGTGGACTATATGCCGGAAAACGCCACAACGATGGATGTGACGAAATATTTCTGTGATGGGGAATACTGTCATTATGTAGTCGGTAATGTCGTCACGCATTTTGACGCCAATCATATGACCGCTACATTTTCCCGGAGTTTTGCCCCCGTGTTCGAAAAGCCGATTCTCGAGGCTCTGGAAAAAATAGAATAGCTATTTAAGCTGAGCCGATAACCTGGAAGGGTTATTTGGCTCAGCCTTTTTTAATTAAATGTGAAGCCTATGCCAGAGGCAGTTTCAACAACTATAATTTTCATCTTACATAACCGATCAGATCCTTGTTTCAAAGAACGTTGAAACTAAACTCTGCTCAATACGTACTACACCTAAGGAGGCGTTTCTATGCCAATATGCAAAAGCTGCGGAAGACGGTGGACACATAAACAATCATTCAAGGCCTCGTGGAAAATTAGAGGGTCGATGCGCTGCCCCCATTGTGGAAGCGATCAATACGCTACTGCAAAATCAAGGCAGCGCCTGACTCTCTTGAACTGGATCATTTTATTGCCGTTGCCGTTCGCTGCAATCTTCGACCTTCCCATGGTTTACACAATCGGAATGATTCTTGTGCTGTTTGTTGCGGCAATGGCGCTCATCCCAAAATCCTTGGAGCTGAGCAACGAACATAAACCCATGTGGTGAGCGGAAACATTATTCCAGCAATAAGGTTTTTATTTTAGGTCAAAAGGGAATATGTTATGATTATGAGATACAAAAGAGGTGGTAGGATGCGAAAGAAATACAGGGATTTGAAACGCAAGGGGAATGTGATTGTCTTTCCGACGACGGTGAATCGGTTGCTGGCTGAAGGAATGACTTTTCTGAAAGAAGAAAAGTACGAGGACGCGCGGGATAGCCTGTATCAGGTGCTGTCGTATGAACCTGAGCACGCAGCTGCTTTAGGCGGCTACACTTATTGTCTGTATGAACTTGGGGAATTTGAAGAAGCCCTGGAAGTATGCAGGGAGTTATTGAAGGTCGGTCCGATCCATTACCTGGAGACGATGGAGCTATACATAAGTATTTTAATGCAAGTCCGCGAATTTGAAGAAGCGGAAAAGATGATCGAGGTATTAATAGAAGAAAAAGTATTGCCGGAAGAGCGGCTTGAGCAGTTCCAGCAATTGCGTGACTTGAACGAGCGCATCGCAGCGAATGCATCATCCGAGAAGGTGGATGCATCCCTTTATGCCATTGATACGTTTCTGGCGCTGCACCCGGCTGAACAGGAGCAGTTGATCCTGGATCTGCCAACGACTTCCTATCAAGCTTTAAAGAAGAGGCTTCTGGCGATCATCGAGCATCCGGAAGCCGATTTGTTGACGAAGACATACATATTATTCATGCTGTTTCAGGAAAAGATTGAAGCGGAAGTTAAGGTTCAGAAATTCCATTACACCGGCACGTTCAACATCAGTAAACTGCCGGATCCTGTCAATAACGTCCGCATCCGAAAAATAACGGCTATTATTGAAGATGCATTGGCGAAAGATCCGACGCGCCTGGAACTGGTGAAGGAATTATTCGAACGCCATATTTACTTGCTCTATCCGTTCATTTGGGATGATTACAGTGAAGCGGAAGTGGCACAGGGCTACATGGATTACACGGAAGGCCTGTTCAGTGGATTGACTTCATTTCATGAAGAAGAAAAGCTGCTGGAGTTGATCCAGCAGGCTGAACTATGGTTTGAAATGCGCAATGGGTAGAAATAGTTGAACCTGTGGACATGTGTGCTATAATATTGAAGTTGTCAAAATTCGTATAAAACGTAAAATGACTTTGTAGAAAATGTTTGGAGGGCTTATAATATGTCAGCAAAATGGGAAAAACAAGAAGGTAACACAGGGATTCTTACAATCGAAGTTCCTGCAGAAGAAGTAAACGCCGGTCTTGATAAAGCGTTTAAGAAAGTCGTTAAAGAAATCAACGTACCAGGATTCCGTAAAGGGAAAATGCCTCGTCAAATGTTCGAAAAACGTTTTGGCGTTGAATCACTTTACCAGGACGCTTTAGACTTCATCCTGCCTGACGCTTATGCGAATGCAGTTGAAGAAGCAGGGATCAACCCAGTTGACCGCCCTGAAATCGACATCGAAACAATCGAAAAAAATCAGCCGCTTGTATTTACAGCGAAAGTGATCGTAAAACCTGAAGTTGAGCTTGGCGAATACAAAGGTCTTGAAGCATCAAAACCTGATACTGAGGTATCTGATGAAGATATCGAAAACCAGTTGAAAGAGCAGCAGGAACGTTTGGCTGAGTTGACTGTAAAAGAAGACGAAGCAATCGTTGAAGGCGATACAGCTGTTATCGATTTCGAAGGATTTGTAGATGGAGAAGCATTTGAAGGCGGACAAGGCAGTGACTACTCTCTTGAAATCGGTTCAAACTCATTCATCCCAGGATTCGAAGAACAATTGGTCGGCGTGAAATCTGGAGAAGAAAAAGACGTAGAAGTGACTTTCCCGGAAGAATACCACGCTGCTGAACTTGCAGGTAAAGCTGCAACGTTCAAAGTGAAAGTAAACGAAGTTAAAGGCAAGGAACTTCCAGAGTTGAACGACGAGTTGGCTAAAGAAATCGACCCTGAAGTTGAAAGCCTGGAAGCACTTCGCACGAAGATGAAAGATAGCCTGATTGCTGAGAAGAAATCTGCTGCTGACGCAACACTTCGCGACGAATTAGTACAAAAAGCTGCTGAAAACGCAACAATCGACATTCCTCATGCAATGATCCATTCAGAAATGGACCGTATGATGAGCGATTTCGAACAGCGTTTGACTCAACAAGGGATGAACCTTGAATTGTACTTCCAGTTCTCTGGACAAGACGAAGCTGCACTTCGTGAGCAAATGCACGGTGATGCTGAAACACGCGTACGCGTTTCATTGACACTTGAAGCAATTGCTGAAGCTGAAAACATGCAAGTCACTTCAGAAGACATCGACAAAGAGCTTGAAAAAATGGCTGGTCAATTCAACATGGACATTGAACAGATCAAAACAGCTTTAGGTGGAACTGAAATGCTTGAAAATGATATCCGCATGCAGAACACAGTCGAATTCCTAGTGGAAAACGCTAAAATCTCTGAATAACACATAAGCAATATCATAACAAATAAGAAAACAAGGTGCGGAAACGCACCTTGTTTTCCACTACATAGAACATAGATTTTGGACCTACATTGCCGAAGAATTGACGGTGAATCTAATTAGTTGCTACAATTACGATAATCTTGTAAGATAATGGCTTGAATAGGGGTGAATACATTGTTCAAATTCAATGACGAGAAAGAGCATTTAAAATGTTCGTTTTGTGGCAAACCACAAGAGCAGGTTCGTAAACTGGTCGCAGGACCGGGTGTTTATATTTGTGACGAATGTATTGAGCTTTGTACGGAAATCGTAGAAGAAGAGCTTGGTACGGACGAAGAAGTAGAATTTAAAGAAGTGCCTAAGCCAAAAGAAATTCTGGACATTCTGAACGGTTATGTAATCGGTCAGGAAAAAGCCAAAAAATCATTGGCTGTAGCAGTTTATAACCACTACAAACGCGTCAACTCAAACAGCAAGATCGATGATGTTGAGTTGTCGAAATCCAATATCGTCCTAATCGGACCAACAGGAAGCGGTAAAACGTTACTTGCTCAAACTTTGGCCCGTATTCTGAACGTACCGTTTGCCATTGCAGACGCAACTTCATTGACGGAGGCCGGCTATGTCGGTGAAGACGTGGAGAACATCCTATTGAAGCTGATCCAAGCTGCAGATTATGATGTGGAGCGCGCAGAAAAAGGAATTATCTATATTGATGAAATCGATAAAGTGGCTCGTAAATCCGAGAATCCATCGATTACACGTGATGTTTCCGGTGAAGGCGTACAGCAGGCCCTTCTGAAGATTTTGGAAGGCACTACTGCAAGCGTACCACCTCAGGGCGGACGCAAGCATCCTCATCAGGAATTCATCCAAATCGATACGACGAACGTTTTGTTCATCGTAGGTGGAGCTTTCGATGGAGTGGACCAAATCATTAAGCGCCGTCTCGGCAATAAAATCATCGGTTTTGGTGCAGATCCGAACAAAGAAGAATTGGACGACAAATCATTGCTTAGCCAATTGATTCCGGAAGATCTTCTGAAATTCGGTTTGATTCCAGAGTTCATCGGCCGTTTGCCTGTATTGGCAAGCCTTGAGCAATTGGATGAAAAGGCATTAGTCGAAATTTTGACTGAACCTAAAAATGCATTGATCAAGCAATACCAGAAGATGATGGAGCTTGATGGCGTCAAATTGACTTTCGAACCTGAGGCATTGGTTGAGATTGCAAAACTGGCAATCGAACGCAAAACTGGTGCCCGCGGGCTGCGGTCAATCATCGAGAACACGATGCTAGAAGTCATGTTTGACTTGCCGTCACGTGAAGATATTGTTGAATGTGTCATTACAAAAGAAACCGTTGCGGATAGCGTGCAGCCGAAATTGATCTTAGAAGATGGCTCAGAATACGTTAAAGGCAATAATGAGAAAACATCCGCGTAAATGAGTGGAACTTCACCCAGTGGAAAAAATCTCACTGAGTGGCAGTTGAACCAATCAAAAGGATGATACGGGCTGACTCTGATCGTGCGCATCCGCGCGTTCTGGAGTTGGTCCGTTTTTATTAGAAAAGCGGAAGCGGCCGTTTAGCTCCGACAAGCGCTGGAAGCCTTGCCGGTAATGGCGTTTTTCAGCCATTGCTGGAAAGGCTGAAGCGACTCGAGGAGCTGGCCGCTGCAGCTGGACAAAAAGAAAAGCGGAAGCGGCCGTTTAGCTCCGACAGGTGTAAGACGATCTGGCGAAGCGGCGTGTTTTCAGCCGCATAGCCGGAGTGGCTTACATCCCGAGGAGCTGGCCGCTGCAGCTGGACAAAAAGAAAAGCGAAAGCGCCTGTTTAGAACCGACGGGCTTAAGGCAGTTTGCCGAAGTGGCATGTTTTCAGCCGCACAGGCAAGCGGACTTAAGACCCCGAGGTTCTAGGCGCTGCAGCTGGACAAAGAAAAGCGGAAGCACCTGTCAAGGCTCGACAATTCAAGTGCGGAAGCGAAAAAAGCAGTGCTTAAGGTTATATACATAGCTGGGCGCTGCAGATTCATGTTGAAAATATTCCCGGAGGTGACTTCCATATGGCTAAGAAAAAAGTAACTAAAAATGTACCTTTATTACCGTTGAGAGGGCTTCTTGTATTTCCGACGATGGTGTTGCATATAGATGTCGGCCGTGAACGGTCCATCGCAGCGCTGGAACAGGCGTTGCTGGAAGACAATATTATCTTTTTGGCAACTCAAAAAGACATGAGCACAGAACAGCCGGAAAAAGGAGATCTCCATAAAATCGGTACCTTGGCCTACGTCAAACAGATGCTGAAATTGCCGAACGGCACAATCCGTGTACTGGTTGAAGGTTTGGAACGCGGACAAATGAACAATTATGAGGAAGCCGAAAACTTTACCGTTGTTGAAGTGACTTCATTCCCGGATGAAACAGAAAGAGACGCAGAACAGGATGCCCTGATGCGTCTATTGCTGGAGCATTTTGAGAATTATGGCAAGAGTTCGAAAAAAGTCAGCACGGAAACCTATAATACGGTGGCGGATATTGAAGAACCGGGCCGCTTGGCGGATATGGTCGCTTCCCATCTTTCCATGAAAGTGGCTGCCAAACAGGAAGTATTGGAAACTTTTGATATCAGCAAACGCTTAGAATTGCTGATTACGCGCCTACACAGTGAACAGGAAGTAGTGGATCTGGAAAAACGGATCAACCAGCGTGTCAAAAAAGCAATGGAACAAACTCAAAAAGAATTTTATTTGCGCGAGCAGATGAAGGCGATTCAAACTGAACTTGGCGACAAAGACGGCAAATCAGCTGAAGTAGTCGATCTGAAAAAACGGATTGAAGATGCGAAAATGCCGGAGTCCACCCAAAAAGTGGCGTTCAAGGAATTGGAGCGTTACGAAAAATTGCCTTCGGCAGCTGCGGAAAGCGGCATTATCCGTAACTACATCGAGTGGCTAGTGACGATTCCGTGGTCAGAAGCGACAGAAGACCGCCTTGATATCAAATACGCTGAAGAAGTGTTGGACCGGGACCATGATGGACTGGAAAGCGTCAAAGAACGCGTGTTGGAATATCTGGCTGTTCAGCAGATGACCAACTCCCTGCGTGGACCGATTCTTTGCCTTGTCGGACCTCCTGGTGTGGGTAAAACCTCTCTGGCGAAATCGATTGCTGAATCATTGGACCGCAATTTCGTCCGTGTTTCACTCGGCGGCGTCCGTGATGAATCGGAAATCCGCGGCCATCGCCGGACGTATGTCGGTGCGATGCCGGGCCGGATCATTCAAGGGATGAAAAAAGCGGGTACTGTGAATCCAGTTTTCCTGCTGGATGAAATCGACAAGATGTCGAATGATTTCCGCGGCGATCCATCTTCTGCGATGCTGGAAGTGTTGGACCCGGAACAGAATAATTCGTTCAGTGACCATTACATTGAAGAAACCTACGATCTCTCCAATGTGCTTTTCATCGCGACTGCCAATGATCTTGGGTCCATTCCAGGACCATTGCGCGACCGCATGGAAGTCATTTCGATTGCCGGCTATACCGAAGTCGAAAAACAGATGATCGCAAAAAATCATTTAGCACCGAAACAATTGAAAGAACATGGATTAACGGACGAGCAGCTGCAGTTCAACGACGAAGCTTTGCTTAATATCGTCCGTTACTACACGCGTGAAGCCGGTGTCCGTGGCCTTGAACGCCAAATCGCTTCCATCTGCCGCAAAGTGACCAAGCAGATCATCTCGAAAGAGAAAGAGCAGGTTCATGTCGGTGCAGCGGAAGTGGAAGAATATCTTGGCAAACGCAAATTCCGTTACGGCATGGCTGAAACGGAAAACCAGATCGGCGTCGCAACAGGACTCGCCTATACAACGGTCGGGGGAGATACGCTTCAAATCGAAGTGTCTTTATCAGCTGGTAAAGGCAAACTGCAATTGACCGGTAAATTGGGCGATGTCATGAAGGAATCTGCGCAGACGGCTTTATCGTTTGTCCGCGCCCGTGCCGAATCTCTTGGAATCGATCCGAATTTCCATGAGTCGCACGATATTCACATCCATGTCCCTGAAGGCGCAGTTCCAAAAGACGGCCCTTCAGCGGGGATCACCATTGCTACAGCGCTGGTATCTGCCTTGACGAAACGCCCGATCCGCCGCGAAGTCGGCATGACCGGTGAAATTACGCTGCGCGGACGCGTTCTGCCAATCGGGGGAATTAAAGAAAAAACCTTGAGTGCCCACCGTGCAGGCCTCAAGACCATCATCCTGCCGCTTGATAACGAGCGTGACCTGGAAGATATCCCAGAAACAATCCGCGAAGAGTTGACCTTTAAACTGGTCTCTCAAGCAGATGAGGCATTGGAAATTGCCTTAGAAGGAGAAATTGAATGAAGGTTAACAATGTAGAACTAGTAATCAGTGCCGTCCGTCCGGATCAATATCCGGAAGACGGCCTGCCGGAATTCGCTTTAGCCGGACGCTCGAACGTCGGTAAATCGTCTTTCATCAACAAAATGATCGGCCGTAAAAGCATGGCCCGCATTTCATCCAAACCCGGCAAGACACAGACCTTGAACTTCTATAAAATCGAAGAAAAGCTGTTCTATGTCGATGTTCCAGGATACGGCTATGCCAAAGTATCTAAAAGTGAACGTGAAGCATGGGGCAAGATGATCGAACGCTACATTACAGACCGCGAACCCTTGCGTGCTGTCATCCAAATCGTCGACTTGCGTCACCCGCCAAGCAGAGACGATATCGCCATGTATGATTTCATGAAGCATTTTGAAATCCCGTGCATCATCATCGCCACCAAAGCGGATAAAATTCCTAAAGGCAAGTGGGACAAGCACAAGAGAATTGTCCGTACTGCGCTTGATATGGACAAATCCGATCCATTGATCATCTTCTCATCCGAAACCGGACTGGGCAAAGACGAAGCATGGAAAGAAATCGAAAGCAGAATGTAACGAAACAAAGCGCAGCCTCCGGGCTGCGCTTTTTTGTAAGATATATTAATTTGATATGATATACTCCGCAAACTAACTTTTGAAAACCATATTTGTTCATCAATGCATTAGCTTCGTGAAGTGGCTGTTGGAGATTGCCATGCTGCTTTTGCGGGAGTCTCCGCTGATTTGCTCCAGATGCTTAGCGTACCAACGAGAAAGAGATTGGCTAATGATAGAAAAGCGTCCGCCTGGAGCGAATTTTTACCGCTAAACAAAAGAATTCCCCATCATTAATCCTCTGAGTTAACAGGTAATTCCGACTAAGAGCGTTATACTTGTAGACAACAAAAGCCTTTGCTACTATTAGTTTATAATAATTATAAATAAGATCTATATTCATGCCTTGTTCACAATTTCAAAAGCATAATAAACAAAATAAGTGGTATACTAAATTTATAGGAAATATTGAACGTGAAAGGTGTTTTGTACCCATGCATACATTAGTAGTCGGGGTGAATTATCGCTCTGCACCCGTGGAGATCCGCGAAAAGCTTTCATTCATAGAACATGAGCTGCCACAGGCGATGCAGGCGTTAAAAGAACAAAAAAGCATATTGGAGAACGTGATCGTTTCCACCTGTAACCGGACGGAAATCTATGCGGTCGTGGACCAGCTTCACACAGGAAAGTATTATGTGAAGCAATTTCTTGCTGATTATTTTGGCCTGCCCCAAGAAGCCATTTCTCAGTATTTATTTGTCTATGAACAGGACGAAGCGGTTGAACATTTGTTCCGTGTAACGGCTGGCATCGACTCAATGGTATTGGGCGAAACGCAGATTCTTGGGCAAGTGAAAAGCAGTTTCCTTGCTGGCCAGGAATATGGCACGACAGGAACCGTGTTTAACCAACTGTTCAAACAGGCCGTAACGTTGGCGAAAAAAGCGCATTCTGAGACAGCCATTGGCGAAAATGCAGTTTCTGTATCTTACGCGGCGGTTGAACTCGGCAAGAAGATTTTTGGCACGCTTAAAAACAAACATGTTGTTATTTTAGGCGCCGGAAAAATGGGCGAATTGGCCATCAAGAACCTTCAGGGAAGCGGGGCTGACCGCGTAACGGTCATCAACCGGACATTCGAGAAGGCAGAATTGCTTGCCGGCAAATTCGGCGGCAAAGCGAAGCCCTTGAACCAATTGCAATGTGCCTTGCTTGAAGCGGATATCCTGATTTCCTCAACGGGATCAGCAGACTTTGTCATCGACCTTGAGTTGATGCAGTTTGTAGAGAAGCTTCGCAAAGGCAAACCGTTATTCATGGTGGATATCGCAGTTCCACGTGATATGGATCCCCGCATCGGCGAATTGCCGAATGTGTTCCTGTATGATATCGATGACATGCAGGGGATTGTGGAAGCGAATCTGGCAGAGCGTGAACGCGCAGCTGGCCAAATAATGACCATGATCGATCAGGAAGCTCTTCAGTTCAATGACTGGCTGACAACGCTTGGCGTCGTACCGGTAATTTCTGCGCTTCGTCAAAAAGCACTTGGCATACAGGCTGAGACAATGGCGAGCATTGAAAACAAAATGCCGGATTTGACTGACCGTGAAAAGAAAATTCTCAACAAACATACCAAATCGATCATCAATCAGTTGTTGAAAGATCCGATTCTGCAGGCGAAGGAAATGGGTGGAGCGCCTAAATCACGTGAGCAATTGGAATTATTCATGCAAATTTTCGGTATTGAAGATGAAGTTGAGCAAGAGATAGAAAAACAATCGAAAGCACCACAAAAGAAAACGGATAAAGCCGTTCTTCAAACCCAGCAATCAACAACTGAAACTCCCAAATATTCATTTTAAGCTTTCTAAAAGAGGCGTTTTCGGATCTATATGTTAAAATGTAGAGACGGAACGCCTTTAACTATGGAAACGAAGGGGAATGGGATGGCTGATATAACAATGGCAAGGCTGCACGAAGCTATGGTTATACTATATGCTGTCAGCCTTGTTTTTTATTTTATAGACTACTTATATAAAGAGAAGAGAGCCAGCCGGATCGCCATGAGCTTGCTCGGCATTGTCTGGGTACTGCAAACGATCTTCCTGGGCTTGTATATCTTCGAGACCCAGCGATTCCCGATATTGACTTTGTTTGAAGGTATTTACTTTTATGCCTGGCTCTTAGTGACGCTGTCGCTCGTTCTGAGGATTTTCTACCGCTTTGATTTTGCTGTATTTTTCATCAATATCATCGGGTTCATCTTCATGACGATCCATACGTTCGCACCGGTCCAGATTGAACGGTCGCCTGTAGGGGAAGCATTGGTATCGGAATTATTGTTCATCCACATCAGCTTCGCGATTCTTTCCTATGTGGCTTTCTCCCTGTCGTTCGTTTTTTCGGCGCTTCACATGATTCTCTATAGAATGCTGAAGCAGAAAAAATGGACCAAGCAATGGGCAAATTTGCCATCACTTGGCCAAACGCAGCAATTCATGACGATTTCAATCCTCGTCGGAATTTCGCTGCTGTTCGTGTCGTTGGTGCTGGGGCTGCAATGGGCATTTATTTCGCTTGCTACGTTCTCCATATTCGACATGAAGATCGTTGGATCATTCATCTTGCTGGTGGTCTACAGCTTCGTGCTGTGGTGGCACCGCAAAGGTTCATTGAATGGGATGAATTACGCTCTGGCCCATACGTATGCATTTTTACTGCTGCTGATCAATTTCTTTTTAGGCAGCCGATTATCTGAATTTCATTTTTGGTATTAAAGAAGGGTAGGATTCATTTGAGAAAAATTATTGTAGGTTCAAGAAGAAGCAAGCTGGCGTTGACACAAACCAACCAGTTTATCGATAAGTTAAAAGCGGCGGGATCGCCATTTGAATTTGAAATCAAGGAAATCGTCACGAAAGGCGATCGCATTGTTGATGTTATGCTGTCAAAAGTCGGCGGCAAAGGTCTTTTCGTCAAAGAAATTGAACAGGCACTGTTCAATAAAGAAATCGATTTTGCTGTCCACAGCATGAAAGATATGCCTTCTGTATTGCCGGAAACGCTAACGATAGGATGTATTCCAGAACGCGAAGATCCGCGCGACGCGTACATCGCCAACGACCATGTGAAATTATTGGACCTTCCGATTGGAGCAGTTGTCGGAACAAGCAGCCTGCGCCGCAGTTCACAGCTTTTGCTGTTGCGTCCGGACCTTGATATCCAATGGATCCGCGGCAACATTGATACACGTCTTGCAAAATTGAAGGCGGGCGATTTTGACGCCATCATTTTAGCAGCAGCCGGTTTGAAGCGGATGGGCTGGAAAGATGATTTAGTGACGGAATTCCTGGAAGTCGACGAGTGCCTGCCAGCTATTGGTCAAGGCGCGTTAGGGATTGAATGCCGCGAAGACGACAAAGAACTGTTGGCGGAACTTGCTAAACTCAATCATGAAGAAACAGCTTTGGCGGTCAATGCAGAACGCAAATTCCTGCGTGACATGGATGGCAGCTGCCAAGTGCCGATTGCTGGATATGGAACGGTGAAAGATGGAGAAATTACATTTACAGGATTGATTTCTTCACCCGAAGCGGATCAGGTGTTCAAGGAAACAGCGATCAGCCGGGACCCGATCGAAGCCGGCCGTGAAGTGGCTGAGAAAATCAGTGCACAAGGCGGCTACGATTTGATTCAACGCGTTAAAGCTGAGAGCAATGTCTGAGAAAGCTCTTTTGCTTCAAGGCGAAATCATCGTTTTCACCGGCTCCAGAGAACCGGAGGAAGCGGTTCACCTTGCACAATCACTGGGAGCGGAGACGCTTTATGTACCACTCGTCACCACTGAAGTCCGCCAGTTGGACAAGCCGGACCTCAGTGGCTACGATTGGTTGATTTTCACGAGCCGGACCAGTGCACAGGCATTTTGCCAGCTCGATGAAAACGTGACGGCAAAAATTGCGGCTGTCGGGGACCAGACGGCTGCCGTACTGCAGCAACATGGCTACACCGTTGACTTTATACCACGGGTTTTTAGTGCCGACCATTTCATCCAGGAGTTTCCGGTTGTGTCCGGTAAAGTCAACTGCCTGTTCATCAAAGGCAATTTAGCGAAAAACACCATTGCTTCGATGCACATGCAAGTGGATGAGTGGACGGTTTACGATACCGTGCTGGATTTGAACAATGCAAAAAAACTGGCGAACCTGAAAAATGTCACCATCCTATTTGCCAGTCCCTCTGCTGTGTCGGCATACCGGCAGGCAGGAGGAGACTGGTCGGATATCCGCACCGCTGCCATTGGACACGTCACAAAACAAGCCATTGAGGCAAACGGCGGAACTGTGGATTTCACACCTAAAAAATATACCTATTTGGAAGTCATCAATGAAATAGCGAAAGGAAGTTTACCGAAATGAAAGAATTGAATTTTAACCGTCACCGCCGTTTACGCGGTTCTGCCAATATCCGGTCGATGGTCCGCGAAACGAGCTTACATAAAGAGGATTTCATTTATCCGATTTTTGTCGTTGAAGGCGAGAACATCAAACATGAGATTTCATCAATGCCAGGTGTTTACCATTATTCATTGGATAAATTGGGTGAAGAACTGGATGAAGTCGTGGATCTTGGAATTCCTTCTGTCATTCTTTTCGGCGTACCGAACGAAAAAGACGCAGTCGGCACACAAGCTTATCACGATCACGGCATCACGCAGGAAGCGATCCGTTTTGCAAAAAATCGCCATCCGGAACTTGTGGTCATCGCTGATACGTGCCTATGCCAATACACCGATCACGGCCATTGCGGCGTCATCGAAAACGGCGTTATCCTAAACGACGAATCTTTGGATCTGTTGGCGCGTACTGCAGTCTCTCAGGCAAAAGCAGGAGCCGACATCATCGCCCCGTCGAATATGATGGACGGGTTTGTTGCAGCGATCCGCTACGGCTTGGACCAGGCAGGCTTTGAAAATACGCCGATTATGTCTTATGGCGTCAAATATTCTTCCGCTTATTACGGACCTTTCCGTGAAGCGGCTCATTCAACGCCTCAATTCGGCGACCGCAAAACCTACCAGATGGATCCGGCAAACCGCATGGAAGCATTGCGTGAAGCAACTTCTGACGTTCAAGAAGGCGCAGATTTCATGATCGTCAAACCGGCATTGTCTTATTTGGACATCATCCGCGAAGTCCGCGATAATTTCGATATTCCGATTGTCGCTTATAATGTTTCAGGCGAATATGCCATGGTCAAAGCGGCAGCGGCGAACGGCTGGATCGATGAAGAGAAAATCGTTTTGGAAACCTTATTGAGCATGAAGCGCGCAGGAGCGGATATCGTAATGACCTATCACGCAAAAGATGCAGCACGCTGGTTGGAGGGAACTAAATGACATACGAAAAATCATTGGCAGCATTCACAGAAGCGAAGAAACTAATGCCGGGCGGCGTCAACAGCCCGGTCCGTGCGTTTAAATCGGTCAATATGGATCCGATCTTCATGCAATCCGGCAGCGGAGCGACCATCACGGACATCGATGGCAATACGTATATCGATTACGTCCTGTCATGGGGGCCGCTGATTCTGGGCCATGCCCATCCGGAAGTCGTCAAAGCGATTCAGGAAACGGCAGCGCTTGGAACATCATTCGGCGCACCGACTGAACTTGAAAACACCATGGCGAAATTGGTCATGGAACGCGTTCCTTCGATTGAAATGGTCCGCATGGTATCTTCCGGTACGGAAGCGACGATGAGCGCATTGCGCGTAGCACGTGGCTATACCGGCCGCGATAAGATTTTGAAATTTGAAGGCTGCTACCACGGCCACGGCGACAGCTTGCTGATCAAAGCAGGTTCAGGCGTCGCGACGTTGGGCTTGCCGGATTCACCGGGTGTTCCAGCGTCGATCGCTAAAAACACCATCACGGTTCCATACAACGACCTTGAAAGTGTCCGTTTAGCTTTCCAGGAATACGGCGACGATTTGGCTGCCGTTATTGTAGAACCGGTTGCCGGCAATATGGGCGTTGTGCCGCCAAATGAAGGCTTCTTGACGGAGCTTCGCAATTTGACGCACGAAAACGGCACGATTTTGATTTTTGATGAAGTCATGACCGGTTTCCGTGTCGGCTTCAATTGCGCACAAGGCTATTTCGGCGTAACGCCGGACATGACTTGCCTCGGCAAAGTCATCGGCGGCGGATTGCCGGTCGGTGCGTTCGGCGGCAAACGTGAAATCATGCAGCAGGTTGCACCAAGCGGATCGATCTATCAGGCTGGCACCTTGTCAGGTAACCCATTGGCGATGCGTGCAGGCTTTGAAACCTTGTCCCGTCTGACGGAAGAAAGTTACGACGTGTTCATCGAACGCGGTAACCAGCTTGAAAAAGGGTTCCGTGAAGCGGCGACGAAATACAATATCCCGCATACCGTCAACCGTGCAGGTTCGATGATCGGGTTCTTCTTCACAAACGAAGAGGTAGTCGATTTCGAAACAGCAAAAACTTCGGACACCGAGTTGTTCGCGGACTATTACCGCTTGATGGCGGAAGAAGGCATTTTCCTGCCGCCGTCCCAGTTTGAAGGCATGTTCCTTTCGACTGCCCACACGGAAGAGCATATTGCAAAAACCGTGGAAGCATTCCATACCGTATTTGCTAAGTTGGCACGTTAAGCAACAAGAGAGCGCTGAAGCGTCTGGTTCATCCAGATGCTCCAGCGCTTTTTTTTCGGTTAATGATTAATAGAAAGACTGCGGGTGGATAACATCTACTGCCCACGAATGGAGGTCTTTCGTGTAACATAGAAAGAACTAACAGCGCTTGGAAAAAGGAGGGATGATGGTGAGGGCATTTGGAGTGACCGCGCTCATAGCGGCGGCAGCGGGAGCGGTGTTTGAAGCGGTCGGGATGTTTCTGCCTTGGCTGCTTGGGCCGATGTTCGCGTTGCTGTTGGTCAATCAATTTACGAAAATTCCTTTATACTGGCCAAAAATTCTGCGGACAGTGGGGCTGGTGATGCTCGGCGTGCAGATCGGTTCCTCGTTTACGCGGGATGCAGTGCTGTTGATGGTGGTGGATTTGCCGTACATGGCGTTCATGACGGTATCGGTCGTGGCGCTGTCGATTGGGCTCGGCTTGTTGTTCAAGCGCATGGTCCATGAAAGCCTGGCGACCAGTTTGCTTGGATCGATCCCCGGCGGCTTGGCACAAATGGTGGTTATTGCGGAAGACGTCAAGTCAGCGAACATCACCGTCGTGACGATGATGCAAACGATCCGGATTTTCATGGTAGTGACCATTGTGCCGTTCCTGACGATTTTTCTGAACGGCAGAGGCGCAGGAGAAATGGAGCAGCGGCTTTTTGCGTTTTCCCCGCTGTTATTCGTTATGGCGTTCGTTGTCGGATGGGCGCTTTACGCCGGCATGAAAAAAATCGGCTTTCCGGCTGCTGAACTGCTGGCGCCTATACTGACCCTGGCCGCCGTACAGACTGTTTCAGGCGATGTCCTGATCGATATGCCGTACTGGTTGATTGCGAGCGCACAAGTGTGTATCGGAGCGAATCTCGGCTTGCAGATGGAAGGGATCGGCGATAAGCTGACGTTCCGTTTGGGTGCTGCGATTGTTTTGAATAATATCCTGCTGATCGGCTTTACTGTCTTGATAGCCTTCGTGTTAACGGCTTGGCTGCCGGAATACATATTCCTCGACTTCTTCTTAAGTGCAGCACCCGGCGGCATCGCGGAAATGGCGATCACGGCGCTCGCCGTTGGAGGAGATGTGGCACTCATCACCGGCTTCCAGCTGTTTCGTTTGTTCTTCATCCTGCTGGTGGCGGCGCCGCTTGTGTCATTCATTGTAAAAAAACTTGACGCTAAAAGCGGATATTGAGTACAATAAGGGTAATTAGATAATCATGCGTTGAAGAGGATAGTAGAATGTGCGTGCATTTCAGAGAGAAGGCTGATTGGTGAGAGGCTTTCATGGACACATATTTGAATGTCACCTTGGAGCAGTTGCCGTGAACAGAGTAGCGGGAACCGGACTTAACATCCGTTATGAAACTTGAGAGCCAGGTCTGAAAATGGACCTGTGTATAAAGGTGGTACCGCGAAAAACTCCTTCGTCCTTTACAGACGACAGGAGTTTTTTGCGTTGTGCCAGAAATTAGAGGAGGAATTCCAATGACTGAACAGATGTCGACCAAGTACGATCCGCAATCGATTGAAAAAGGGCGTTACGATTGGTGGGTCAACAACAAATTCTTCGAAGCGAAACCGGAAAGCGGCAAAACGCCGTATACCATTGTGATTCCCCCGCCGAACGTTACTGGCAAGCTGCATTTAGGGCATGCCTGGGATACAACTTTGCAGGACATCATGACACGCATGAAACGCATGCAGGGCTTTGACGCACTTTGGCTTCCAGGAATGGACCATGCCGGCATCGCGACGCAGGCGAAAGTGGAAGGCAAACTGAAAGAAGAAGGGCGTTCACGCTACGATTTGGGCCGCGAAGCATTTCTTGAAGAATCATGGAAATGGAAAGACCAGTACGCTGGCCATATCCGTGAGCAATGGTCAAAATTGGGCCTAGGCCTCGATTATTCCCGTGAGCGTTTCACGTTGGATGATGGATTGTCAAAAGCGGTTCGTGAAGTTTTTGTAAAATTATACGAGAAAAAACTGATCTACCGCGGCAAGTACATCATCAACTGGGATCCGGCGACGAAAACCGCCATTTCCGATATTGAAGTTATCTACAAAGACGTACAAGGTGCGTTCTATCATATGCGTTATCCGCTAGCAGACGGCAGCGGCCACATTGAAATCGCGACTACCCGTCCGGAAACGATGCTTGGCGATACAGCCGTAGCGGTTCACCCGAAAGACGAGCGCTACCAGCATTTGATCGGCAAAAAAGTCATCCTCCCGATCATCGGCCGTGAAATGGAAATTGTTGCGGACGACTATGTGGATATGGAATTCGGAAGCGGCGCTGTTAAAATCACACCTGCCCATGACCCGAATGACTTTGAAATCGGCAATCGCCATAACCTTGAACGCGTCCTGATCATGCACGAAGACGGTTCGATGAACGAAAACGCCGGCAAATACGAGGGGCTTGACCGCTTCGAATGCCGCAAGCAGATCATCAAAGACCTGCAGGACATGGATGTTCTATTCAAAATCGAAGAGCACCTGCATTCCGTTGGCCATTCAGAACGCAGCGGGGCAGTTGTTGAGCCTTACCTGTCGACACAATGGTTCGTTGACATGAAGCCTTTAGCTGCGGCTTCGGTGGAAGCGCAGAAAACAGATGCGGGCGTCAACTTCGTACCGGATCGCTTCGAGAAGACGTACCTGCACTGGATGGAAAACATCCGCGACTGGTGTATTTCGCGCCAACTTTGGTGGGGACATCAGATTCCAGCCTGGTACCATAACGAAACAGGCGAAATCTACGTAGGTCATGAAGCACCGGCTGACGCTGAAAACTGGACGCAGGATGAAGACGTTCTGGATACGTGGTTCTCATCTGCCCTATGGCCGTTCTCGACACTCGGCTGGCCGGAAGAAAACGATGATTTGAGCCGCTACTATCCGACCGATGCTTTGGTTACGGGTTACGATATCATCAATTTCTGGGTATCCCGCATGATTTTCCAGGCGCTTGAATTCACTGGTGAAAAACCGTTTAAAGACGTGTTGATCCATGGTCTTGTACGTGACGCGGAAGGACGTAAAATGTCCAAATCGCTCGGCAACGGCGTCGATCCGATGGATGTCATTTCGGAATACGGAGCGGATTCGCTGCGCTACTTCCTGGCGACCGCCTCATCACCTGGCCAGGATCTCCGCTATTCGAACGACAAAGTCGAGTCCGTTTGGAACTTTGCCAATAAAATCTGGAACGCTTCCCGTTTCGCGTTGATGAATATGGAAGGCATGACGTACGACCAAATCGATTTGTCCGGCAAGAAATCCGTAGCGGATTCATGGATCCTGACCCGTTTGAATGAAACCATCGAACAGGTGACGGAACTTGCAGAACGCTATGAATTCGGTGAAGTGGGACGCTCGCTCTACAACTTCATCTGGGACGATTTCTGTGACTGGTACATCGAAATGTCAAAATTGCCATTATACGGCGAAGACGAAGAAGCGAAGAAAATGACGCGTTCGGTTCTTGCCTATGTACTGGATAACACGATGCGCCTATTGCATCCGTTCATGCCGTTCATCACGGAAGAAATCTGGCAGAACCTGCCGCATCAAGGCGAATCGATCACAATCGCCGCATGGCCGACAGTGGATGATTCCCTGACGGACCAAAGCCAGTCTTCAAGCATGAAGCTGTTGATGGATGTCATCCGTTCCGTACGGACCATCCGTGCGGAAGTGCAGTCGCCGATGAGCAAGAAAGTGCCATTGACGATTTCAGCGAAAGACGCGAATACGCATGCCGTACTTGAAGCGAACGCAGCGTACATCGAACGTTTCTGCAACCCGGAAACATTGACGATCGGCCAAAACATCGAAGCTCCTGAAAAGTCGATGTCAGCTGTCGTGTCCGGTGCTGAGTTGTTCATGCCGCTTGAAGGCTTGATCGATATCGATGCAGAGCTTGCGCGTCTGAACAAGGAACTGGAAAAATGGGCGAAAGAAGTGAAACTCGTCAGCGGTAAGTTGTCGAATGAACGCTTTGTTTCCAAAGCACCTGAAGCCGTTGTTGCAGAAGAACGTGCGAAGCAAGCCGATTACGTGGAAAAACACGCAACGGTTGAAAAACGCATTGTAGAATTGCAGAACCTGTAAGAATAAGAAAAACCGCTTTCCCGGATGGGAGAGCGGTTTTTGTGTTTTATAGGGATGTTCCGCAAACCAGCTCCGCTTTCCTATGGGCTTGCGCCGAACTAACTTGGGCTTAGCGCCCAAGTGGATTTCATATATATCGCTGCGCTGCTCCCACGGGAGTCTCCGCTAGTTTGCTCCATATCCTATTATTTAAGAAGAATAATATAAATTTTTATTTGTTAACAGCTAAAGAATTCTTAGAAGAAAGAACATAATGAATAAAAAAGTCATTCTGCAGTTAAACTTACATAGCTCTAAATTTGGTATATAGACGTGGAAACTAAATACGCACTTCGAATTCGCTTATTCTCTTAGCTTCGAAGCTAGCGAAGCGATGCAGAAGCAGGAGTTTTATAACTCTTACTTTAGGAACTCGGCCCTATGCGACCAAAGCGATTTTATGATTTCTGACTACCTACTTCGGCCGATCTTCCTGACGATATGGTGCATGTTTTTCAAGTTTCCGCATATGCTCAACTAATAGCTCGGCGATGTTTTCTTCATGCGTCTCGTAAAAGGAGCGGGCGCCGACGGGATCTTCGATTTCATTGAACACGTGCCTTCCGTCTTCGAGCAGCAGAAAGTCGATGCCGATATAGTCGCTGTTCAAGGCGCGGGCGATTCTCAGGACGTCTTTTTCCTGCGCAGCGCTAAGTACGTACTTCTCAATGTTTCCACCGAGCGAGTAATTGGCCTTGAAGGAATCCTTAGAACTGCGTTTGACGGCACCGACGAGTTCTGTGCCGATGACGTAGGCGCGGACATCTGACTGGTGTTCGACCACCGGCTGAAAAACAAGTGGGGAAGCGGCGGTTGGAATGTCTTTAGCCTTATCAACGAGCCATACCTCCGAACCGCCATGGCCGTCAGCCGTTTTGGCGATGCACGGAAATTCCATCGCTTCCCGGTAGGTCGGGATTGCTTGTACACCGATCAGCAGGAACAACTGGTAGCTTTGCCATTTATCATTGGCGATGCGATTGACCTCGGCCCGGTTCACCAGATGGATTCCGTGGTCTTCCAAAAAACGGGCAGCTTCAGGTCGACGTGCGCGGAACAGGACAGTTTCACCCTGCAACTTATCCACAAGCATTGCTTGGCCATTTTCGCTCCAGTCATCCCATTTGATCAGCTCGAACTCGCCAAAGCGCTGCAATTCTTCGATAAATCCATAGTTGCGTTCGGCATCATCCGTTTCGTAGAGAAGTTTCATGTTAAGTCCTCCAATATATAAGCGATCATGGCATCTGCGACATTGACTCCCGTGACATTCAAGATGTTGCGGATATGGGCAGCGGCATTCACTTCACAAACCAGTGGTTCTTCGTTTTCACCGAACAGCAAATCGACTCCGGCGAAAGTTGCACCGACTGCCTGAGCGGCTGCGAGTGCGAGTTCCTGCTGGGCTGCGGTCAGTTCGATGGGTGAAGCTACGCCGCCATTGGTGATGTTGGCGCGGAAATCGGTGTCCGAATGGCGGTACATGGCAGCGACAATCTTTCCGCCGACAATATTGACGCGGATGTCACGGCCGCGGCTCGTAGCGATGAACTCCTGAAATACAAAATCGATGCCTCGAAGACTGTCGACTTTTTCGTAGAACTGCTCTTCGGTTTCGATCAAGTAGACCTTCATGCCGAATGAGCCATGGCCTTCCTTGATGATCATCGGCAGCTTCAGCCGGTCGATGATCTCTTCGAAATAACCGGAATCCATAATGGAGAAATTCGGGTAGACTTTCGGCGCGACAATCGTTCGTGGCATCGGCAAGCCTTCTGCAGCCAGCTGGACGTATTGTGTGGCTTTATTATCACATAAATCGATGACGGAAGGGTCGTTATAGACCGGTACGCCTCGACTCTTCAAAAAATATCCAAGCAAGATATCTTTATCCAATAATATTGCAAAATCAGGTATACTGAAGTTAACTGATAAATCCATCACGGTTTCGTAGTTTTTCTTGATCGTTACGGCGATGCCGGCTCTTTCTGCAGCTTCAGCGACAAGCCTGGCTTGGTCTGCAAACTTATCGGAAACCAGGCTTCCGTTGTAAATAACCCAACAACTCGTCATATCCATTCCACCTTCGTGCTATAATCATACTCAAAAAGTGTATCATGTTTACCGCGGAAAAGAGGCTTCTTATGATAATTGGACTTGAACAATACAAAAGCAAATGGAATATACATACAGATTCATCCATCCATCCGGGACTGGAGGCCATAACGGCTGCACTGGAAGAGCTGGGGAATCCTCATCAAAGCGGCAGGTTCATTCATTTAGCAGGAACCAATGGCAAAGGATCAACAGCTGCGTTCCTGTCAGCAATCCTCCAAGCGCATGGTTATCGCGTGGGAAATTTCTATTCGCCCTGCATTGAAGATCTTCACGATCAAATCCAGATCAACGGGGAGCCCGTCAGTCCGGCTGAACTTAGCCAAGTAATGGAACGCTTGAGCCGCTTAAAAACACCTTTGACTGATTTTGAGCTTTTGACGGCTGCGGCATTCGTCGTTTTCCAGGAACAATCGCCCGATTTTGCCATCATCGAAGCAGGCATGGGAGGAGCGCTCGACAGCACCAATGTCATCGATTCCGAAATTGCCATCATTCCATCGATCGCCATCGACCATACTCATTTCCTAGGGAATACAATAGAAGAAATTGCCCGCCACAAGGCCGGCATCATAAAGAAATGGAAGCCTATCGTCATCGGCGAGCTGCCGAATCCGGCTATGAAAATCGTTCTGGAAACGGCTGACCGTCTTCACGCCGAAGTGATATGCCCTAACCAGGATATTGATGTTCCATTGAAGTTAAAAGGGCCGCATCAGCAAAAAAATGCCTCATTGGCAATAGAAGCTGCGAAAGAACTTCTTAGGTTGGATTTCAATGAAGACAAAGCGCTGCTCGGCCTTGAATCCGCAACGCTTGCGTACCGGTTTGAAGAAGTCTATCCAGGAGTCATTTTTGACGGCGCCCATAACGAAGCGAGCATTGATGCATTGGTTGCGACGATAAATGAAACATTTCCGGAGCGGCCGGTCCACATCGTCATGGGGATATTCAAAGACAAGGATTATGTAAGTGCCCTGCGTAAGCTGGAAACGGTCAGCGATCATTTCACCTTTGTTGATTTTGACAATGAACGTGCATTGCCAGCCAAAATATTATATGAAGAAAGTAAAAGCAAAAGAAAGACAATTACAAATTTATGTGATATATTACCTGTATATAAAGAAGAAGAAGAGACTATAGTCACAGGTTCTCTGCATCTTCTCGTTTTATTGCGAAATACCGCAAAATCCTTTTTTCAGCATTATCAAGCATAGTAGTTGAATAGCGTGAACATCATTTAATTTGTTTCAGAAAGGGGAGATGGTATGGGGAGTAATTTTACACGTAAAAAAATTCTTTGGTGCCTATGGGCTTTAATTGTTCCGGCAGGCCTGGTTATTGTTTATCATTTCTTCCCGCCATCTGTAGCCGACCCGTGGAATTTACTGGCGTATGTGCTGTTTTTTGTATTGATGAGCTTGATGCCGATGAACATCAACGGCGCTTCGACTTTTTTGGTGCAATGGGTGACGGTGGCCTTGTTCCTGAAGTATGGCCTTTTTATCGAAATGCTGGTTTCCCAAGCCTCCATGTTGATTGTGCTGTACCGAATCCGGACGAATGAAGAACAATCGCTGCGGATTCCATTCAACTCACTGATGTTTTTCCTGGTTTCCTTGATTGCCGGACTGGCTTACATAGGTGCCGGAGGCCAGATCGGATCATTGGAGCTGACGCATGTCATCGTTTACGGATTGGTTTTTCAGGTAGTATCTGTTCTCAGCAACCAAGTCATCTATAAGTTATATGATTATACGACCGGCAATCGCAGCAAATTCTTTTCCATCGATGCCATTTGGGACTTTGTATTGATGTTGGTGATCTTCCCATTTGCCATTGCCTTGTACATGTTCGAATCGTATATCGGGATTCCGGCACTCGTTTTACTGGGCGTTCCATTTTTCATCATGGCCGCTGTCATGAAGAAGTTCACCAGCTCGGAACAGGTGAACATTGACTTGAAAAGAGCTGGAGCCATTGGCCATCAGCTTGCAGATCGTTTGGAGACCAATGAAGTGCTCGATCAATTTGTCGTGCAGGTCGCCAAGATGTTCAAAGTCGAATATGCCTATGTCATCGATTACCGGGATGGCCAACAACAGATGCTGCGGATTTACGAAAACAATCAACTGCAGCCGCGTGAAATTGCATCGATTCCTTATAATAGAGGAATTGCAGGAAAAGTGATCGTCACCAACGACTCTTACATCTATGATGAAAAAAGCCAGTGGCAGGACCTGATCACGGGAAATCTTCCAAAAGATACAGAAAGTCTGATGGCTACGCCGATTGCCCGCAATAACAAAACAGAAGGCGTCCTGGTGCTGGCGTCGAAAAAGAGATACGCTTTCGCTAAACACCAGCTGCAGATCTTAGAAATCCTCAGTACCTATTTTGCCGTATCGCTGGAAAAAACCAGCTATATGCAAAAAGTCATCGCGAAAAGCGAACGTTGTGGACTGACCAAATTATACAATTACCGCTATTTGGATGAAAGTCTGGAAAGCTGCATCGCAGAAATGCATAAAGGCAAGCTGGAGCAGCTGTCGCTGATCATGATGGACATCGATCATTTCAAGAGCATCAATGACCGTTACGGCCACCAAAGCGGCAATGATATTTTGGTTCAACTGGCTGCTATCCTTACAGAGGAAATTGGTGAAGAAGGAACCATCGCTCGTTATGGCGGTGAAGAATTTGTAGTATTGCTCACGGACTACAGCAAAGACTTGGCCATGCTGCTCGCTGAAAACTTGCGCAGACGCATCGAAAAACATGAATTCCTCATTAAGAGCGATCTGGGAGACGACCGTGGACAACAGATTGTCCACATCACCTTGAGCATCGGGGTATCCACGGCGCCGGATGACAGCGATGAAGGGATGGCATTGATCCGGAATGCGGACCGCGCGTTGTATATCGGAGCAAAACAAGCTGGGCGGAATAAAGTCGCAGCATACTCAAAATAAGGCTACAGCAGGGATTACTCCCTGCTGTAGTCTTTTTTCCTATTTTGAAAAGAGTTTTATTGTTATTTTTAACAATAAATTTTGAAGTTCATGATAAAACACTGTTCAACGGGGCGGAAAGAATGTAATAATGTAGCTAAGTTAATGTTTAGATAAAAAGTTTCTTTTAATAGGAATAAAAAGGGATATATTCATGTATGTTTGAGGAGGCGAAGCCGATGAGTATGAATGATAAAGGATTAACCTTAGTCGAAGTATTGGCAGCGGTAGTCATATTAGGCATCCTGTTCGTCGGCATTATGTCCATCTTCCCTCAAATGACCTTATTTAATGCAAAAACAGAAACCAAACTGGATACCATGAACCTGGCAAGGCAGGAGATGGCTAGTATAGTCGGAGCAGCAGAGTGGCAAGGAGAACGTGACCTGGCCGATCCTTCTATATATGAAGATTTCAAAGCAGTACTAAGTGTCAAAATGCCCGCAGCCGGCTATGCTGAAATTGCTCCGAACCCTGATTTTATTCGTTATGTAAAAGTGGATGATTATCGCTATGAAGCTGACATTTACCTCAGCTGTCAGCCCTTTCTGGAAGAAGATGAAAATAGTTTGAAATGTCATGATCCGAGCTTGGCGCAACTGCATAAAATCCATCTGAAGGTTTATGAAGGCAGCCGCGTCAGCAGCGAAACTTATTCATATATTAAATTTGTCATCGAAAAGAAGGCTGATTGATATGAAAAAAAACGAAAAAGGAATAACCTTGGTCGAACTTCTTGCAGCGCTCGTTCTGGTTTCCCTCATCGCTGGCGTTGCGTGGACGGCAATGTCGATTGGCTTTAAGCATAGTGTAGTTGAAACTTCAAAAACCCAAATCCAACAGGATGCTAATTTGATTATCGCGAAACTAGCATCTGCCCATAGAAAAAGTGATAGTTACTCGCTTGGTTTTGAAAATGGACAGCTTGTATTGAAAACCTGCTTTGATGATGAAGGTTGCGGTTCTTTCGAAAGAGTCCTGGATAAAACCTATAACTATGAAGAAACAGCCATCAATGGGTCCGTTTATACGGGAGCACCTTTTACCGAAGTTATCATCTTGCCAAAAGAACAGAATACTGCAATCAACTTAAAGCTCATTTCAGGAAAAACAACGATCTCTATCGATACAGTCTTGACTAGAATCATTACTGGCATGTATAAGAGGGGGCTGGAAAATGAAGCATCTTAAACATCAGCAAGGCTACGCTTTATTGATCGTGTTATTGGTTGTAGTTTTATTTATGGGCATATCCGCAACTTTTATCGCCGGGTCTATGAACCATGCAAGACAGGAACAGACAATCGATGTTACCAATCAAGCAGTGGCAGCTGCGGAAATGGGAACACTTTACTTCACTTCGGATTTTGAGCGGGAGCTCAAAATGCTTAAGCAAGAAATGAGTGATCAGACGCAACTTAAGCTGAATTCGTTGATTGAGTGTATTAAATATCCTCTTGGCACGGCTTGTGATACGGAATTCGAACGAGACCAATGGGAAAGTAATATTGATGATGAAATGAAAACATTATACATTGAGCGCATCCTAGCTAAAGTAAAAGAGCTTCATGACCGAATAGGAGTTAAAACAGTTCCTTTTTCTGCTGAGGAAATCGATTATTCGGTGTCTGATGTGACTGCGACAAAGTTGAACGCTGACTTAGCTGATGTCGAATCAGCCTCTCCAGACAAAAAAGAAGTAGCATCCATCAAGATTGATATGGTGGTCGAAGGCTCTACCGATATTACGTCCCAAGGCTCTTCAGATAAAGTTTTAAAGCATTTGACTGCAAAATTTTATGTGAAAATACCTGAGAGTTTTCTAAATGCCGAAGAATCCATCAAAGTGGATACAATTCTAGTTACAAAAGATGAAGATTTGACTTATGAAAAAATATTTACATTGATTCCACCGACTCGTTCCTGCGCTGATCTTCTGCAGAGCGTTGTTGATAAGACAGCTACAGCTCCTTATGAATGTGCAGCAGCATCCGGAGAGAAATTAAATATTTTTATTCAAAAAATCAAGGCATTAAATTTCGATCCTGCCGATTTTCGGGTTTATACCAATGATTTCGGTAATTATGTTTGTAATAATAACTGCAATAACTTAAATTTCGAAGGCATCAATTTGGTGGTTCAGGAAAATGATGCTGCCGCATCCAACAATATGAATAACCTTATTAATGCCAACCTTATCATCAATGGTAAGTTGGATGCCGGAAATAACCTGATTAATCTGGGGAAAAATGGAGTTAAACAAACAATCATCGTCAAAGAGCTGACAGTGGATGTCAATATCAAAAATATGTACTATACCAATTTTCTCATCCTTGGGTATGACACGATTAATGGAACATCGAAAATAGCAAATATAGATTGGAAAAACCATATTGAAATTTCCAACTATTCAAGGCTTTGCCTGGATATCGACCGGATTGACAGTGATGACCTGAAGCGACTGGCACAGGAAATCGAGTTTTCGGAAAGTGGGGCTCTATCTTATTTTTCAACAGATAAAGACAAGTTTTTTGAATTGAAAACTGTGAATAATGTAGATCGAACCGTTACAATCGACAAAGTTACACATAAGATGACCGATCTTTTTGTTCAACGTGAAGACACGTACTCAACTTTTTTGGAAAATTGCGGCGTAACTCTCAAAAACACGAGCACACAACCATTAGACGTCTCGGTACCGAATCCGATTGATACTGAAATTGAGATGGAGATCAAATATTAAAAGATAGTTTACCAAACAGGAGGATCTACATGATACGCATACTGATTTTCATCATTCTGGCGGCAGTGGTTTTGCCGCTTACTTATCTACTTTTCAAACAGGTTCCGCTCGCTAAGCGGATGACCATTGCCGGAGGCGGACTTGCCGCTGCCGGGATTGCGATACTGATGCAGGGAGCTTATGCCTGGTACATAGTGGCTTTGGCATTGCTGGGTGTGTCGTTTCTGGCCGCTTTCATCTTCATGAAGCTGGTCGAAAAAGAGCAAAACGAAAAGCAGCGCCTGATGGAAGAGCGCCGCGAGCAGAAGCAGAAAAACACCAAAACCTATTTGGCGACAACAGAAGAAACGCCTGTTGCTGCAGAACCAGCCCAAAAGCCGAAACCGTTCGGTATGCAGTCGATTGATGCCGATCGAGAGGAGATTACCCGTGGACAATAAATTATTTGGATTGACTTTTGCAGCCGTTTTCGGCTTAGCGCTATTCGTATTCGGAGCGACCAATGCGGGCGCTTATGCTGTGGATAACTGGCTGTTTCCGACAGAGGAATTCGGCGACAACACGTATATCGGCACGACCGATGTTTCCAATATGGAAGTGGCCTCAGCGAAAATGCTGTTTGCCGGCCAGTCAGAAACTTGGCGCGCAGATGCTGAACTGCATGTCACTTACCAGGATGCAACAGAACAGTACCCACTGGAAAATGCGCAGATTTTACTCGATGAAACAGTGGGCAGTGCAGAGACCGGTTCGCAGAACGGCTTTGTTTTCCAGCTGTCGCCGGATACAACCGGGGCGTTCTTAGCCGAGCATTTCCCCGTCGCCGCTTTTTCGGGAGCAGACGTAGAAGCTATCAATGAGAAGCTGGAAACAGCACTCCAGGTAGGGCAGACAAAAACGAATGTAGCGATCAGCGATGACAGCCTCAGCTTATCCCGTGAAAAAGTGTCGGATGTGGTATTTCCAGCAAGTTTCTCAAGCCTCGACAGTTCAACGGTCATCGATGCCTTAGACGGCATCCAATTAGCGCCGGGAACACAGTTTTCATTTCTTGAATTTATTGCGGAGCTTCCGCTGACAGATATCAGTGATGGGGAGCTGACGCAAATCGCTTCAGCCATCTATGGCGCTTTGCTGCAGACCAATTTCCAAATAGATGAACGCAGCATCGGTTCACAGGTTCCCGCTTCGATTCCGCTTGGACAGGAAGCGGCGATCAACCGCCAGCTTGCAATCGACTTTGTCTTCACCAATCCGAATGACAGTTCGTTCACGTTGAATCTGTCGAAATCCAGCGATTCAGTGAACGCATCCATCAGCGGTTATCCGTTCGTCTATTCCTACGCGATCGGCATTACGGAAGAAACGGATATCCAGCCGCGCTTGATCAAGCAATACAGTGCATTTGTCACGAGTGGCAATAAAGTCGAAGAAACAGGATTGTCCGGCAAGCGGCTGAATGTCATCCGGACGATTCTGGAAGATGATGAACCATTGGAAGTGGAGACGGTATCGAATGATTTCTATCCGCCAGTCCATCGTGTGGAAGTCTATCCACTCACGCAGCCTGCAGCGCCGGAAGCTACAGTGCCCGTCGCCGGTGAACCTGGATTCATCGATGCCAATGGAGACGGCATCCATGACGGAACCACCACGACGCCTATAGCGGGACAACCGGGCTTTGTTGATGCGGATGGCGATGGGATCCATGATGGTCCGACAACACCGCCGACTTCCGGACAACCGGGCTTTGTCGATGCCGATGGGGACGGCGTCCATGACGGAACAACCGCAATGCCGACCGTTCCAACAGTCGGCCAACCAGGCTTTATTGATGCGAATGGCGATGGTGTCCACGACGGCACAGTTACTCCGGAAGTTCCGACAACCGGCCAGCCGGGCTTTATCGATAAGGACGGAGACGGCGAACACGATGTGCCGGCACCAACTGGCCCGGCAAAAGATCCGGATAAAGCCGATGAAAAACCGGTCTATGATAAAGGCGGCAAGATCGTAACAGAGTAAGTGCAAGGAAGGAGAGATCGAAATGGCGATTGTCAGAAGAAGGTTAGGCGACATCTTAGTCGAACAAGGGTTATTGACACAAGCGGATTTACAGGAAACGCTGAACGGCAAACAGAACGATCAGAAGTTGGGTGATGCCTTACTCCAGCGCGGCATCATCACCGAGCAGCAATTGATCGAAACACTGGAAGTGCAGCTCGGCATTCCACATGTCTCGCTGTTCCGCTATCCGTTCGATCCGATGCTGTTCAATGTGGTGCCGAAAGAGTTCGCCAAGCGCAAACTGCTGGTGCCGCTTAAAACCGAAGGCGACCGGCTGTTTATTGCCATGAATGACCCGACAGATTTCATCACCATTGATGATCTTCGGCTGACGACCGGCTTCCAGATCGAACCGACGATCGCTTCAAAAGAAGACATCGTCAAAACCATTGCGAAATACTACGATGAAGAATCGTATGATGAGTTGTTGGAAGAATTGCCGCAGATGGCAGAAGAGCAGCAAAGTGAATTGAACGACCTGGATGCGCCGATTGTCCGGCTGGTCAACCAGATCCTGTCGAACGCCGTTTCGCAAAAAGCCAGCGACGTCCATTTTGACCCGCAGGAAAACCGCATCCTGGTGCGTTACCGGATCGACGGCACCCTCCGCACTGAGCGGATCCTGCCGAAGACCATGCAGCAGATGATCACGGCACGCATCAAGATTTTGGCGAACCTGGACATCACGGAAAACCGCATTCCGCAGGATGGCCGGATCAAGACCACGGTCGATTTCCGTGCCATTGATCTGCGTGTATCGTCTCTCCCGACCGTGTTCGGCGAAAAGATCGTCATGCGGATTTTGGACTTGAGCCAAAACCTCACCGACATCTCGAAACTTGGTTTTAACGACGTCAATATGGAACGCTTTATGCGCGAAATCGACAAACCGAATGGCATCATCCTCATTTCCGGGCCGACGGGTTCAGGGAAATCGTCGACATTGTATGCGGCGCTGAACAAGCTGAATTCCGAGGAAGTCAACATCATCACCGTCGAAGACCCCGTCGAGTACCAGCTGGAAGGCATCAACCAGATCCAGGTGAACGCCAATGTCGGCTTGACGTTTGCGGCCGGATTACGGTCGATCTTGCGCCAAGATCCCGACATCGTCATGGTCGGGGAAATCCGCGACAAGGAAACAGCCGACATTTCCATACGGGCTTCACTAACTGGGCATTTGGTGCTGAGCACGATCCACACCAACGATTCGATCGCGTCGATCACCCGCCTGATGGATATGGGCATCGAGCCCTTCCTCGTGACGGCTTCCTTGAACGCCGTTGTGGCACAGCGTCTCATACGGCGCGTCTGCCGTGACTGCCGTGAAACACAGGGGGCGACCATCCGTGAAAAAGAGATTTTCGCCAAGCGCGGCATCCAGATCGACACCATCGCACGCGGCAAAGGCTGTCCGCAATGCAATATGAGCGGCTATAAAGGCCGTATGGCAATCCATGAAGTGCTGGTGGTGGACGAAGCCATCAAAGACGTCATCAATCGCGGCGGCACCGCAGCGGAAATCCGTGAAATCGCGATAAGAAATAAAACCATCTTCCTCATCGACGACGGTTTATTAAAAGTAAAGGAGGGCATGACAACGACGGAAGAAGTACTTCGCGTTGCCATGACAGACTAACCTATGCCTACGACAACTTTCATCGACCATGTATTGACTGAAGCCAAAGAGCGGAATGTCTCCGATATCCATATGACCACCGGCATTCCTCCGATTTTCCGGATGAACGGCACCTTGATCCAGTTCGGCGACAAAAAACTAATGCCCGACGATACCATGGCGATCGCCAAAGCGTTGATGCCGGAATCCTTATGGGACACCTTCCTGGAAAAAGGCGAGATGGATTATTCCTACTCCATCGCCGGAGTGGCGCGTTACCGCGTCAACTCATTCCATCAGCGCGGTTCCATTTCCCATGCGTTCCGGACCATCCCTTCCCGGATTCCGACCATCGACGACCTGCAAATGCCGGATACGTTGAAAAAACTGGCCGATACGCATCAAGGTTTGATTCTCGTGACCGGTCCGACGGGTTCCGGTAAATCGACGACACTCGCCGCCATGATCCGCTACATGAATGAACACATGACCAAGCACATCATCACGTTGGAAGATCCGATCGAGTATATGCACAAACACGGCACTTCGGTCATCGACCAGCGCGAAGTCGGCTTTGATACGAATTCATTCGCCAATGGACTTCGTGCTGCACTCCGGCAAGATCCCGATGTCATCCTGGTCGGTGAGATGCGCGACCTGGAAACGATCACGACGGCCATCACCGCAGCTGAAACCGGCCATTTGGTCATGGGGACGCTGCATACGTCGAGTGCCGCATCGACCATCGAACGGATCATCGACGTTTTTCCGCACGAACAGCATGCACAGATCCGTACCCAGCTCGGCGGCATCATCAAAGCGGTCATTTCCCAGCGCCTGCTGCCTACTTCTGACGGCAAAGGACGCGTCGCCGCAACCGAGATCATGATTTCCAATCCGGCCATCGCCAACTTGATCCGCTCCGAGAAAGTCCACCAGATTCCGAACGTCATCCTGACGAACCGGGCGTCCGGCATGCACATGATGGAAACGTCTGTCCAGGAGCTGTTGAAAAAAGGCAAAATCACGCGGGAAATCGCCCAGCCATACTTGAAGGGAGCGGAATAACGTGGCCCGTTACAAATACGAAGGCCGCGACCGCAAGAAAATCCGCACGGGCATCGCTGTCGCCAACAGCCGGAAAGAAGCCGTCGCGAAACTGCGCGACGAAGGCATCCGCGTCATCGAAATCCGCGAAATGCCGGCAACCACCTTGCAAAAAGACATCGTCATCGGCAATCCGGTCAAACGCGATCAGTTCATCATGTTCCTGCGCCAATTCTCGACTTTGATGCGCGCAGGGGTGACCATCGTCGATTCCATCCATATCCTGTCCCAGCAAGTCGAATCCAAAGCGCTGCGAAAAGCCCTATCGGAAATCGCGGAAGAGCTGCGCAAAGGAAATTCCTTGTCCGACTCGCTGGCAAAATACCCGAAAATCTTCGAACCGCTGACGATCAACTTGGTCAAAGCGGGGGAGATGTCCGGGAATATCGATGATTCCCTGGAAAGTCTGGCAACGCATTACGACAAAGCCTACCAGACGAAACAAAAAGTCGTTTCGGCGATGTCCTATCCGGTCGTCGTGGGCATCCTGGCGATCGGCGTTGTTATTTTCCTCTTATCATCTATTGTTCCGATGTTTGCCGATATGTTTGAAGGCTTCGGGGGCGAGCTGCCGATGATCACGCAAATCGTCATGGGCGCGTCTGACTTTGTCATGGGCTATTGGTATTTGCTGCTGCTTGGTGCATTTGGGATTGCGGCAGTGATCTGGCTGATGCGCAAGGATCCGAGAGGCAATATGATTCTCGATACGATGCTGTTGAAGATCCCGATCTTCGGCAGAATCCTGCAGAAGTCGGCATTAGCGCGTTTGACCAGAACCTTGAGTTCACTGTTCTCCAGTTCCGTGCCGATCCTGCAATGCTTGACCATGACCGAAAAAGTCGTCGGCAACGCCGTCATGTCGAAAGTCATCTTGTCTTCGCGTGATTCGCTCGAACGCGGCGGCTCCTTGACTGAACCTATGCGCAAGCACTGGGCATTCCCGCCGCTTATCCCGCATATGATCGCCATCGGGGAACAGACCGGTTCACTCGATCATATGCTCAGCAAAGTAGCCGAGTTCTACGAGAAAGAAGTAGATGCTGAAACCGATCGCCTGAAAGCATTGATTGAGCCGTTGATGATTGTATTCCTTGCCGCATTAGTCGGGACTATAGTCTTGGCTATTATGATGCCGATGTTTGAAATGTTCCAGAACGTAGACAATTTGTAGGTTATTTATGTCTTTCCGATTTAAAATATTTTGTAAATAAACAAGAAAAGGCTATTGCTATAATTGGTACTATTGTTATAATTGAGCTGTACTCAAAGTAGTATATAAAAGTAAAAAAATAGGGGGAAAAGAAATGAAAAAATATTTGCAGAAGAAATTGAACAACGAAAAGGGTATGACATTAATCGAGCTTTTGGCAGTTATCGTTATCATTGCAATTATTGCAGCGATTGCGATTCCGGCGATTGGGAATATTATTGATAACAGTCGTGTTGGGGCTTCAAAATCTGACGCTTTAAATGCTTTTGCTGCAGCTGAGTTATATTTAGCTGAAAACGAGGATGCGTTTACTGCTGCTGGAGCAGGTAGTATTACTGCAGATGAATTGACTGGTGGCGGTTATATTAAAGATTTTGGAAGTTTCACAGGAACTGGAGCCACTAAACCTACGTTTGAACTTGTTAGTGGTAATTTGGTGATTTCTGCAACAGCTGTAAACGGTGGAGTTACTGTTGGCTTTACTAAAACCACAAAAGCTAATGTTCAAGCATTAGATAATAGTGATAATACTGCTGCTGCGGTTGGATCTGACGAAGTTCCACCAGCTACTGTTACTGTTACCAGATGATAATATAATTAATATTTAGGAGCTGAAAAAATGGCCTTATCGTTTTTATCGAGAAAAGCACGCGTCGTCACCATTACAATTGAAGAAGACGCGATCCGTCATGTCGACTTGAAGTCCTCTTTGCCGATGGAGCTGAATTGTGCGGAAGAACATCTTCTTCCTGCAGGCATCATCGAAGAGGGGAAGATCGTCGACGCGGAGGCGCTGGCCTCGGTACTCGATAAGGCTGTCAATCAGTGGGGTCTCTCTAAGAAGTCAGTCCGCTTCCTCGCCCCTGACGAATTCGTTATCATCCGCAAAGTACCTTACCCCGACGATGTCGAAGCCGATGAACTGAAAGGCCATTTCTTCATCGAAATCGGTTCGACGCTTTACCTGCCCTTTGAAGATCCCGTCTTTGATGTGGTGCCGTACCACCCGGAAGAAGAAGAGCCGGAAGCGATCATCATCGCTTCCAAGGAATCGGTCATGCAGTCCTATGAAGATGTTTTTGATCAGGTGAAATTAAAAGCGGTGGTTGCTGATATCACGCCACTTGCTCTTTACCGCTTGGGCTATCTGCAGCATGATTTCCAGGAAGACGAGCACATCATGCTCATCGACCTGCAGTCGAAAAAAATGACGGTGTCGATTTTCCACGAACATTTTCCGATGTTCATGCGTCCGGTCGATTTGGAAGTGGAAGATCCGTATTCGGCCGACCGTACCGCTGTGATGGAGACGATTGAAATCGAAGCCGAAAAACTGGCGAATTTCTACCGCTACAATATGAACAGCGGCGAAATCGGCATTTCAAAAATCATCTGCAACGGGGAATTCTACGATTGGGAATCTTTCCAGCAAAGTCTGGAAATGCGGTTTCAGATTCCTGTCCTGCCGCTCGTCATCGACGTCATTCCGTGCGGCGACGAAAAAGATGTTCCAAGACGCTTTAACCGGGCCATCGGTCTCGCGCTGAAAGAGGTGTAAGAGTTTATGTTGGTTGATATTAACCTATTGCCGCAAAAGGAACGGGACCGTCCCGCTTTTCTGATTGCGGCGATTTCGATTTTATTCGCAGCCGTCATCGTTTGGGCGGTCTTGGCATTTCTGGCCGGCTCCCATGAACGGGAACAGGCAGTCCTCGCTGCGCAATCCGTGCAGGTCGCTTCTGAACAAGCGGCGATCCGCACCCAATTGGAAGCGGCGCAGGGGATGAATGAAGAACAGCAATTGAAAGCGACCGTCGACTGGGCGGAGGGCTATCAATTTGATACGGTTCCATTGTTACAGGAATTGGTGTCCATCCTGCCGGCTCGCGGCTTTTTTGAAAGCTTTTCCTATACCGGACTGGATCAGGCGATTTTGTCAGTCCAGTTTGATACCGCACGCGAAGCCGCTTATTATCTGGCGCAGCTGAAAGCGTCGGAACTGATCGAGTCAGCGACTTTGGACAGTGTCGCGCAAAATGAAATTGACACGGCTGAAACAACTGAAGAAGGCGTAGTCATCGAAAAAGCGATTATTGAAGAAATGCCACGTTATGTTGCAAGCTATACATTGATCTTTGTCGACGAACGCATTCCGACAGACGATACGGCTGTTCCGGTCGAAGGCGAAACCGCGGTCGAAGAACCGGCAGAAGAAGTAGTAGAAGAACCTGCCGAAGACGTGGATGTCGACGTTGAAGTCAATACCGAAACGGAAGCACCCGCCGACACAGTCGAACCGGCTGAAACCGCTCCAGCAGAAACAGGAGGGGATGGCCAATGAGCAGTTTATCGAAAAGTCAAAAAGAAAAGGGCCTGATCGTCTTATCCATCATCTTCCTGTTGGCGCTCGCAGCGTATTCCTACTTCACCTTGTACGCACCAGCCAAGGAATCAAGGCTGCAGGCGGAACAGACATTGAGCTCAGAACGCGACGTCTTGATTGCGCTGCAGACCCAGCTGAAGGAATTGCCGGAAGGCGAGAAGATCAGCACCAGCGACCTGCAGCAAAAAGTGTCCGTCGAATCCTTGACTGAGCAAATCGTCCTTCAGATCGAGCAGGCTGAATTGATTTCCGGGACTTTGATCGACAACATCGGCATAACTGAAGGTCTGGTTTCATTGCCGGTTCCGGTTGAAGGGCTTGAGAATCTTCAGGAAGTCTTGACGACTGTCACCATCAAAGCGGATGACTATAAAGAAATCACCACGTTTATCACAGAAGTCGAAGCGATGGAGCGCATCATGATCGTCGAAGCCGTCGATTTCGGCTCCAACGAAGAAGTCACTTCGGCCGACCAAGTGGGCGAACCCCTTGATGTCAACCTGACCTTCTCGGCGTATTTCCGCCCGGACTTGATCGCACTCGCAGACACCGTGCCGAAAGTCGACGCCCCGGCGCCGGCAGACAAAGTCAATCCGTTGCCGCAAAATGACGGCACGGCTCTGGCTGAAGAGGAAGAATCCGAAGAAGATGCAGACGTCGACGTGGATGTTGAAGTCAATGTCGATGAAAACGCGGCAGCTTCAGACGAGGAATAGAAGGAAGAGAGAAATCACTGCGATTTCTCTCTTTTTGATAGAATTTGGCCGTTCTGCAAACAAACTAGTTTATAGCGCAAACAAACTCAGCATTCCGCAAACAAACTCGAGTATTCCGCAAATAAAACCGTTATACCGCAAACAAAAGCTCTGTCCTCCGCTTTTCGCTTGCGAAAAGCATCCGTTCAGTTCTGTTTCTTCGGCACTGTGTCGGGGTTGGAGGCGCCGACGTAGAGATAGTCGTATAACTTGAACAATAGTAGAGTTTTTCAGCTATCGCCTAAGAAATAATTTTTCCCACTACATAAAAAAGAACAGAAGATGCCGAAAACCGTCAGCTCCTGCGTCGCGAAGAGATGGACCAAACTGCGTTTGGCCCGTCTCTTGAAAAGCATCTATTCAGTCCTGGTTCCCAGCATTGCGTCGTGGGTTGGACGCGGTGGCGCTACGATAATTGTTTATATTAAGTCTGAGTTTTTATTTCCAGGTTATTCGTTAAGATATGGAGTAAAACAACGGAGACTCCAGCGGGATAGTGAAGTGCCGAAATCCACTCGGACAGTAAGTCCGAGTTAGTTCGGCGCAAGCCCGCAGGAAAGCGGAGTTGTTTTACGGAATATCAACAACAAACTATCCCACAAAAAACTATAGCAAAGAGGGTTTCTATGGTACTTACTTATTCTTTCTTCTTCTCGCTGTTCGGGCTCGTTTTCGGCTCATTCTTCAACGTCGTCGGCTTGCGCGTACCGAAAAAGGAATCCATCGCGTATCCGCCTTCGCATTGCACCAATTGTCAGCGGCGCTTGACCGCGCTCGACCTGGTGCCGGTGTTCTCTTACTTGTTCCTGAAAGGCGAATGCCGGACATGCGGCTCGAAAATCCATTGGGTCTATCCGCTGATGGAGGCGATCACTGCGGTTTTATTCGTGGCATCGTATTTGGTGTTCGGCTTTACGCCCGAGCTGATCGTCGCGATCTTGTTCGTTTCAATGCTGGTCATCATCACCGTATCGGACATCGCCTATATGCTGATTCCCGACAAAGTGCTCCTGCCGTTTGCGGTGGTGCTGCTCGGTTTGCGCATCGCGATCCCGCTTGACCCGTGGTGGGACAGTTTGCTCGGCGCAGCGGTCGGATTTTCCTTATTGTTCCTGATCGCCGTCGTCTCCAAAGGCGGCATGGGCGGGGGCGACATCAAACTGTTTTTCGTCATCGGACTGGTGCTCGGCACAGCCGGTACCTTGATGACCCTGTTCTTTGCGTCGTTCATCGGTGCCATCGTCGGCATCATTCAACTGCGCGTCACAAAAAAAGGCCGCAAGACGCCGATTCCGTTCGGTCCGTCAATCGCGGCCGCAGCCGTCATCGTCTATTTCTGGGGAGACGGTATGCTCGCTTGGTATATGAATTTTCTGGGGTGAAGCTGAGGCTTCATCTTTTTTTATTGTAAAATCCGCAACTTGTAAATGCGAAAGCACAGCTGTATTCGAAATGCCGACCTGAACTATTGCAAATTAGAATTCCGAACAGCGCTGCGCAGCGCTTTGCAGGGACCGGAGCCACCAAATCTCATTTTTCGATCCCTCAAACCTTAGCAAAAATCATTTATTGCCATTTGTTAACGACTTTCTGCAAATGGTATGATTCTTGAAAAAGGAGAGATTCCATCTATGAAATTCAAATCCGATTTCCCCATCATTCTAGCTTCACAGTCGCCGCGCCGCCAGGAACTGCTTGGCATGCTTGGCGTCGGCTTCCAAGTCATCCCGAGCACCACGGATGAACCCGCTCCAGAGAAGTTTGGGACAGCACTCGGCTATGTGCTGGCATGCGCCGCACAAAAAGCGCAGGAAGTGGCGGCTGGACAGAAAGAAGCTGTCGTCATCGGCTCCGATACCATCGTCGTTTTGGATGGCGAGGTTTTGCTTAAGCCTAAAAATAAAAAGCAGGCCAAAAACTATCTGCAGAAACTGTCGGGCAACACGCACGAAGTGATCACTGCGGTGACCGTTGTGCAGGGCAACAGTGAGTTGTCGTTTCACGAAGCAGTCAAAGTGACGTTCTATGAGTTGCCGGAAGCGTGGATCGATGCCTATGTCGAGACGGAAGATCCGTATGACAAAGCAGGTGCTTACGGAATCCAGACGGTATCGGGACTATTCGTCAAAGAGATCCAGGGCGATTACAACGCGGTGGTCGGCTTGCCGGTTGCGGCTTTAACGCAAAAACTTGCGGCTGCCGGTTTTATTTCCTTGGAAGGGAGCGGTGTCCGATGCTGAACGAAACGCCGTTGATGATTCGTGACGTCCATATTGCCGACCGCCCCCGTGAACGCCTGATCAACCAGGGGGCTGCGGCTTTGTCCAACCAGGAGCTGATTGCGATCCTGCTGCGGACCGGCAGCCGGCAGGAATCGGTGCTGCATTTGGCGAACCGCGTGCTGACCCATTTCGAGCAAATTCAGGAAATGAAGAATGCCACCATCGAAGAGATGGTGGCGATCAATGGCATCGGCCAGGCAAAAGCGGTTCAGCTGCTTGCGGCGGTCGAACTCGGCCGCCGGTTGTCCTCGAAACAGACCGATGCGAAATTCACCATCCGTTCCCCGAAAGACGCGGCTTCCTATTTAATGGCCGATATGACTTCCCTCAAGCAGGAGCATTTTGTGGTGCTGTTCCTCAATATCAAAAATCAGGTGATGCACCGGCAGACCATTTTTGTCGGCAGCCTGAATGCTTCCATCGTCCATCCCCGTGAGATTTTCCGTGAAGCTGTGCGGCGTTCTTCCGCTTCGATCGTCTGTGCCCATAATCATCCGTCAGGCAACCCGGCACCTTCGCCAGAAGACATTGATGTCACGAAACGGCTTGTGGAAGCAGGCAGCATCATCGGCATCGAACTGCTCGACCATGTCATCATCGGAGACCACCAATTCATTTCCCTGAAAGAAAAGGGGTTCATGTAGCACTGTTTATTTTTTTTCTTTTCGTCTATAATGAGTGGTATTGTGTCAACGCAATTGCCGAAATACCGGCTTGTTACAGAAAGGAAGAAAACCTGTGCTTGGATTTGGTTCGAAAGATGTAGGAATTGACTTAGGTACTGCGAATACATTGGTGTATATCAAAGGCAAAGGGATCGTTCTTCGCGAGCCTTCCGTTGTCGTTAAAAATAAAAAGACCGGCGAAATCGTCGCAGTCGGCAGCCAGGCCAAGAACATGATGGGCCGCACGGCAGCGTCGATCGTCGCCATCCGTCCGATGCGTGACGGCGTCATCGCCGATTACGACACGACCCTTACGATGATCCGCCATTATCTTGTCGAGGCATCAAAAGCAGTCGGCAGCAAATGGAAAACCGGCAACGTCATGATCTGCGTCCCTTATGGCATCACTTCCGTCGAACAGCGGGCCGTTCTGGACGCTGCCCGCGGAGCCGGAGCACGTGAAGCATTCACGATCGAAGAGCCTTTCGCGGCGGCGATCGGAGCAGATTTGCCGGTTTGGGAACCTATGGGAAGTATGGTCGTCGATATTGGTGGCGGAACGACTGAAGTCGCCGTGATTTCACTGGGTGGCATCGTTTCAAGCGAATCGATCCGCGTCGCTGGTGACGCACTGGATCTGGAAATCACCCAGTATATCCGCAAAACCTATAATGTGTTAATTGGCGAACGGACAGCTGAAGCCTTGAAAGTCGGAGTCGGATCAGCCCGTATTATGGAAGAATCCGAAAGAGACGTCTCCATGGAAATCCGCGGGCGCGATCTTTTGACGGGCTTCCCGAAAACCTTGCAGGTCACTGCCGGCGAAATTGCAGAAGCCTTGAGTGAATCGGTCGAAGCCATTGTCGCAGGCGTCAAAGCGACCCTGGAAAAGACGCCGCCTGAATTAAGTGCGGATGTCATGGAAAATGGCATCGTTTTGACCGGTGGAGGCGCTTTGCTGAAGAACCTCGACCGCGTCATTTCAGCTGAAACGTCCATGCCGGTGTTCATCGCCGAAAATCCATTGGACTGTGTCGCAATCGGCACGGGCAAGGCTTTGGAGAATATGGACCAATTCCGCCGCCAGTTATCAATAAAATAAGGAGGATGGCGATATGCCACAGCTTTTAACGAACAAGCGGCTGATTTTGCTGCTGTTGGGAGTCATCCTGCTCGTTGCCTTAATTTCTTTTTCGCTCCGTGACCGCGGCAATGTGTCGCTGCCGGAACAAATCATAAAAGATGCAGTTGGAGCCGGGCAGTCGGTATTTTCACGCCCTGCTCATTTTGTCACTGGAATTTTTGATAATGTCGATTCGTTATTGAACACATTTGAGGAAAACCAGCATCTGAAAACGCGCTTAGAAGAATTTGCGGGCGTGCAGGCTGAAGTCAAGGACTTGCGTTCTGAAAACACAGAACTGAAACAAATCGTCGGGAAAGAAGAAGACCTGCGCGATTACAATCCGATCCAGGCGACCGTCATTGCACGGAATCCGGATCAATGGGAAGAAAAAATCATTTTGAACCGCGGCTCCAATGAGGGAGTGGCGGAGAACATGGCAGTCATGACCGCCAGCGGCCTGATCGGCAAAGTCACATTGACGACGCCGACCACATCCACGGTGGAATTGATTTCCACGCTCAACCCCAATTACCGTGTTTCAGCGATGGTCGTCGGCGGTGCGAAGGATGTCTACGGCCTGATCGAAGGCTATGATGCCGAGCGGCGTGAGCTGCTTTTGAAACGGATTGACGCCGATATCGAGCTGAAAGAAGGCGAACAGGTCATCTCCAGCGGACTGGGCGGCATTTTCCCGAAAGGCATCCTGATCGGCACCATCACCGAAATCACCATCGATGAATTCGGTCTGACGAAGCTTGCCTATGTCAAACCGGCAGCTGACTTTTCCTTGTTGGACCACGTCATCATCGCAGACCGGGTCATGCCGGAAGTGGACGGTGAAGACAATGGCGTGACAGGAGACGATGAATCATGATCCGTTTCCTCATCCCGTTGATCTGTCTCGTCCTGTTTTTCATGGAACCAGTTTTCGGCCTTTTTTCACCGCTCAATATAGGTGGCGAACTGAATTACATCGTGCCGCGTTTCCTCATTATGTTCCTGATTTTCCTGACGCTTTATTATGACCTGAAGCATGCCATGTTCTATGGATTATTTTTCGGGCTCTTGTATGATGTCTTTTACATTGATATTATTGGATTATATTCTTTCTTGTATCCAGCCATTTGTCTGGCGGCAGCATTCGTCTTCAAACGGATTCCCCGGAATCTGTTGACGTCGACGCTGCTGACACTCGCATTATTGGCGATATTCGAATTTGTGCTTTACCAGTTTTTCCTGCTTATTTCATTGACGGGAATGCCGCTCGGCACATTTTTATCGACGCGGCTTTGGCCGACGATGGTCGCCAATTCCATTTTTCTGGTGATGCTTGGCTGGGTGTTCAAGTCGGTGATGGTCACGCAATTATCGGAGCGTGACAATAAGATAGGGTTATATTAATGAAAGCGCAGGTGACACATTTTTTGAAGAATCTCGTTACGATTAAAGGGAAAAATAAAGGGCTTGTGCTGTATCTCGATGACCAATGTGCCTACACGGATCTATTGGCCGAGTTGAAGGCGAAGGTGTCGGATCCTGCGCTGGACAGTGATACCGAAGTGACGGTGCATCTGAATAATCGCTATTGCACCGACAGCCAGATCCAGGAGTTGAGCGAAGTCGTCGGCACCAATCCTCATCTGAAAGTGGTCGCGACGACGAGCGACATCCTGACAGTCGAAAAAAGCGATCAGCTGATCCGCGAAAGCCAGTCGGAAACGTATGTCGGCATCGTGCGCTCCGGACAGGTCATCAAAGCTGAAGGCGACTTGGTCGTCATCGGCGACGTCAACCCGAACGGCCGCGTGGAAGCAGGCGGCAGCGTTTACGTGCTGGGCCGGCTGAAAGGTGCGGCGCATGCCGGAACCAAAGGCAACCGCGACGCAGTCATCGCAGCATCCTGGCTGGAAGCGACGCAATTGAAGATCGACAACGAATTGGAAACCATGACAGACGAATTGTCCAGTCTTTCGGAACAGCCGGAAATGGAATGTGCTTATTTACATACAAACGGCACCATCATCATTGACCGTTTGCAGGAATTGCGGTTTATCCGTCCGCAAATTTCAACGTTTAAAGGAGGAAGCTAGTGTGGGAGAAGCTATCGTAATTACATCAGGCAAGGGAGGCGTCGGTAAAACGACGACAACCGCCAACCTCGGCACTGCATTGGCTCTTCAAGGGAAAAAAGTATGCTTGATCGACACCGATATCGGATTGCGCAACCTCGACGTCATCCTGGGGTTGGAGAACCGCATCATCTATGATTTGATCGACGTATTGGAAGGCCGCTGCAAAGTGCATCAGGCACTCGTCAAAGACAAGCGCTTTGAAGACATGCTGTACCTTTTGCCGGCTGCACAAACGGCCGATAAAAACGACGTCAATCCGGAACAGATGAAGGAACTCGTGACGGAACTGAAGAAAGACTATGATTTCGTCATCATCGACTGCCCGGCCGGAATTGAGCAGGGCTACAAAAATGCCGTCGCTGGAGCAGATCATGCGATCGTCGTGACGACACCGGAAATTTCGGCTGTCCGTGACGCGGACCGCATCATCGGTTTGCTTGAATTGGAAGAGAACATCGACGCCCCGCGTTTGATCATCAACCGAATCCGTCCGCATTTGATGAAAGCGGGAGAAGCGCTGGACATCAATGAAATCACGACCCACTTGTCGATCGATCTGCTGGGCATCATCGCAGACGACGAACGTGTCATCTCGAGCTCGAACAAAGGCGAACCGATCGTCATGGATCCATCCAACACCGCTGCACTGGGCTACCGCAATATCGCGCGCCGCCTGCTTGGTGAATCGGTTCCACTGATGAGCATGGAAAAAGCACCGCCAAGTTTGTTCACTAAAATCAAAGCTGTTTTCACGAAATAAGAATTTTTAGCCTCCGCTGTCGAAGCGGGGGCTTTTTTAAAACTTTGGGGAGGTGTTGTATGAACGATTTCTTATTGGCAGGGATGATTGCAGCGGAACGCTTGCCGGCAGCACATGAAGCGAAGTCAGCCGTTTTATCGGAATTAAAGAATTCACTGGCGGGTGCCAGCGGCGAGCAGCGCACGGCCGCTTTATTGAAACGGGAATTGGATTTGCCGGGGGACACGGCATTTTTGCATGATGTACATATCCCGTATAAAGATGGAACAGCGCAAATCGATCTGCTGCTGGTTCATGCGGAAGTTGTCTGCGTGCTGGAAGTGAAGAATATGGTCGGGGAGTTTTATTTCGACTCGGTGAATTTCCAGTTTCACCGAATCGTCGACGGCCGCAGGGAAGGGATGCGCAATCCGGAAGCGCAGCTGCACCGGGCAGTTCGTGCGGTCAGCGGCTTTCTCGGCGTCCCGGTGCATGGCGTCATCGTCCTCGCGAGCCGCTCCGGAAAAGTGGTGGAAGCGCCCAAGCAGTATCCGGTCCTCTCACTCGACTACTTGCCGTTTCATCTTGAGCAGTTGGCGAAGGGCTCGAAACTTTTCGAATCGGCGGTGCTCGCTGCCAAACTAGAAAACTTGCCGGCGCGCAATTCGAGCCGCCACTGGCTCGAGCGCCATAACATCACCTTCGATTCATTGCGCCACGGTGTGAGCTGTCCAACTTGCCGCTGCTGTCCGTTGGTGTGGCAGGAGCGCAAATGGAATTGCGGCGTCTGCGGATTTACTTCGCGGGATGCGCATGAAGTCGCGCTCCAGGAATATGCCGTGCTGTTCGGTTGCGAACTCGACACAAAGCTTGCTTACCGTTTGCTCGGGGTGGAAGATAAATACATCCTGTACCGGTTGTTGGAGAAGACGGCTCCGCGGAGCGAAAAGCGCGGAAAGCGCCGGATTGTCGAGAACCGGGAGCTGCTGCATGCGTATTTCGGCCGCGTTTATCGCTGACCGCACCTCAAATGGGCTTAACCGCACCTCGCGAGTCGATAACCGCACCTCAAACACGAAAGACCGCACCTCGCACCACGAGTACCGCACCTCACGAGCCAAACACCGCACCTCACAATAAATCCATCAGCTGCCAGCAAGCAATTTCCCGAAACCTTACATTTTCTATTGACGCCACGGGTTCTCCCGTGGTATTATTCTAATGTTATGTTTGTAGCGTACCGTGCTGCAACCGCTCGAATCAGGTTGCTTTAAGAATTCGCTCCGGCGAGTCACCTGAATAGGCGAGTCTTAATCTAAGAGGAGGTGCAAGGATATGTACGCGATTATTGAAACTGGTGGAAAACAAATCAAAGTTGAAGCAGGCCAAGAGATCTACGTTGAGAAATTGAACGGAGAAGCTGGGGATGTCATCACATTTGACAAAGTTCTATTTGTAGGTGGAGAAAATACTAAAGTGGGTGTTCCTTTTGTTGAAGGAGCTACTGTTACGGCTAAAGTTGTAAAAAACGGCAAACAGAAAAAAATCACAGTATTCACATACAAAGCTAAAAAGAACTATCACAAAAAACAAGGTCACCGTCAGCCATACACTAAATTGACTGTCGATGCGATCAACCTGTAAGAATGATACGAGTAACTGTAAAAGAAACCTCAAAACGCATTTCGTCATTTGAAATGTCAGGCCATGCGGATTATGCTGAACACGGGCAAGACCTCGTATGTGCTGGAGCGTCCGCTGTCTCATTTGGAGCGGTGAACGCCATCATGGAGCTGACGGGAATCGAACCTGACATTCAGCAGGCAAACAGTGGCTTTTTAAAAGTCGGTTTTCCGGAGAACCTGGATGAGAAGACGGACGAGCAGGTTCAACTGCTTGTGCGCGCAATGATTGTTTCATTGAAAACGATTGAACAAGACTATGAAGAATATATTAAAATAACCTTCACAGCTTAGGAGGTGGGACAGAATGTTAAGATTAGATCTTCAGTTTTTTGCATCCAAAAAAGGTGTAGGTTCAACGAGAAACGGACGTGACTCTGAATCTAAACGCCTTGGCGCAAAACGTGCAGACGGCCAAGAAGTTACTGGTGGTTCAATTTTATACCGTCAACGCGGGACTAAAATTTATCCAGGTGAGAACGTTGGACGCGGCGGAGACGATACACTTTTCTCTAAAATCGACGGAGTTGTACGTTTCGAACGTTACGGACGCGATAAGAAAAAAGTTAGCGTATATCCAGTTGCACAAGAAGCTTAATACAAAACGAAAAGGGCTGCTTTCGCAGTCCTTTTTCTTTTGAAATTTATAAGCGCGGATCCGAGAACAGGCTCTACGCATTATTTTAGGAATTTACTCCAAACTCTTGGTATACTGGAATAAGAAGCTGAACCGGGACGTGACTTATGGAAAAGACAATTACAGTGGCACAATCGCTTCGGCATGCGCGCCATGATTTTTTAAATGAATTGCAATTGATCAAAATGAATTTGGACCTTGGCCGTCTCCAGGAGGCACAGGCAATTATTCGTTCGCATGCCGAAGCGGCTATGCATGCCAGCCGGCTGGCTGATATCGGGCTGCCGCTGACAGAAGAATGGCTGTTGACTGCAAATTGGCGCTTTCCCGGATTTAATTTTCGAGTGGAGTGCCCGGCGTTGAAAGCACCTGTGCATTTGGATGCAGACTTTCGGCGTTTTCTGGAGGCTTTCGTTGAATCCGCCAAAGAACGCCTGTCACCATATCAGGCTTTTTACGGCGTGATTTCATTGACATCCAGTGCGGCATCTTTTGAAATGGAAATTAGTTGTCCGGGAAATTGGCTGGATTTGGACGTTTTGGAAACACCGGGATTTATGGTACGAAAAGAGTGCAGCGAAGACAGCACAATGATAGCTGTTCGTGCACAGATGGAGGGATAATATGTTTGTCGATCACGTAAAAGTTTATGTTAGAGGTGGCGACGGCGGGGATGGCATGGTTGCATTCCGCCGCGAAAAATATGTACCGGACGGCGGACCTGCCGGCGGTGACGGCGGTAAAGGCGGAAATATCATCTTTATCGTTGAAGAAGGATTACGGACGCTGATGGATTTCCGCTACAAGCGGATCTTTAAAGCAGAACGCGGAACACACGGAATGAGCGCCAATAAACACGGTGCCAAAGCTGAAGATACATTCATCAAAGTTCCACCGGGCACAGTCGTAAAAGACGTCGAAACTGGCGAAACGATTGCCGATTTGGTGGAGCATGGCCAAACAGCGATCATCGCTAAAGGCGGACGCGGAGGCCGAGGAAACTCACGTTTTGCGACGCCTGCAAACCCGGCACCGGAGCTGTCTGAAAAAGGCGAACCGGGCTTTGAACGCAATGTCATTTTAGAATTGAAAGTGTTGGCGGATGCCGGACTTGTCGGATTCCCAAGTGTCGGAAAATCGACATTGTTATCAGTCGTTTCCGCTGCTAAACCAAAAATCGCTGAATACCATTTCACGACGATCGTTCCGAATCTTGGGATGGTTGAAACGGAAGATGACCGCAGCTTCGTCATGGCCGATCTTCCAGGATTGATCCAAGGCGCCCACGAAGGGATCGGCCTTGGCCATCAATTCCTACGCCATATCGAACGGACGCGTGTCATCATCCACGTCATCGATATGTCAGGTCTTGAAGGACGCGACCCTTACGAGGATTATGTCACCATCAATGAAGAGTTGAAGCAATACAATATGCGGTTGACGGAACGTCCGCAATTGATCGTTGCAAACAAAATGGATATGCCGGATTCTGAAGAGAATCTAGCGAAATTCCGTGAGAAGTTGCCGGAAGATGCCCGCATTTTCCCGATCTCGGCATTATCACGCAAAGGCCTGAGCAATCTGTTGTTCGCCATTGCCGATGTGATTGAAGTGACGCCGGAATTCCCATTGATCGACGAGGCCGAAGAAGATTCAGAAAGCACGGTTCTCTACAAACACGAATCCGATGCAGATGGCTTCAACATTACGCGTGAGTCTGACGGCGCATTCGTATTGTCCGGTTATGCGATTGAACGGATGTTCAAGATGACCGACTTCTCGCGTGAAGATTCGATTCGCCGATTTGCCCGCCAGATGCGCGGTATGGGAATCGACGATGCGCTTCGTGAACGCGGAGCGGAAAATGGCGACACGGTTCGCCTGCTCGAATTCGAATTTGAATTTATGGATTGATGCGGAGGTAGCTTGAATGAAGGATATTTCGGAACAACGGTATTATTTAGTGCGTGAAGACGTTTTGACGGAAGCGATGCAAAAAACGCTCGAAGTGAAAAAAATGCTGCAGAATGACCGCATTTCCATTATGGACGCGGTCAACAAGACAGGTCTTTCGCGCTCTGCGTTTTATAAATATCGGGACGCTGTATTTCCGTTCCATTCGATTGTCAAAGAACGGATCCTGACGGTTTTCCTGCAATTGGAGGACCGTTCAGGGACGCTCGCGACACTTCTGCAGACAGTCGCTGAAAACGGCTGCAATATTTTGACCATCCACCAGACCATTCCGATCCAGGGGCGGGCGAATGTCACCTTGTCACTGGACGTAACGGCGATGGAAGGGGATTTGGACCTGTTTTTACAGCAGCTGAAAAAGCTCGATTTTGTCGAGTCGGCTGATGTGGTATCAAGTGGATCATCTTAATGGAGGAATGTTTAAATGACTGGACAATCTGTTGATAAACGAATCTCATATTTAGGGCCGGAAGCATCATTTACACACCTTGCGGCAAAAAAAGTTTTCCCTGAAGGTACCCTGGTGCCATTTACAACCATTCCCGAATGCATAGAAGCAGTGGCAGAGGGCAGCGTAGATTATGCTGTCGTGCCGCTGGAAAATGCGTTGGAAGGATCCGTTCCACTGACAGTGGATTATTTATTCCATGAAGCGCAATTGTATGTGACGGCTGAAGTCTTATCGCCGATCGAACAGCATTTGCTGGTGCACCCTGAAAACCGCAATGCGGAAGCATTCGAGGCGATCTATTCGCATCCACATGCATTGGCGCAATGCCATAAATACCTTTTTTATACATATAAGAATACGCCTTTGGAACAATACAGTTCGACAGCTGCTGCGGCTAAAATGGTTTCTGAATTGCCGGAACGCAATATTGCGGCAATCGGCAATGAGTTCTCCGCCCATAAATACGGGTTGGACATTCTGCAGCGTGATATCCACGATTTCCATTTTAACCACACACGCTTTTTCGTGCTGTCGAAATCGGACCATAAGCTGACAGATCCGGCGCATGACAATCAAGTCAAAACGACGTTGATGATCACGCCGCCGGACGACGACCGCTCGGGTGTCCTGCACCAGATCTTGTCCGTCTTCGCCTGGAGACGCCTGAACTTGAGTAAAATCGAGTCGCGTCCTTTGAAGACCGGCCTCGGCGATTATTTCTTCATCGCAGATGTGCTGGCAGACGAAGGGGACGCCATGATGCGCGGCGCCTTCGAAGAGCTCTCAGCACTTGGCTGTACAGTAAAAACTTTAGGTTCGTATTATACGTATAAATAAAACATGGAAGCCCTGCAGCGAAAACGCTGTGGGGCTTTAAGTTTGTAGAAGGAAAAGTGAGTTATAGACTCTATAGCGAATCCTGCTCTCCAGGCAGAAGCTTTCCACCGGCTTGCTTCACTTCTCTTATGATTGCAGTGGGTAAATATAATCTTGCTGTGAATTCACTAAGTAATTTAGCGCCGGCGCGTCCACGGGCTAAGCGAAGCAAGAAGACAGGCGTTCTTCCTGGCTTCTTGCGGGAGCTATGCCCGAAGCGACCGAAGCGTTGTGAAAAAGCTAACTCCTCCGTTCAACTTGCCTTAACTACACGTAAACATTCAAAACAAAAACCCACAACCCCGCAAAATGCGGAATCATGGGTTCAATCAAATCCTATTCAGTTTCCACCAGCAAAAATCCGTTATCCCGCATCACGCTGACCGCTTTTTCAAGCGTTGCGTAATCTGGTGCGGTGATGGTGTGGAGGTGTGTGCCGTCTGTCAGTTCCAGCAGATAGCTGGCTCCGGTATCGTGGACGCGTTTCATAAAGGATTCGACTTCCTGGGCGCTCGAGACATGGATGCCGGCTGTCAGTTCGCCGTAGACCGGATGCTCGATCGAGACATCTTTGACCGTGACGCCTGACTCGACCAGCAGCTTCAGTTCGCGTTCGGTGTCTTCGGGCTGGTGGCGGCAGGCGATGCGCCGGCTGGCTTCTTGGGTGGTACGCTCAGCGAGATACAGATACCCCTGGCTGGTGGCGATGATCGGCTCGCCTTTTGCCTTCAGCAGGGTCATATCGCCGACGATGACCTGGCGCGACACGCTCGTAAGCGCAGCAAGTTCGCTGCCGGTCATCGGTTGTGCCGAAGCTCTGATTTTTTCCAGCAGGAATTGGCGCCGCTGTTCGCCGAATAATTTTTTCATGTGGATCCCTCGCTTATCGACTCGTTATCTTTATCTTAACATGTGCCGAATAGCAACGGGTTTATTTCGTCTAAAGCAGCCGAATATGGTATAATCGTTAAGTTGAATTAAAGGAGAGACTGTCCATGTACGATTACATAAAAGGCAAGGTTACACGCATAACGCCTGAATATTTAGTGATAGAACAGCAGGGCATCGGCTGGCAGATTTTTGCGCCGAATCCGTATTCGTTCGGCTCGGACGAACTGCAGGTATTCCTGCATCATCATGTCCGGGAAGATGCGCAGCTATTGTTCGGATTTCCGACACTCGAGCAGCGGGAATTGTTCCGCAAGCTGATTTCGGTATCAGGCATCGGCCCAAAAGGCGCGCTGGCGATCCTGGCAAGCGGACAGCCGCAGCATGTCATTGAAGCGATCGAACGGGAAGATGAATCCTATTTGGTGAAATTCCCGGGCGTCGGCAAGAAGACGGCCCGCCAGATGATTTTGGATTTGAAAGGCAAGCTGACCGAGTTTTTCGGCGATCCTTTCGATCCGGAAGAAACGAACACGCTCTTGTCGAATGACCAGGGAGAACTGGAAGAAGCGATGCTGGCACTGGGGGCACTGGGCTATTCGGAACGCGAAATCACCAAAGTCAAACCGCAGTTGCGGGATTTGGATCTGGATACAGAAGGCTTCATGAAAAAAGCGTTGCAACTGTTGCTTAAACAAAACTGATGAAAGGAGGCGAACGGCATGGAAGAACGCATCATAGACAGTGAGGCAACGGAGTTCGATGAACGCTTTGAGCAATCGCTCCGCCCTCAATTGCTGGGCCAGTATATCGGCCAGCATTCAGTAAAACACAATCTGCAGATCTTCATCGAAGCCGCGAAAATGCGCCAGGAAAGTTTGGACCATGTGCTGTTGTACGGGCCTCCTGGACTCGGGAAAACCACTTTGGCAGCCGTTATCGCCAACGAAATGGAAGTCAACATCAAAATGACCAGTGGACCGGCCATCGAACGTCCGGGTGATCTGGCGGCGATCGTGTCGTCACTTGAGCCTGGAGACGTGCTGTTCATCGATGAAATCCATCGCTTGAACCGTTCGATCGAAGAAGTGCTGTATCCGGCGATGGAGGATTTCTGTCTGGACATCGTCGTCGGCAAAGGGCCGACTGCGCGCTCTGTCCGGCTGGATCTGCCGCCGTTCACTTTGATCGGGGCGACGACGCGTGCAGGCGCTTTATCTGCACCGCTGCGCGATCGTTTCGGCGTTTTGTCCCGCCTCGAGTATTACGACACGGAAGCATTGACGGATATCGTCGTCCGCAGCTCAAAATTATTTGAAGCGGATATCCATCCGAATGCCGCTGTCGAAATCGCCCGCCGTTCGCGCGGGACCCCGCGTATCGCCAACCGTTTACTCAAGCGTGTACGCGATTATGCACAGGTGCGCGGCACCGGCTCCATCACCATGGATATGGCGGAGCAGGCACTGGAAATGTTGCAGGTCGATCCGCTTGGATTGGACCATATTGACCATAAATTATTGACGGGCATGATCGAGCGCTTCCGCGGCGGTCCGGTTGGCCTGGATACCATTGCTGCGAGCATCGGGGAAGAGTCGACGACGATCGAAGACGTCTACGAACCGTATTTGCTGCAGATCGGATTTATCCAGCGCACACCGAGAGGCCGCACCGTAACGCAACTTGCCTACGAACACTTTAAAATGGAGATGCCTGAATGACTAAATTGAACACACCACCCACAACCTTAAATGTACAGGATTTTGATTTTGAACTGCCGGAGGAATTGATTGCCCAAACGCCGTTGCTTGACCGTACGTCGAGCCGGCTGTTGGTTATGGATAAAACCACCGGTGACATTGAACACCGCCATTTCCGTGATATCACGGAACATCTGCATGAAGGCGACACATTGATCCTCAATGATACACGCGTGCTTCCCGCCCGCTTGATGGGCGTCAAGGAAGATACAGGCGCCAACATCGAACTATTGCTGTTGAAGCAGATCGAAGACGACGTCTGGGAGACCTTGGTCAAACCGGCGAAGAAAGTGAAAGTCGGTACGGTCGTTTCCTTTGGGGAAGGCTTGCTGCGTGCAGAATGCACCGGCATCCTGGACCACGGCGGCCGGCATTTCAAAATGATCTACGATGGTATTTTCTACGAGATTCTGGACCAATTGGGCGAAATGCCCCTGCCGCCTTATATCCGTGAAAAACTGGAAGATCAGGATCGTTACCAGACTGTTTTCGCAAAAGAGCGGGGAAGTGCTGCAGCGCCGACAGCCGGACTTCATTTCACCGATGAGCTGTTGGAGGAGATCCGTGCCAAAGGCGTCAATATCGCATTTATCACGCTTCACGTCGGTCTTGGGACATTCCGTCCGGTGTCGGTCGATTCGATCGAAGACCACGAAATGCATTCGGAGTTTTACCGCATCACCCAGGAAACAGCCGATTTGATCAATCAAACCAGAAAACAGGGAGGCCGCATCGTATCCGTCGGGACGACATCCACGCGCACCTTGGAATCAGTTGCCCAGAAGTTCGGTGGGGAGCTGCAGGAAGACAGCGGCTGGACCGATATCTTCATTTTCCCGGGTTACGAATTCAAAGCTATCGACGGCTTGATCACCAATTTCCATTTGCCGAAATCGACTTTAGTCATGCTGGTCAGCGCTCTTTCGAACCGTGACCACATTTTGAACGCCTATCAACAAGCCGTTGATGAACGCTACCGTTTCTTCAGTTTCGGGGATGCGATGTTCATCGAACCACAGAAAAAGGAGAATCACCAATGACAGCAGCAGTAACGTATGAACACATCAAGACCTGTAAACAAACCGGCGCGCGCCTGGGTATCGTCCATACGCCGCACGGTTCGTTCGAAACGCCGGCATTCATGCCCGTAGGGACGCAAGCGACGGTCAAGACCATGTCACCTGAAGAATTGAAAGCCATGAACGCCGGCATCATCCTCAGCAACACTTACCATTTATGGCTGCGCCCCGGCAACGACATCATCAAAGAAGCGGGCGGCCTGCATAAATTCATGAACTGGGATCGTCCGATCCTTACCGATTCCGGTGGATTCCAAGTGTTTTCGTTGAGTGAATTCCGTAACATCAAAGAAGAAGGCGTCCATTTCCGCAACCATATGAACGGCGATAAGCTGTTTTTAAGCCCGGAAAAAGCGATGCAGATCCAGAACGACCTGGGCTCTGACATCATGATGGCCTTTGACGAATGCCCGCCATTCCCGGCGACGCATGAATACATGAAATCCAGCGTTGAGCGGACTTCGCGCTGGGCGGAACGCTGCCTGGAAGCGCATGAACGCAAATCAGACCAAGCCTTGTTCGGCATCATCCAAGGCGGCGAGTTCGAAGACCTGCGCAAGCAAAGCGCCCAGGACCTCGTTTCGCTCGATTTTCCCGGTTATGCAATCGGCGGTCTGTCCGTCGGCGAACCGAAAGACGTCATGAACCGTGCACTTGAATACACGACGCCGTTGATGCCTGCCGACAAACCGCGTTACCTGATGGGCGTCGGTTCACCCGATTCCTTGATCGACGGCGCGATCCGCGGCATCGACATGTTCGATTGTGTCCTGCCGACCCGTATTGCCCGCAATGGCACATTGATGACGAGCACAGGCCGATTGAACATCAAGAATGCTGCTTTCAAGCGTGATTTCGGCCCGATCGACGACAAATGCGATTGCTATACATGCAAAAATTATTCGCGTGCTTATGTCCATCACTTGATTCGTGCAGATGAAACGTTCGGAATTAGGCTTACTAGTTATCATAACCTTCAATTTCTGTTAAACTTAATGGAACAGGTGCGTCAAGCGATTCGCGAAGACCGTCTGGGAGATTTCCGCGAAGAATTTTTTGAAGCTTACGGTTTCAATAAACCCAATGCTAAAAATTTCTGAGTCTGTACGAGAATAGAGAAAGTGAAAGGGGGAAAATGAATAATGGAAACTTTAATTGCGTTATCACCTTTACTATTAATGTTCTTGCTAATGTGGTTTTTCATCATCCGTCCTGCCCAAAAACGTCAGAAGGCAACAGCAAACATGCAGTCTGAATTGAGACGCGGCGACCGCGTTGTAACAATCGGCGGATTGCACGGCCTTGTTGATGCAGTGGACGATGCAACTGTCTACATCACTGTAGCTGATGGCACACGCTTGCAGTTCGAGCGTCAAGCAATCGCTAAAGTAGTAGAATCAGCAAAATCGATGATCTAAAATGTAAAAGCTCGCCTTCGAATCTGAAGGCGTTTTTTTTAACTAAAAATAATGTCCTTATTCTAAATTTTCCAGTTACAGGGTACAATGGATACAGTACAAGGGAAAGGAGAACACGCATGACGAGTTATCCAGATCATTTTGAACTCGTATTGCCGGCGCTTCAAAGCAAATGCAGCGAATTTCATTATTTTCAATATGATACTTTCACCGAAGAAGACCTATGGGATTTTTGTATCAAGAAAAAATGGCGAAAAAAAGATATAAGCAATATGCACTTATATGAAATGATCAACGACATCATGGACATGACCGCTTCCGACTTTCTGGCCTACCACCAAGTCGAAGCGTTGAAGAAGGCGCGCTGGAACGACGACAGCACACTCGAAAACATCGAGCACCTCCTGCGTCCATCTCCGAAAAAACCGTAGTAGGTTGAATGTGTGCATTTAGGAGTTTAGCTTTTACCCGCCGCTTCGGACGCTTAGGGCAGAGCTCACACCAGGAGCCGGGAAGAACACCCGTCTCCTGGCTCCGCACAGCCCGTGGACGCGCCGGCGCTAAGATATTTAGTGGATTTGAAACGAGCCTTTTTGTTTGGGGTAGTCGTCCGATAATATGCTCTAAGTTCTTACCAAATAATTGATTTGTAACGCAATGATCTCTGGAAGAAAGAGTGGAAGGCGGCACATGCTCCAGTAAAGCGAGTTGCGATAACACTGCTCCTGCATCGCTGCGCTAGCTTCGTCGCAAAGGCATTGTCCGAACTGCCTTCGCCCAATGCCTTGTCCGCCTGGAACGAATTCTTCATACAATGAAAACTGTTTTTTTATTCAACTCACCAAGTTCAATTTGACAGCAATCAGCGGCTGTTTCATAATGATAGTGCTTATGTTTTACACACCCGAGGAGGAAGTTTACATATGAAAGCAAGAGGTCGCATCATTGCCTTTTTCTTACTGGTTATTGTACTGATAGGAATCATTGGCACCACGAGTTTACCCATCGCAAAAGACATACGGTTAGGGCTTGACCTGCAAGGCGGCTTTGAAGTGCTCTACGAGGTGGAAACCTTAGATGGCAAGGAAGTTACAGAAAGTGTGCTGACGGATACGACGGACGCGTTGATGAACCGGATCAACGTTCTCGGCGTCAGTGAACCGGTCATCCAGATTGAGGGGGAAGACCGGATCCGGGTCCAGTTGGCGGGAGTCGAGGACCAGTCGTCGGCGCGTGAATTGCTGTCGACGGAAGCGAATCTGACTTTCCGTGACGCGGAAGACAATCTGCTGCTTTCCGGAAATGATTTGAAGCAAGGCGGCGCAACCGGAACTTTCGACCAGAACGGCAATCCGATTGTCACGCTGGAATTGAATGATCCCGGCAAATTCGCCGAAGTGACAGAAGAAGTTTCCCAGATGCCGGCACCGGACAATGTTTTGGTCATCTGGCTGGATTTTGAGGAAGGTGTGGATTCCTTCGCGGAAGAACGCATGAAGGCGGATCCGAAATTCGTCTCGGCACCGAGTGTCCAGCAGCGGATTTCGTCACCATCCGTTGAAATCTCGGGATCGTTCTCTGTAGAAGAAACACAGAATCTGGCAGGCATCCTGAATGCCGGTGCTTTGCCGGTAAGTCTGGAAGAAATCTATTCGACTTCTGTCGGCGCCCAGTTCGGTGAACAGGCGCTTGATCAGACCATGGTCGCTGCAGCTGTCGGTATCGCATTAGTGCTGGTGTTCATGCTGGTTTATTACCGCTTGCCGGGTATGGTCGCAGTCGTTACATTATCGGCGTATGTGTACCTGATCCTGCTGGTGTTCGAGTGGATCGGCGGCGTTCTGACGCTTCCGGGAATCGCGGCGATTATGCTGGGTGTCGGGATGGCAGTAGATGCCAACATCATCACCTATGAGCGGATCCGTGAAGAAATGCGAGTCGGGAAATCGGTTCAAGAAGCGTTTAAAGTCGGCGCACGTTCTTCTTTCTCCGCAATCATCGATGCCAATATCACGACATTGCTTGCGGCCGTCGTGCTGTTCTATTACGGGACAAGCTCGGTTAAAGGATTTGCGACATTATTGATCATCTCCATTTTGGCCAGCTTCCTGACAGCTGTTTGGGGATCTCGCCTGTTGCTTGGCCTGTGGGTCCACAGCGGTGTGCTGGACAATAGATTCGGGTTGTTCGGTTTGAAGAAATCGGCCATCCATGCAAGAGAAGAAGAGTTGGAAATCACGGATCTTTCAACCCGCTTTGACCGTTTTGATTTTGCGGGCAACCGCAATAAATTCTTTTTGGCTTCGATCGTCCTGATTGTGGCGGGGATGGCTGTTATTGGCGTGTTCCGCTTGAATCTGGGCATTGACTTCTCGAGTGGTACCCGTGTAGAAATCACTTCAGAAGCGGCATTGACGAAGGAAGAAGTACAAAGCTTCCTGGACGGCGCCGGCTTTGAAACGGATGACATCGTCATTTCGGGTGATGCATCCAATATCGGGGTAGCCCGTTATAACGAGGAATTTAGCCAGGAAGACATCAACAGCCTGAAATCGGTAGCGACAGAAGAGTTCGGTGCAGAGCCGAACGTTTCGACTGTGTCGCCGACAGTCGGCCAGGAGCTCGCGAAAAACGCGTTGTATGCCTTGTCGATTGCGGCAATCGGCATCATCATCTATGTAGCCTTCCGTTTTGAATGGCGTATGGGTGTGGCTTCCGTCGTCGCATTGATCCATGATGCATTCTTCATCGTTGCCATCTTCAGCCTTCTGCGTCTGGAAGTGGACATCACCTTCATCGCGGCTGTCCTGACGATTGTCGGGTATTCGATCAATGACACCATCGTAACATTTGACCGAATCCGTGAAAACATGAAGCGCATGAAGAAAATCGATTCTGTCGAACAGTTGGAGAAAGTGGTCAATGTATCGCTCCGCCAAACACTCGGCCGTTCCGTTAACACGGTATTGACCGTGCTGCTGGTGGTCATCGCATTGTTGATCTTCGGTGCACCATCGATCACCAACTTCTCCATCGCGTTGCTTATCGGGTTGATTGCCGGTACGTATTCTTCGATCTTCATCGCTGCCCAGTTATGGCTGGTTTTGAAGAAAGGCGAGCTGAAGAAAAAAGGGCCGATCGACATCGAGAAGAAAGAGCAGGAAAGCAAATGGGGTTCTGACGAGCCTGTCGTATAAGTTTAGGTTGGAATTGGAACAGGGTATAGTTATTATGACCTTGTTCCATTTTTTTATTAGTTTGAAAGGAGACTATACGATGAAATTACAATGGCTTATTTTAATCGGACTTGTTTTTGCAGTCATCATTGCGGTGTTTGCCGTTGTCAATGTGGATGAAGTGCCTGTCAACTATGTATTCGGCGAAGCTGAATGGCCGTTGATCCTGGTGATTCTGGCTTCAGCGCTTCTCGGGTTTCTGCTCAGCGGTGTGCTGGCGATCCTTCGCAACTACCAGATGCAGCGCAAAATAAAATCGCTGCAGAAAGAGATGGCGGTCAAAGAAAACCTGATCGCGACCCAACAGAACGAAATCGGCGAATACCAGAAAGCTGGTGTGGTGCCGGACGCTCAAGTCGTCACCAGCGAAGAGCGGACAAAAGAGGAAATCTGAAAAATGAACCTTTCGGTGCAGTTGCCGAAAGGTTTTTGTCTGCGATTTTTTACTGTATAATGAACCGGTGAGGAAGTGATACGATGATTGAATCCAAAAAAAGATGGCGTTTGACGACGCCGGACGAACAGGCAGTACAGGAAATCCAAAAGGAATTGAAGATTTCATCCGTATTGGCCAAGATTTTGGTGACACGCGGTTTGGATACTGTGGAAGCAGCCCGCGTGTTTATGGAAATGGACGTCAGCGGCATACATAATCCCTATTTGATGAAGGATATGGATGTGGCAGTGGAACGCATTCGCGCAGCCATCGACCGCCAGGAGAAAATTGTAGTTTATGGCGATTATGATGCAGATGGTGTGACAAGCACCACGGTCATGATGACTGTTTTGCAGGATTTAGGGGCAGATGTGTCCTTTATGATACCGAACCGCTTTAAGCATGGGTACGGACCGAACACGGAATTGTTTCAACAAGCTTTCGATAATGGCACAAAATTGATCGTCACGGTGGATAACGGCATTTCAGGCATCGAACAGGTCGATTTCGCCAATGGGTTGGGGATGGATGTCATCATCAGCGACCACCACGACATCGGAGAAACCTTGCCGAATGCTTTGGCGGTTGTCCATCCGCGCCATCCTGAAGGGAATTATCCGTTCGGGGAACTGGCCGGAGTCGGTGTAGCTTTTAAAATGGCACATGCCCTTTATGAAGAAATGCCGGATCACCTGATCGAACTGACGGCAATCGGCACCGTTGCCGATCTGGTTCCGCTTCACGGCGAAAACCGTTTATTTGTCAAAGAAGGACTGGCGGCGCTGATCGATTCGCCGAGCCCGGCGATTGCGGCGCTATGCGAAGTGGCCGGCGTCAAGCAGCAGGACATTACGGAAGAGACGATCGGCTTCATGTTCGGTCCGCGCATCAATGCAATCGGACGGCTTCAGGACGCTGATCCCGCGGTTCAGATGTTCTTGACGGAAGACCCGGCGGAAGCGCGTTCACTGGCTTCCGGACTGGACGTATTGAACAAAGAACGCCAGGCCATCGTCAAGCAGATTGCAGAAGAAGCGATGCAGCAGGTGGAACAGCGTTATCCGGATGGTTCTCCGCGCGTAATCGTGGTCGCTCAGGAAGGCTGGAATCCGGGAGTTGTCGGCATTGTCGCGTCGAAACTGACTGAGAAATTCTACCGCCCGTCGATCGTCCTGTCGCTGAACCCGGAGACCAGAAAAGCGAAAGGCTCTGCCCGCAGCATTGAGGGCTTCCATCTGTATAACGAACTGGCTAAGAACCGGGACATCCTTCCGCATTTCGGCGGACACCCGATGGCAGCCGGCATGACGCTCGAAGCATCTGACGTCGATGATCTGCGTGACCGTCTCAACAAACAGGCGGAAACCAGTTTAACGGAAGAAGACCTCTTGCCGGTCGTGGAAATCGACATCCCGCTCCGCCTGGATGAAATCGACATCACGGCCATTGAATCAATGCGTCTTCTGGCCCCTTTCGGCATGGGCTTTGCCAAGCCGAAGTTCTATCTGGAAGGCGTCAAAGTGGCGTCGATCCGTAAAATCGGTGCAGCGCAGAACCATTTGAAGATGGAGCTGACGCAGCATGCAGCTTCGCTGGACGCTGTCGGTTTCGGCATCGGACCAGTCGGTGACGAGCTGACGCCGGACGTCAAAATAGATGTAATCGGCGATCTGCAGATCAATGAGTGGAATGGCCGCAAAAAGCCCCAGCTGATGGTGGAGGATGTCCGCACGGATCAATGGCAATTATTTGATATCCGCGGCATTCGCCAAGTATCGCGCTGGTCCAAGCTCATTCCTCAGGAAAACCAGGTATATCTGGCTTTCAAAGAAGAGACGCCTTCTATCTTCCAGTCGTTTCTGTCACAGCCGATCTGCATGGCTGACAAATTGGATTCACTGGCAGGCAACAAGCATCACTTGGTGCTGTTGGACCTTCCGGAATCGGAAGAGCAGTTGGCCTCGGTTCTCGCGACAATGAAACCGCAGCGGATCTATGCGCATTTCCATGCCAAGGATTCGCAGTATTTTGAGCAGATCCCGACGCGTGAACAGTTTAAATGGCTGTTCGCTTTCCTGAAGAAACGCGGTACTTTTGATTTCAATAAACATTGCGACGAGCTGGCAAAACATAAAGGCTGGACGCGTGAATCATTATTTTTCATGCTGCAGGTGTTTTTTGAACTCGGTTTTGTTACACTTAACAATGGCATTACCGAGATTGCACAATCGCCGAGCAAAAAGGATTTGTCGGAAGCGCCGATCTACAAGAAGCGCGAGCAGCAGATTGCACTGGAGCAGAAGCTTTTGTATGCATCTTATAAAGATTTAAAAGAGTGGTTCGATGCGAAAGTGTCTGCCAAGGAGGAAGAAATATGGATTTGAAGAAGTACATCACTATTGTTGAAGATTGGCCGAAACCAGGCATCCAGTTTAAGGACATCACTTCGTTGATGGACGACGGAACTGCCTATAAGTATGCGACGGATCAAATCGTTGAATACGCAAAAACAGTGAATGCTGAAATTATCGTAGGACCGGAAGCACGCGGTTTCATCATCGGGTGTCCGGTTGCCTATGCGCTTGAACTTGGCTTTGCCCCAGTCCGTAAAGAAGGGAAATTGCCGCGCGAAGTAATCCGTGCCCAATATGGCCTTGAATATGGAACAGACGTATTGACGATGCACAAAGACGCCATCAAACCGGGTCAGCGCGTTTTGATCACCGATGACTTGCTTGCTACAGGCGGCACGATCGGTGCGACCATCAATTTGGTTGAGCAAATGGGCGGCATTGTAGTCGGCTGTGCATTTTTGATCGAATTGACTTATTTGGACGGCCGCAAGAATTTGGACGGCTATGATGTAACGACATTAATGCAGTATTAATAGTGAATCTCTTCGCCTTTTCGGGTGGAGGGATTTTTTTCTTGGATCAAGGGTATGGACACAGTAAAGACGAATAGGAGGTGGCCGGAAGATGAAGTTGGAAAAAGAGCACAACCCCCGATTAAATGCTGCATGGATTGACCACTACCTGGATAATCGTACACCTCTAGAGAAAATCACCCGCGAGACCGAACAATACTTCAACGCCATCAAAAAAGATTTTGCCGTCAGCAAACATGCCCGTCGGAAATCCAGCCTCACCGAGAAACTTTGGTCTTTATTCGCAGAAGAATTCAAGCCTGCAGATGAACACAATTTCGAAACCCGTGTGTCCGGGCAGCAGCTTTACCCTGAATGGAAAGAAAGGCTGGACAGTGAATACCGCAAACTGGATTCAACCATCCAGCGCCGCGTCAACGTCCGGGATTATGGCGCTTTGGGCGACGGGGAAACAGACTGCACCGAAGCTTTTAAAAAAGCTTTCGGAAAAGGTGCGGTCGAAGTGAAGGTGCCGGCAGGCGTTTATGTGGTGGAAGGTCTTCGTCTGCCGTCGTGGACCCGCCTGGTCGGAGCAGGAAAAGGCCGTACCACCATAAAGCTGCATCCGAAAGCGCCGCGGAAGGCCCGGCTTTTGACCAATAGCCATCACCTGTCGGGCAACCGCAATATTTCCGTGGAAAAGCTAACGCTTGACTGGCATATCGAACGTCTCGGTGAAATCGAAAAAACCAGTGCAGGCGGCAATCATTCAAGCTGCCTGACTTATGCGCACGTCACCTATGGCTGGGTCAAGGATGTGGAAGCGCTCAATCCGGGTCTGCATTGCTTCGATATCACAGCACCTCTGTATAATTACGCCGGAGACGGGCTGCGGGGCAAGGGCGGCAGCCGGTTTGTCTGGCTCGACGGCGTCACCGGCTCCGGTTTTGGCGATGATGGTTTGACGACGCATCACAGCGATTATATCTTCGTCTCCAATTCGCATTTCAGCGACCCGAGCGGCCGGGCGCACAACCGGGGCTTTTCCAACTCCAATGGCTTTGAAGTGGATGATGGCTCCCGACACGTTTGGCTAGTCGACAATTCCAGCACCCGCTGTTTCGGAGGCATCGAGATCAAAGCCCACGCCAATTCCTCGGCAGCATCAGGGGTCTATATTTCGGGGCATCTATCAGTCCACGACAACCGGTCGTTCAATTTCCGCCATATCGGCCATCATAAAAAAGACGATCCGGAATCGCGGTCGGCGTTCAATATAAAAGCGCAGCGGCTGGTATCCATCGAACCGGTTGAAACATCCCTTTACGAAGGGTCGCCGCCGCGAAGTCTGGTGGTGTCCGGCTATCGGAATGTCGCCATCAACCGCTTTTTGTTTGTGGGAGATCCCGATACTGATTATAAAAAGCAGCCTGCTGCCGCCATTCAATACCGTGCCGCATGCGTGTCCTTGACCAACGGCGTCATCCGGGATTTCACGACGGCAAGCGCTGACGTGTCGATTGCCGGCGGTGAACAAAGCGCCCGGAGTGTACGGGTGGAGAACTTGATCTGCCTGGGTTCTGCCGAACAGGCGGTGGCTGTCGGAAAAGGCAGTGAATTGGTCCGTCTGGAGAGTGTCAGAAAACGCAGCAGCCATTTACTTTAAACTATACGAGGAGGCAACAATATGAGATTGACTGGAAAGAAAGTGTTGAGTTTCGTTCACCATGAATTCGAGGATCTGGAACTTTGGTATCCGATTTTAAGATTGCGTGAAGAAGGGGCGGAAGTGGACATCGCAGGAGAAGAGGCAGGCATCGATTATTTCGGCAAATACGGCGTTCCGGCAAAATCGGATATGACCTATGGCGAAGCGCTCACCAAGGAATACGATGCGATTCTTGTTCCAGGCGGCTGGGCACCCGACAAAATCCGCCGTTTTCCGGAAGTTTTGGAGATGGTCTGCCATATGGATGACCAGAAAAAGCCGATCGGGCAAATTTGCCACGCCGGGTGGGTGCTTATTTCCGCCAATATTTTAAATGGCCGGAAAGTCACCAGTACGCCGGGCATAAAAGATGATATGGTCAACGCCGGCGCGGAGTGGCTGGATGAAGCCGTGGTGGTGGATGGGCACTTGGTGTCAAGCCGGCGGCCGCCGGATCTGCCGGATTATCTCCGTGAATTCATTAAAGTGATGGAGAAGGGCTAACAAAGCTTTACATTTAACCACTTTGTTTTTTATAATAGAAAGATATACTTTTGGAAAAATTTAAAGCAAGGTGGGCAATTATGGCGAAGGATCAAGTGAGAACAGCTGAAGATGTATTCGAGATGGTTGCGTCTTATATGAATGCCGATCATGTGAAAACGATTGAGAAGGCGTATCAAGTTGCGTACGATGCCCACATGGGACAGTTCCGGAAATCCGGAGAACCATATATTGTGCATCCGGTGCAGGTGGCCGGGATCCTGGCAGAGCTGCAGATGGATCCAGCCACTGTGGCAGCGGGCTTTTTGCATGATGTCGTGGAGGACACGGAAGTCAGCCGTGAAGACATCGTCCGTGATTTCGATGAAGAAGTGGCGATGCTGGTCGACGGCGTGACCAAGTTGAGCAAGATCAAGTATTTGTCCAAGGAAGAGCAGCAGGCGGAAAACCACCGCAAGATGTTTGTGGCGATGGCACAGGACATCCGTGTCATCCTCATCAAACTGGCTGACCGTCTGCACAATCTCCGGACCCTGAAATACCAGTCTGTTGAAAAGCAGCGCATCAAAGCCAATGAAACCTTGGAAATCTTTGCCCCGATTGCGCACCGGCTTGGGATCAATACCATCAAGTGGGAACTGGAAGATACCGCGTTGCGCTATTTGAATCCGCAGCAGTATTACCGGATCGTCAATTTGATGAAAAAGAAACGGACCGAACGGGAAGAATATTTAAATAAAGTTATGGGTGAGATCCGCACGCAGCTCGACGAAGTCGACATCAAGGCGGATCTTTTCGGCCGGCCGAAACACATCTACAGCATTTACCGGAAGATGGCCATCCAAAATAAACAGTTCAACGAAATCTATGATTTATTGGCAGTCCGCATCACAGTGGAAAGCATCAAGGACTGCTACGCGGTACTGGGCATCATCCATTCCACATGGAAGCCGATGCCGGGCCGCTTCAAGGATTACATCGCGATGCCGAAACAGAACCTGTACCAGTCGCTGCACACGACCGTAATCGGTCCGCAAGGCGATCCGCTGGAAGTGCAGATCCGCACCGAAGAAATGCACCGCATCGCTGAATATGGGGTAGCTGCGCACTGGGCCTATAAAGAAGGCAAAACCATCGACAAGCCGAAAAGCTCAGTCGATTCACGCCTGTCGTGGTTCCGTGAAATCCTGGATTTCCAGAACGAATCCGACAACGCGGAAGAATTCATGGAATCGTTGAAATACGACCTGTTTTCTGACATGGTCTACGTCTTCTCGCCAAAAGGCGACGTCATCGAAATGCCGGCAGGCTCCTGCCCAATCGATTTCGCCTACCGTGTCCACTCGGAAATCGGCAATAAAACCATCGGCGCCAAAATAAACGGCAAGATGGCACCGCTCGATACGGAGTTGCATACGGGAGACATCGTGGAAATTTTGACCTCCAAGCAATCTTTCGGCCCCAGCCGCGACTGGCTGAAGATCGCCAAATCAACGCAGACCAAAAACAAAATCAAGCAATTCTTCAAAAAGCAATTGCGTGAAGACAATGTCCAAAAAGGCCGTGACATGATCGAAAAAGAGATCAAATCCCAGGAGTTCCCGATCAAAGAAGTGCTGACGAACGAAAATATCAAACGTGTCTGTGATAAATTCAATTTTGCGGGCGAAGACGATATGTACGCAGCGGTCGGCTTTACCGGAATTACTGCTCAGCAGGTCGTCAACCGCCTGGCAGAAAAAATGCGCAAAAAGCGTGAGCAGGAAGAAGCACTTGAAAAAATCACTGTTGAAATGAAATCCAATGTACCGAAAAAGCAGACGGAATCAGGCGTCATCGTCCGAGGCATCGACAACATGATGATCCGCCTGTCGAAATGCTGCAACCCGGTGCCGGGCGACGACATCATCGGCTTTATCACTAAAGGCCGAGGCGTTTCCGTCCACCGCACCGATTGTCCGAACATCCACTCCGAAGAAAACGACCGCCTGATACCGGTCGAATGGGAGAATGAGGGGTCACCGGATAACAAATCGTACCAGATCGACATCGAAGTGCAGGCATATGACCGCACCGGTTTGATCAATGAAGTCATGCACATGGTCAGCGAAACGAAGACGACTATCACCGCAGTGAGCGGCCGTGCGGATAAAGACAAAATCGCGACGATCAACCTGTCGATCATGATTCCGCATATCTCGCACCTGAACCGCGTCGTCGAACGGATTAAATCGATTCCCGATGTCTACTCGGTCCAGCGTGTGACGAATTAAGGAGGCAGCATGAGAGTAGTTCTGCAACGATCCAAAGGAGCATCGGTGACGGTCGAAGGCGACATAACCGGAGCCATCAGCTCCGGCTATGTGCTGCTTGTCGGCATCACCCATGAAGATACAGAGAAGGATGCCGATTATCTGGCCGGCAAGATTGCCCAGCTTCGCCTGTTCGAAGACGAAGAAGGCAAGATGAACCGGTCGATTCTCGACAACGGCGGCGAGATCCTGTCGATCTCCCAGTTTACGCTTTACGGCGATGTCAAGAAAGGGCGCCGGCCAAGCTTCATCTCGGCGGCGCGGCCGGAAACGGCAGAACCGCTTTGGCAGGCCTTTAACGAGGCGCTGCGAAGTCATGGCCTCGTTGTCGAAACCGGCATCTTCGGCGCCATGATGGACGTCCAGCTGGTCAATGACGGCCCCGTGACGATCCTGGTGGAATCTAAATAGGGATTTATCGAGAAGTACAGGCGAGTTTGCCTGTGCTTCTTTTTTTGCTTGTATGCGGACGCTTCCTGTGCGATACGCACGTTCGCGGCCAGATACGCACGCTTTTTTCAAAATACGCGCGCTCAGCAGATATTGCGCACGTTCGGAAAGAAATATGCACGAAACACAAAAATCCACACAAAAAAGCACGGAGAATATTTTCTCCGTGCTTTTTTTATTCACCCAGCTGCGCATCAAAGTAGTTGATGATGCCGGTATAGAGGCCGAGCGCCGCCTGTTCGCGGAATTGTTTGGTGGTCAGGACGCGTTCTTCGTTGAAGTTGCTGAGGAAGCCAAGTTCGACGAGCACGGCCGGCTGCTGATTTTCACGGAGCACGAGGTAATTGCCGTGCTGGACGCCGCGGTCGTGCAGGGTCAGTTTGTCACCGAGTCCCGAGTTCAGGTATTCGGCCAGTTCTTTTTGGTAATCGTGCTGGTAATAGGATGTGAATCCGGACACGCTGCTGTCGTCGGTGGCATCGTAATGGATGCTGACAAAGGCGTCGGCTCCAGCCTGTTGGCTGCTGGCAACGCGCTTGCGCAGGTCGACATAGGTGTCGGACTGGCGGGTCATGACGACTTCGGCTCCAGCTGCGTTCAAATGATGGGACAGGATCTCTGCCGTCTTCAAGGTCAATTCTTTTTCTTCTGTTTTGCGGACGCCGACGGTACCGCCGTCATTGCCGCCATGGCCCGGATCGAGCACGATGGTTATGCCGTTCAAGGTGCCTTTCTTGCGGTCAGGCATTTCTGTCTGTTCATCCTCTGCAATCGTGTCTTCAGAAGACACGACCCATTCGGCAACGAAGGCTGCCTGGCCATCCGGCAATGAAACCTGATACCATTCGCCTTGCTTATCGATGACCGGCAAGTTATCGCCGGCATCTGCGCGGCTGGCAACTTCAGATGCAGTTGTCGCTTCGGTCCGCAGGTTTGTACCGTCGGTCAGGATGGTGACGGACTCTTGTGTATCGTTTGAGCGCGTTTCGGCTGTCTCGTCGGATAATTGGCCGTGGAATGCATATGCCCAGCCGTTTTTGTCTTCAGCCAATTGGATTTCCACCCAATTTCCTTCCATGGACACGACAGGGAAGACCTGTCCTTGGTTGACTGTCTGTTGGATTTTCGAGCTGAGATCAGGTTTTGAGCGGACATTCAATGCGCTGACGGCAATTTCGAAAGAAGAGACTTTGGAAAGCGCCTCTTTCTTTTCCTCTGTTTTCTCGGCGTCAGCCGCCTGATCTGTTTCGGGTGCTCCATCAGCCACGCTTATGTATTGCTTGGAGACAAATCCCCGGGTATTGCGGAAATTGATTTCCAGCCAGTCTCCTGCTGCGCTGATCACTTCAGCCTCGTCTCCGGCTTTCATCTTCGTCAGTACGGCTGCTGAGAGATCGGGTTGTGCACGGACGTTCAGGCCGTTGACCGATGATACGGCTGTTTGGCCGGATGCCGTTTGTTCTTCATCCTTGGATGTTGTCAGCCAGGAAGCGATCCAGCCTTCCTTGTCATCGACCCGGACTTCCAGCCAGTCGCCTTCTTTGGAAATGACGGAAGCTGTCTGTCCCTGCTCCAAATCGCCGGTTACGCTGTATGACAATCCAGGGCCGCTTCTGACATTGACCGTGGTGCCGGAAATTTGGACGGTGCCGGTATCGGCTGATGCATGATCTTTATCGAGCAGCGGCAAGCTGCCGGCTGTGAATAAAAAGAATAAAATAAGTACGATGAACCATCTGCGTTTCATGCCATTCCCCCTAAAGAAACTTCTCTCCCATAGTATCAAAAAACGGGCGCCTTGTGTCAAAAAGGTTGACAAGCAATCGGGGAGTTATTAAGATTGATTTATCCCGCTTTAACGGGCAGTAGGACTCCCGCTTATAAAAGAGGGAGCTCCACTGCCCGTAAAAGTCCGATTGGGTCAACTAACACTCAGTGGGGGATAAAGAATCCCCACTGAGTGAAGTTTCTCTTTATTATACTTATATATTTGCTGACGACGAAGAAAGTAATTGCATGATTTGGCTGAAAAGAGAAGGAAAGTCTTGGGCTGTAAACTTTCCTGCAGACAACTGTGATGAAAAACACTTTCGAGGCTTTTTTCTGAAAAGCGCATGCCGCTTATTAGGGAAAAACGGAACCGGCCGTTACCCGGAATGAGAGGATGCATCGTTTTGCATCAACTAGGGTGGAACCGCGGAAGCTAATACAGGCTCTCGTCCCTTGCGTAAAGCAAGGGGCGGGAGCTTTTTTGTATGGAAAAACAGAGGAGTGAAAACATGGCTAATATTCAAGCACCACGCGGCACGTATGATGTGCTGCCCGACCAATCCGCCAAATGGCAGGAAGTAGAACAAAAAATCAATGATTTGTGCAGGCTCTACCAATACAAGGAAATCCGCACGCCTATTTTCGAGCACACGGAATTATTCCAGCGCAGTGTCGGTGACACGACGGATATTGTCCAAAAGGAAATGTATACATTCCAGGACCGCGGCGACCGTTCGCTGACGCTGCGTCCGGAAGGCACAGCGTCCGTTGTCCGATCTTATGTGGAAAATAAATTATTCGGTATTCCGGATCAGCCGGTGAAATTATTCTATACCGGCCCGATGTTCCGCTATGAACGTCCGCAGGCAGGCCGCATGCGCCAGTTTGTGCAGTTCGGTGTCGAAGCGATCGGCTCCAAGGATCCGGCGATCGACGCGGAAGTGATTTCACTTGCTATGGACCTTTACCGTTCTGTCGGCCTCAAGCAATTGCGACTGGTCATCAACTCACTGGGCGACACGGAAAGCCGTGTGGCGCATAAAGAAGCGTTGATCAAACATTTCGAGCCGAGCATCGATGAATTCTGCAGCGACTGCCAGACACGGCTCAAGAAAAATCCGTTGCGCATCCTCGATTGCAAAGTGGACCGTAACCACCCATTGATGGCTACTGCACCGTCACTTGCTGATTATTTGAACGAAGAATCACAGGTTTATTTTGATGAAGTGCAAGCGTACCTTTCGAGCATGGACATCGACTTCGTAGTCGATCCCAACTTGGTGCGCGGCCTGGATTACTATAACCACACCGCCTTTGAAATCATGAGCGATGCAGAAGGTTTTGGCGCCATTACGACTTTGGCGGGCGGGGGACGCTATAACGGCCTTGTCGAAGATCTTGGCGGACCGGAATCTCCGGGGATCGGTTTTGCGATGAGCATCGAGCGCTTATTGTTGGCGCTTGAAATGGAAAAAGTGGAAATCGGCCAATCGAACAACCTGGAAGTTTACGTGGTGGCGATGGACGAGTCGAGCAAGAAAAAAGCATTTTCGGTCGTACGCGATCTGCGTTTGAACGGCATTTCAGCGGATATGGATTTCAACGGCCGTAAAGTAAAAGCGCAGATGAAATCCGCTGACCGCAAAGGCGCCGGCTTCGTCATCGTCATCGGCGAAACGGAATTGGCAAGCGGAAAAGTGGCATTGAAGGAAATGGCGACGGGTGAGCAGCAGGAAATGGCATTCGAAGAAATCGCCCAAACCATATTGAAAAAGAAATCACTGGAGGAATAATTATGTCTAGAACGCATTATTGTGGGGAAGTCAACGAAACTGCCATTGGGCAGCGTGTTACATTAAAAGGCTGGGTACAAAAACGCCGGGACCTTGGCGGCTTGATCTTTGTCGATGTCCGTGACCGTTCAGGAATTGTCCAAGTGGTCTTCAATCCGGAAATTTCAACAGAAGCCGCCGCGATCGGCGAGTCGCTGCGCAATGAATTCGTGGTTCATATCGATGGTCTGGTTGTAGAACGGACTGAAGGACAAGTAAATGCGGCTATGAAAACCGGAAAAATCGAAGTGCAGGTGGATCATGCATCCATCATCAATGCAGCAAAAAATCCGCCATTCGCGATCGAAGACAATACCGATGTCAATGAAGACCTGCGGCTGAAATACCGTTACCTGGACCTGCGCCGTCCGGCGATGTACGAAACATTCAAAATGCGTTCAGACGTCACTAAATCCATCCGCCGCTTTTTGGATGAAGAAGGCTTCATTGAAGTGGAAACACCGATTTTGACAAAATCAACTCCTGAAGGCGCACGTGATTATTTGGTGCCAAGCCGTGTCCATGACGGTGAATTCTACGCCTTGCCGCAGTCTCCGCAGCTCTTTAAGCAGATGCTGATGGTGTCCGGCTTCGATAAATATTACCAGATTGCCCGCTGCTTCCGTGATGAAGACCTCCGTGCAGACCGCCAGCCGGAATTCACGCAAATCGATATGGAAATGAGCTTCCAAACAATGGAAGACATTATCGGGATGAATGAACGTTTGATGGTCCAAATGATGAAGGACGTGAAGAAAATCGACATCGAGCCGACGTTCCAGCGCATGAGCTATACAGAAGCGATGGACCGTTTCGGTTCGGATAAACCGGATGTGCGCTTCGGCCTGGAATTGGTCGACGTATCAGACCTTGTGAAAGATTCAGCATTCAAAGTCTTCACCGGCGCCATCGAAAACGGCGGACAAGTCAAACTGATCAACGTCAAAGGCCAGGCTGCCAATTATTCACGCAAGGACATTGACGCACTTGGTGCTTTCGCTGCCGTTTACGGCGCAAAAGGACTTGCATGGCTGAAAGTCGAAGAAGAAGGCGTCAAAGGACCGATCGCCAAATTCTTTGAAGGCGAAGCGGCAACTGCTTTGACCGATCGTGCAGAAGCGGAAGCTGGAGATTTACTGTTGTTCGTGGCAGATAAGCGTACAGTAGTAGCAGATGCACTTGGCGCACTTCGGTTGAAGTTCGGCAAAGAGCTTGGCTTGATCGACAACTCGATCTATAAATTCCTGTGGATCACCGACTGGCCGCTGCTTGAGTATGATGACAAGGACGGACGCTACTACGCTGCCCATCATCCTTTCACTATGCCGTTTGAAGAAGACCTGGACAAATTGGCGACAGAACCGCAGAACGTCCGTGCACAAGCTTATGACCTTGTCTTGAACGGCTATGAGCTGGGTGGGGGATCTTCCCGCATCTACCGCCGCGAAATCCAGGAGCAGATGTTTGAAGTGCTGGGCTTCAGCAAAGAAGAAGCCAACGAGCAATTCGGTTTCCTGATGGAAGCATTCGAATACGGAACGCCTCCGCACGGCGGAATCGCTTTCGGTTTGGACCGTCTGGTGATGCTGCTGGCAGGGCGCACGAATCTGCGCGACACCATCGCATTCCCGAAAACGGCAAGTGCCAGCGATCTGCTGACAGATGCGCCGAGCCCGGTTTCCGGTGCGCAGCTTGAAGAATTAAGCCTATCGCTGAACATTCAGAATAATAAAAAAGTATCAGAGTAAAAAGCTTGTCTAAATAAAAAAGGTATGCTAACATACGGGTATAGAGAATCCTGATGTGTTCGTTTTAAGCAATTCGATTTTGACCCAACATTATGTCGTCGGGAGATCGAATTTCACCATGGCTAACATGCCTTAACGGGAAGTTATAAGTGGTGAAGAGGTCACCCACCTGCTTTCAGCGGGTTCAAACGATGCGCACCAACAAAGACGGCACGATTGGGATTCCTAATAAAAAATCATTTTTATCCCTTCGACAATTATTTGTCGGAGGGATTTTTAATGTGTATAATCCCTATTATGCGTATCAATATTGAAAGGCAGTGGCTTAATGTTACACCAATTCTCGAGAAATGAATTAGCAGTAGGTAAAGAAGGAATCGATTTATTGAAGAATGCAACGGTTGCCATCCTGGGCATCGGAGGCGTGGGATCATTTGCGGCGGAAGCTTGTGCCAGAAGCGGAGTCGGCACCATCATTTTGGTGGATAAAGACAATGTCGACATCACCAATATCAACCGCCAGCTGGTCGCCAATCTGTCGACAGTGGGGCAGTCCAAAGCAGGCGTCATGAAAGACCGCATCGCTGACATCAATACTGAATGCAAGGTGATTTCCCTGCATATGTTCTATACGGAAGAAACGTACGAAGAATTCTTCAGCTATAATCCGGATTATGTCATCGATGCTTCCGACACCATGATCTACAAAGTCCATTTGATGGAGGAGTGCTATAAGCGCGGGACGAAGATCATCGCGAGCATGGGAGCGGCCAACAAAACCGATCCCACCCGCTTTAAGATTGCGGATATCTCCAAAACACATACCGATCCACTGGCGAAAATCATCCGCAAGAAATTGCGCCAGGCCGGAATCTACAAAGGCATCCCTGTCGTCTTTTCAGACGAAAGCCCGATCATCGTCCGTGAAGACGTGGTCGGAAATGTCGGCAAGCCCGATGCAACCATCCGCAAAGCACAGATGCCGCCGTCTTCGAATGCCTTCGTGCCTTCTTCAGTCGGCTTGATCGCTGCCAGCTGGGTGGTCAATGACATCACCAAGTCCATTCCGATTACACGCGTCCGTATGAATTAAACGAAAGCCGGCTCTTTTCATGAGCCGGCTTTTCTGTGGGTTTTAAGACGGATAAATTAAGTTGTACTAAAGAAATGGTTTTTGGAAATTGTCAAAAAGGAGCAGGTCTGAAGAATTCGCTCCAGGCGGACGCTTTCCTGCGGGCGAGCGCCAAGCCTCCTCAGTCGCTTCGCTCCTTGCGGGGTCTCGGCTGTCTCGCTATCCCGCTGGAAAGACATTTGTCGAAGCTTGCGAGACTAACGTCTTTGCGACGAAGCTAGCGCAGCGATGCAGGAGCATATCTTTGCCCTTCGCCATCTCCCACTCTTTCTTCCTGATTTTGCTGATTAAAGGATTATAGGTTATGGAGTAAAGCATTGAAGATTTTCAAAATAGTGCAGTGACATCGTAAGAATTTCATTCGGGCAATTGGGGAGTGTCATATTGGCTCAACTGCATGAGCCGCCTCCTGCGGCACTAAGATTGAAACTGGTTTGCGAAAATCCAATGTAGGCAGAGGCCATTGTAAAGAAGTAGTTCACCTTATATAGGTATGAAAAAAGCCACCTCCGTTTAAGGAAATGGCGTTGCTTAGAACATATTTATTTTTTATTTTTCCGGAAGCTCTTCAGCTTTTCGTAGATTCCGGCGAATTTCTTCTCTTCGCCGGCGACAACCGGTTTGTAGAACTCGGTCGATTTCACTTCTTTCGGCAGATAATCCTGATCAGCCCAGCCGCCGAATGATCCGATCGGCGTGTCATGCGGGTAGCGGTAGCCCCCGTGGCCAAGGTCGGCGCTGCCGGCATAATGAGTATCCCGCAAATGCATCGGGATATCGCCGACGTCGCCTTTGTTGATGGAAGCGATGGCTGCGTCGATGGCTTTATAAGCCGAATTGGATTTTTCGGACAGGCACATTTCTGCGACAGCCTGAGCAAGCGGAATGCGTGCTTCCGGCAAGCCGAGGCGGTCCGCTGCCTGGCAGGCCGCCAGTACATGGCCGCCGACAGCCGGGTTGGCCAGTCCGATGTCCTCATAGGCCATCACCAGCAAGCGGCGCGTCACTGCGGTCAAGTCGCCATTTTCCAGCAAGTGCGCCAAATAATACATAGCGGCGTTGACATCGCTGCCGCGCACCGATTTTTGCAGTGCCGACAGCAGATTGAAGAAATGGGACCCTTTTTTGTCACCGAAGACACCGACGCGCTTGATCATCTGTTCAACCATCTGATCTTCGACGATAAATTTGCCGTCGCGTTCGTCAGAGGCGATGACTATCGACTCGAGCATCGTCAACGCTTTACGGGCGTCGCCGTTGGTGCCTTCCGCGATGCGTTCGACCTGTTTTTCGGAAATATCGATCTGCTCGCTGCCGAGACCGCGTTTTGGATCGGTCAAAGCTGACTTCAACAGCTGGACGATATCTTCATGTGAAAGGCGCTTCAATTGTTTGATTTCACCGCAGCGCGAGCGGATCGCCGGATTGACATCATGGAACGGATTTTCCGTCGTCGCGCCGATGAGGACGATCGAACCGCTTTCGACATGCGGCAGCAAAGCATCCTGCTGGAGTTTATTGAAGCGGTGGATTTCGTCGAGGAACAACAGGACTTTTCCGGTCATGCGTGATTCCGTCACGACTTCTTCGACATCTTTCTTGCCGGAAGTGGTGGCGTTCAACGCGATGAACGGCAAATTGGACGTGCCGGCGATGGCGTGGGCGATGGACGTCTTGCCGATTCCCGGCTCGCCGTAGAGCAGCATGGACGGCACGTGGCCGTTGCTGATCATTTTATATAGAGCCGTATGCGGACCGATGACATCTTTTTGTCCGACGACTTCATCGATCGTCCGTGGCCGCATACGGAAAGCTAAAGGTTCGTTATGCATAAGAAAACTCCTTCCGTACATTCGTTCTATCAGTATAGCGTTTGAAGTTTCAAAAGTCATTGCAAGTCCATTCGGCTCAAATTATGCTATACTGTTTTGAAGAATATTGGTATTTATATAGGTGATTTATAGAAGACGTATGTGAATGAAACTGAATCGTTATTCTGATCATACAATTTTGTAAGAAATTATTTTGTATTAATTTTCAATTTAAAGATATGGAGCAAACCAGCGGAGACTCCCGCGGGATAGCGACGTGCCGAAATCCACTCGGGCAAAAGCCCGAGTTAGTTCGGCGCAAGCCCGTAGGAAAGCGGAGCTGGTTTGCGGAATATCCAACAGCCAAGAAATATTCGTTCAATTTATCAAACTTAGAGGTGTAATGATGAAAATATCAACCAAAGGCCGTTACGGTCTGACCATAATGATCGAATTAGGAAAACTATACGGGGAAGGCCCGGTGCCGCTGCGGAAGATTGCAGCGGAAAATGAGTTGTCCGAAGCGTACCTGGAGCAGCTTGTGGGACCGCTCCGCAACTCCGGGCTTGTTAAAAGTGTCCGCGGGGCATACGGCGGCTATATGCTGACGCGCCATCCGAAAGAGATTTCCGCTGGAGACGTCATCCGCGTTTTGGAAGGGCCGATCCAGCCGGTTGAAGGCATCGAAGATGAAAAACAGCCTCAGCGCGAGTTGTGGGTGCGCATCCGTGATGCTGTGAAGAATGTTCTCGACACAACCACAATCGAAGATTTGGCGAATGCCAATAACGGTGAAACTGAAAATTATATGTATTATATATAAGGGAGTTAACAGATCATGAATCGAATTTATTTAGACCATGCGGCGACTTCGCCGATGCATCCGGAAGTTGTCACGACTTTTTCAGAAGCACTCGGAACGGTCTACGGCAACCCGTCAAGTATCCATGGGACCGGAAGAGCTGCACGTAAGGCACTGGACGATGCGCGTAAATTACTGGCTGAAAGCATCCACGCTGAGGACAATGAAATCATTTTCACCAGCGGCGGAACGGAAGCGGATAATTTCGCGATCTTCGGAACGGCCGCTAAAAAGAGCGGCAAACATATCATCACGACAGCAATTGAACACCATGCCGTTTTGCATGCCTGCGAGAAGCTGGAGCGGGAAGGTTATGACGTGACGTATTTGCCGGTTGGTGAAAATGGGCGTGTGCGAGCAGAAGACGTGAAAAATGCGCTGCGTGACGATACAATTCTAGTATCGGTCATGCTGGGCAACAATGAAGTCGGCACCCTGCAGCCCATCGCTGAAATCGGCGAATTGCTGAAAGGGACGGAGGTCACTTTCCACACGGATGCTGTCCAGGCATACGGGGTGTTGCCGATCGATGTCGATAGCCTGAATGTCGATTTATTGTCTGTGTCCGCACATAAGCTCAATGGCCCGAAAGGCGTCGGTTTCCTGTACCAGCGCAAAGGAACGGCATTGACGCCGCTCCTCTACGGCGGAGAGCAGGAACGCAAACGCCGCGCGGGCACGGAAAACGTGCCGGCGATTACGGCATTTGCCAAAGCTGTAGAGGTTTCTTTGGCGACAATGGAAGAAAAAACAGCGGCTTACGAGCAATATAAAACCATCTTCAGATCTGCTTTGGATCAGCAAGGCATCGACTATAAAGAAAACGGCAGCAACCAAATGCCGCATATTTTAAATCTCAGCATTCCGGGCATTGAAATCGAGTCGTTTCTGGTCAATCTGGATTTAGCGGGAATTTCTGCCTCCAGCGGGTCAGCCTGCACGGCGGGATCGATCGATCCTTCCCATGTGCTGGTTGCGATGTACGGGGAACAGGCGGCAGAGAGCCGCAATTCCATCCGCTTCAGTTTCGGTATCGGTTTGACGCCTCGGGATATTGAACAAGCTGCCGAAAAGACAGCTCAAATCAGCCAGCGTTTGGCGTTAAAATGAAAAGGTGAGAAAAAATGACTGCAAAAGCACCACAAGATACACGCGTTGTTGTCGGCATGTCCGGAGGGGTGGACTCTTCGGTTGCCGCTTATTTATTGAAAGAACAAGGTTATGATGTCATCGGCATCTTCATGAAAAACTGGGATGATACGGACGAGAACGGTTTCTGTACGGCAACTGAGGATTACGAAGACGTGATCCGGGTCTGCAATCAGATCGGCATTCCGTATTATGCCGTCAATTTCGAAAAACAGTATTGGGATAAAGTCTTCACCTATTTCCTGGAAGAATACAAAGCGGGACGCACTCCGAACCCGGATGTCATGTGCAATAAGGAAATCAAATTCAAAGCTTTCCTTGAGCACGCGTTAAGCCTGGGCGCGGATTATTTGGCGACCGGCCATTACGCACAAGTCGAGCACGCAGAAAACGGCGAAACGAAGATGCTGCGCGGCAAAGACAATAATAAGGATCAGACCTATTTCCTGAACCAGTTGGATCAAGGCCAATTATCTAAGGTGATGTTCCCGATCGGCCATATGGAAAAGAAAAAAGTCCGTGAAATCGCATTGGAAGCTGGCCTTGCCACAGCGACTAAAAAAGATTCGACCGGCATCTGCTTTATCGGCGAACGCAATTTCAAGGAATTCCTCGGGCAATATTTGCCGGCACAGCCTGGCACAATGGAGACATTGGAAGGCGTTAAAATGGGCAGCCATGACGGCTTGATGTACTACACGATCGGCCAACGCCAGGGACTTGGCATCGGCGGCGCCGGTGACCCTTGGTTCGTCATCGGCAAAGACCTGAAAAAGAATGTTTTATACGTCGGGCAAAATATCCATCACGATGCTCTTTTCTCGGATAGCCTGACTGCGGTAAACTTAAGCTTCACGTCAAATACAGCACCAACCGGAACGTTGGAGTGCACAGCGAAATTCCGCTACCGCCAACAGGACGTCGGCGTGAGCGTGGAATTCAAAGACGGAGAAGCCATTGTGACATTTGCAGAACCGGTCCGTGCCATTACGCCAGGCCAGGCAGTCGTTTTCTATGACGGTGAAGAATGCCTCGGCGGCGGAACCATCGACCGCGTCTTTAAAAATGGCGCACGTTTGGAATATGTAGGCTAATGGGAGAGACAGCGATGAATTACAACGAAATCGGCATACAGGCATTACAGGAAGGCAATACGGAAGAAGCGATCAAAGCCTTTACACAAGCGATCGAAGAGCAGCCGGACAATCCGCTTGGCTATATCAATTTTGGCCATGTGCTGACTTCCATGGACGAAATCGACCGCGCAGAGCGGTTTTTTCAAAAAGCGATCGTACTGGATGAAACATCGGCGACGGCTTATTACGGCCTCGCCAATCTTTATTTCAACTCGGAACGCTATGAGGAAGCTTTAAAATTATACGAAAAAGCTCTCCAATACGAACTGGAAGGCGCGGATGCGCATTTCATGATCGGCAAATGCTTCGAAAAACTGGATCAGCCAAAATTGGCGCTGCCTTATCTGCAGCGCGCAGTGGAGCTGGATGAAACCGATGTCCAGTCCCGCTTGAGCTTCGGCATCACTTTGGCATCATTGGAATTGTTCGAACTGGCAGAGCCGCAATTTCTGCAGGTGCTCGAACAGGATCCGAACCATTCGGACGCCCATTACAATTTGGGTGTTCTTTATGCGGTTTCCACAAACCGCAAAGAAGATGCCATGCACCACCTGAAACAAGCCTATACGCTTGATGAACGAAACGAAATGGCGCGCTACGCCTACGATATGATAGCAACGACACTGGAATAGCCACGTGAAAGGGAGACGACAGAAATGACCGGACAAATCGATTTATTTCAAGAAGAAAAACAATTTGTATTAGGGCGTCCTGTCGTCTCGATATTTCACAATCCCCAAAATTTATTCTCCATTGCGAAAGTGAAGATCCAGGAAACCAACACCCCGTATACCGAAAAGGAAATCATCGTGTCGGGCTATTTCCCGATGCTGTCGCTTGAAGAGCAATACCGTTTTACCGGCGTGGTGAAAAACCATCCGCGCTACGGCGTTCAGTTCCAGGTGGAAACCTTCACCAAGGAAGTTCCGGAAACCGAACAAGGGATCATCCATTATTTGTCAAGCGATATGTTCAACGGCATCGGCCGGAAAACAGCGGAAACGATCGTCAAAAAGCTCGGCAAGGATGCCATCAAAAAGATTTTGGAAGACCCGGATGCACTGGACAAAGTCCCGCGTCTGTCCGATGAAAAAAAGGATACGATCCGCGCAACGCTGCAGATGAATCTCGGCCTTGAGCGCGTCATGATCCAGCTCAACGACTGGGGCTTTGGTCCACAGGTCGGCATGCGTATCTACCAGGCCTACCGCGAGGAAACCATCGACATCCTGACGAAAAACCCGTTTCAGCTGATTGAGGAAATCGAAGGAATCGGTTTCCAGCGCGCTGATGAACTGGGGATGAAGCTCGGCATCACAGGCAGCCACCCGGACCGCATCAAAGCATCGATCCTGCATATCCTCAACCAGGCCTCGCTGTCTGAAGGCCACGTCTATGTGGATGCCAAGGCTTTGATCCCCATGGTCAAAGAGATGCTGGAATCACGCCAGCAGGAAGAGATTCCGATCGATGCAATTTCCAAAGCGGCGATCGAACTGAATGAAGAAGGCAAGGTCGCTGGAGAAGAAACGCGGCTTTATTTGCCATCGCTGTATTATTCGGAAGTCGGCATTGCGACAAAATTGGAAACGCTGCTTGCAGAACAGGAGACACGTACGAAGTTTCCGAGTTCTGAAGTGCGCAAGGCACTCGGAGAAGCGGAAGAGCGGCTGGGTGTCAGCTATGCGGAAACGCAGGTCGATGCGATTGAAAACAGCATCAACTCGTCCGTCATGATCTTGACAGGCGGTCCCGGTACCGGCAAAACCACAGTCGTCCGCGGACTGGTTGAAATCTATGCAGAGCTGCACGGCTTGTCGCTGGACCCAAAAGAGTACGCCAAGAAAAAAGAGCCGTTTCCGATCATCCTCGCTGCCCCGACAGGACGAGCAGCCAAACGATTAAGTGAATCGACTGATTTGCCGGCCATGACCATCCACCGTCTGCTCGGCTTTAACGGGCAGGAAAAAGACGAAGAAACCGAAAAGGAAATCGAAGGCAAATTGATCATCATCGATGAAATGTCGATGGTCGATACGTGGCTTGCGCACCAGCTCCTAAAAGCGGTGCCTGAAGATGCCCAATTGATTTTCGTCGGAGACCAGGACCAATTGCCGCCGGTCGGGCCGGGACAGGTGCTGCGGGATCTGCTCGAATCAAAACGGATTCCCACTGTGGAGTTGACCGAAATCTACCGGCAGTCTTCAGGTTCATCAATCATCGAACTTGCCCACCAAATGAAAAAAGGCCAATTGCCGGATGACATCACCGCGAAAACGGCAGACCGTTCATTCATCAAAGCGGGCATCGACCAGATTCCATCTGTCGTTGAAAAAGTCGTCAAGAGCGCTTTGTCAAAAGGCCACTCGATCAAGGATATCCAGGTGCTGGCACCGATGTACAAAGGACCAGCAGGAATCGATGCCTTAAACCGCATGATCCAGGAGATGGTCAACCCGAATCCGGACGGCAAACGCAAAGAACTGGTATTCGGCGACATCACCTACCGCATCGGCGACAAGATTCTGCAGCTTGTCAATCAGCCGGAAAGCAATGTCTTCAACGGCGATATGGGTGAAGTCGTGGCAATCCTCAAAGCGAAAGAGACTGTCGAAAAGCAGGACATGCTGGTGGCGTCGTTCGACGGGATTGAAGTGACCTATGAACGCAGCGACTTGAATCAATTGACGCTGGCCTATTGCTGCTCGATCCATAAATCACAGGGTTCCGAGTTCCCGACGGTCATCATGCCTGTAGTCCGCGGCTATATGAAGATGCTGCGGCGAAATTTGCTCTACACCGGCATCACCCGAAGCAAAGATTTCCTCATCCTGTGCGGCGATCCGAGCGTTTTCCGCTACGGCGTAGAACGCACAGACGATGCACAGCGGATGACGACTCTAAAGAATCGCTTGGCAGTCGCAGCGGAAGAACCGAAAACCGAACAGCAAACACAGCAAAAAGCTGAAGCCAAACAAAGCGGACCTGTCAGCCTAACCAATGAAAACGTCCACGCCATCCACCCGATGATCGGCATGGAAGGCATCACGCCACAGAAATTTATGGAAGCTTGATGTGAAGAGTTGAAAAGGTAGATCGGCTTTGATATTCCACAAAACAGCTTTGCTTTTCCCTATAACGGTTGCTTGGAGTGCAGGTGCTCGACTCCTGCGGAATAGTGAGACGACCGAGACCCCGCAGGGAGCATAGCGACTGAGGAGCTTGGGCGCGAACCCGTGGAAAGCGAGCACCGGAGCGGAAAGCAGCCATTTCAATGAAAAGATGCTTGATTAATGTTAAGAAGCGCCTGTAGCGATTTCTTAACCCATCTATTGACATCACCCAAAGCTTTTTCTATAATTCAAATTAGACTGATAGACAAACACATTGATGGAGACAGTATAAAATCGCATCCGGACAGAAACGGGACCCAAGGCTGAAAGGCCCCGACGAGATCTGATTTTAGAAAGCTACTCCGGAGTGCAGCTAATCCCTGCCGTTGAACCGCGTTAAGGTGTTCGAGAGACACGGAGCTTCATAGTCCGTGTAACTAGGGTGGTACCGCGAAATAAAGCCTTCGTCCCTTTTTTGGGATGGGGGCTTTTTATTATGCTGAGGAGGAAAAACAGATGAAAAATTTGAAAGCTGAAGACATCAGACAATTGTATCTCGACTTCTTTAAAGAGAAAGGCCATGACCAGGAGCCGAGCGCACCGCTTGTGCCTTTTGAAGATCCTTCCCTGCTGTGGATCAACAGCGGCGTGGCGACCTTGAAGAAATATTTTGATGGTCGTGTCATTCCTGAAAACCCGCGGATCGTCAATGCACAAAAATCGATCCGTACGAATGATATTGAAAATGTCGGCAAAACGGCGCGCCACCATACGTTCTTTGAAATGCTCGGCAACTTCTCGATCGGTGAATACTTCAAGACCGAAGCAATCCACTGGGCTTGGGAATTCCTGACGGACGAAAAATGGATCGGTTTCGATGCTGATAAATTATCGGTGACGATCCATCCGGAAGACGAAGAGGCTTATGGCATCTGGTTGAACGAAGTCGGCATTCCGGCTGAGCGCATCATCCGTCTGGAAGGCAACTTCTGGGATATCGGAGAAGGCCCGAGTGGACCAAACTCTGAAATCTTCTATGACCGCGGCGAAAGCTACGGCAATGACATGAATGACCCTGAATTGTACCCGGGCGGCGAAAACGACCGTTACCTGGAAATCTGGAACCTGGTCTTTTCACAGTTCAACCACAACCCGGACCATACCTATACACCGCTTCCTAAGCAGAATATCGATACAGGCATGGGCTTGGAGCGCATGGCTTCTGTTGTACAGGACGTACCGACCAACTTCGATACGGATCTGTTCATCCCGATCATCCGGAAAACCGAAGAGATATCGGGCAAGAAATACGGCGAAGATGCTGATATGGACATGGCTTTCAAAGTGATCGCCGACCATATCCGTACCGTGGCATTTGCGATCGGTGACGGCGCGCTTCCATCGAATGAAGGCCGCGGTTACGTATTGCGCCGGCTGTTGCGCCGGGCTGTCCGTTATGCGAAGAAACTGGGCGTCGAGAAACCGTTCCTGTTTGAATTGGTACCGGTTGTCGGCGACATCATGAAAAACTTCTACCCGGAAGTGAACGACAAGCAAGACTTTATCATCCGTGTCATGAAACTCGAAGAAGAACGTTTCCACGAAACGCTTCACGATGGTTTGGCAATTTTGTCGTCAGTAGTAGAAAAAGAAAAAGCTGCTGGACTTACGGAAGTCCCGGGCGAAGATGCATTCCGCCTGTATGATACGTACGGCTTCCCGGTGGAGTTGACAGAAGAATACGCAGAAGAAGAAGGCATGACGATTGACCACAAAGGCTTTGAAGCAGCGATGCAGGCTCAACGTGACCGTGCGAGAAATGCACGCCAGAATGTCAATTCGATGCAGACGCAATCCGAAGTGCTGGGCGATATTAAAGAAGCGAGCGAATTTATCGGCTATAACCAGACGGTATCCGATGCCAATGTTCTGTTCATCATCAAAGACGGTGAACTGGCAGACAGCGCGCACGAAGGTGAAGAAGTTCAGGTCATCCTGGATGAGACGCCATTCTACGCTGAAAGCGGTGGACAGATTGCGGATCACGGGACATTGCGCAACGACTTTGCAAGCGTAGCTGTGCTCGATGTCAAAAAAGCGCCGAATGGCCAGAACCTGCATTCCGTGCGCGTAGAAACCGGTGAATTGACGAAATCGGCTGTGCATGCGCAAGTAGATGCATCCGAGCGCCGCCATACGGTGAAAAACCACACGGCGACACACCTATTGCACCAGGCGCTAAAAGATGTTCTAGGCACACACGTCAACCAGGCAGGTTCTTATGTAGGACCGGACCGTCTGCGTTTCGATTTCTCGCATTTCGGCCAGGTGACGAAAGAAGAATTGGAGACAATTGAGCAAATCGTCAATGAAAAGGTTTGGGAAGGCATTGCGGTTCAAACCGGCTACCATAACCTGCAGGAAGCGAAAGAAATGGGTGCTATGGCTTTGTTCGGAGAGAAGTACGGTGATGTTGTCCGTGTCGTTGAAATCGGCGGCTATTCACTGGAGCTTTGCGGCGGTGTCCATGTGGTCAATACGTCTGAAATCGGGTTGTTCAAAATCGTTTCAGAAGGCGGCATTGGAGCTGGCATCCGCAGAATTGAAGCGGTAACCGGTAAAGGGGCATACGAAAGCCTGAAAGACAGCGAACAGATTTTGGAGCAGGCGGCAGGACTTCTGAAGGCCAATCCAAAAGACATGGTCCAAAAAGTACAGTCTGTCCAAGCCGAAATCAAATCACTGCAGCGTGAAAACGAATCCCTGCTTGCGAAGGTATCAAATGCACAATCTGCCGGCATCTTGGATCGCGCGCAAAAAGTCGGCGATATCACTGTGTTGTCAGTCAAAGTAGAGGCCAAAGACAACAACCAATTGCGCCAGATGCTGGATGATTTGAAAACGAAAATTGACAAAGCAGTCATCGTTTTAGGTGCAACAGATGGAGACAAAGTCATGCTGGCTGCAGGTGTTACGAAAGATTTGGCTGGCGGCGATTATCATGCTGGACAAATCGTCAAACACGTGGCAGAGCAATGCGGAGGAAAAGGCGGCGGCCGTCCGGATATGGCGATGGCGGGTGCGAAAGATGCCGGAAAACTGGAAGCGGCACTCGAATCCGTTTACAGCTTAGTGAAATAGGTTTAATAAATGTACGCTATCGGTTATAATGATAATCAGACAGCAGGAGCAATTATTCCTATTCAAAATCCGAAAGCGAGGTGCTTGTCGTGAGTTCATTTGATCGAACTATGAAATTCGATTCTTCTGATGAGTCGATGGAGCAGGAAGTGAAGCAAGTGATGCTTCAGGTCCATTCTGCACTTGAAGAAAAAGGCTATAACCCGATCAATCAGATTGTCGGATATTTGTTATCAGGTGATCCGGCTTATATTCCTCGCCATCAGGATGCGCGAAATATGATTCGCAAACTGGAACGGGATGAAATTCTGGAAGAGCTTGTAAAGTTCTATATTAAGAAGAATAACGGGGAATAATGAAATGATGCGTATAATGGGACTTGATGTTGGTTCGAAAACGATCGGAGTCGCAATCAGCGATCCGATGGGCTGGACAGCCCAAGGGATCGAAACCGTCAAAATAAATGAAGCGATCGAAGAATTTGGAATGGACCGCCTCGGCGAACTGATCCAGCAATATGAAGTGACCGAAGCGGTTGTGGGCTACCCGAAAAACATGAATAATTCAATCGGGCCGCGTGCTGAAGCATCCGAAAGATTTGCAGCTTTGCTGAAAGAAGCGTATAGTATACCGGTGGTCCTATGGGATGAACGGCTTACGACGTCGGCAGCAGAGAAGATGTTGATCTCCGCAGATGTCAGCCGCAAAAACCGCAAAAAAGTGATCGACAAGATGGCGGCAGTCATGATTTTGCAAGGCTATCTTGATTTTAAAAAATAATGAGGTGACACAAATGGAACACGGACAAGAGCACATTACAGTCGTTGATGAAAACGGCAACGAACAATTATTTGAAGTATTGTTTACATTTGAATCAGCAGACTTCGGAAAATCATACGTTTTGTATTTCCCGGTAGGCGCTGAAGAAGATGAAGAAGGCGAAATCGAAATTCATGCATCTTCCTTCACTGAAAACCCTGACTCGGACGAAACTGTAGGCGGCGGAGAACTTCGCCCAGTTGAAACTGATGCTGAATGGGACATGATCGAAGAAATGTTGAATACCTTCCTTGACGAAGAAGAAGAAAACGAAGAGCTTTAAAAATGGAGGACGGAATTGATTGCTGATTCCGTCTTTTTCTTTTGTGCGTTTTTCTTGTATACTTAAAGAAGTTGAACAGCTAAGGTCCAACTTTTGCAGAAGAGAAAAGCTGGGGGGGGAACCCGTGGAGAAACAGTCAAAAAAAGACATCATGTTTGAACGCATGAAAGAAAAAAAGAAGGAAGTGAGAGTCGTCCGACGCATCGTATTAATAGTCGCGCTGATCCTATTGGTCATCATCGGGATCGCAGGCTTTCAAGCCTATAATTACATCAGCAGCGCACTGGCGCCGGTAGATCCAGATTCAGAGGAAGTGGTGACCGTTGAAGTCCCGATCGGTTCAAGTCTGGACAGCATTGCAGCTTTGCTTGAAGAAAACGGAGTCATTGAAGACGCACGCATCTACAAATACTATGTGAAATTCAATAATGAATCCGAGTTCCAAGCTGGAACTTATGATTTGCTGCCGTCCATGACATTGGATGAAATTACGGAAAGCCTGAAAAGCGGTAAAGTATATCATGAGCCGCTGTTTACGATCAATGTACCGGAAGGCTTGACGGTGGAAGAGATTGCCGAAAACGTCATCGCGGAGAAAACTTCGCATACGGCTGAGGAATTCTTGGCGAAAATCGAAGATCCGGCTTATATTGAAGAGCTGATGATCAAGTATCCGGAGTTATTGACAGATGAGATATTGGGCGAAAATATCCGCTATGCACTTGAAGGCTACCTTTTCCCGGCCACTTATCCGATTTACGAAGAAGACCCTTCATTGACATTGCTCATTGAACAGATGCTTGATACAACACAGGCTAATGTCCTGCAATATCAGGCCGTTTTGGAAGAAAACGACAGATCGCCGCATTGGCTGTTGACCTTCGCTTCCCTGTTGGAAGAAGAAGCGACAGCACAGTCTGATCGCCAAACCATTGCCAGTGTCTTCTATAATCGTTTGGATGACGATATGCCGCTCCAGACGGATCCGACTGTCATCTACGCAATGGGTGAGCATAAAGACCGCTTGTTCAATACGGATTACGAATTTGAACATCCGTACAGCACCTATCAGAACAAAGGGTTGCCGCCGGGTCCGATTGCGAATGCCGGAGGATCTTCAATCGAAGCAGTGCTCGATCCTGCTGATACCGACTTCTTCTATTTCCTGGCTGATTCGGAAGGTACGAATCATTTTGCCAAAACTTATGAAGAGCATTTGGCGAACCGCGATGAATATATCGGAAATTAAAACCTTCGAGAAGGAAGCGTCCTCGCTTTCCTTCTCTTTTTATGGTAATATTTGAAGTAATTTTTGCTTAGTCGAAAAGGAGCTTTCCAGTATGGTGAACAATCAATTAGCTACGACGCTTGGAGAGATGCGAACATATGCAGCTACGCATCATGTGCCGATCATGGAAGATCAGGGGATCCGTGTCCTGCTGGATCTGCTGAAACAGCAGCAGCCCGAACGGATTTTGGAAATCGGTTCAGCTATCGGCTTTTCGGCGATAAAAATGGCAGAGGCCTTGCCCGCATGCACAGTGGACACCGTTGAACGTGACGATTCGCGTTATCGGAAAGCAGTCGAGTTTATTGCACAATCAGGTTTAGGGAACCAGATTCGAATATTCCATGCAGATGCATTAGAGCTCGAACTGGCAAGTCTGAAACCGCAATATGATGCTATTTTCATCGATGCAGCAAAAGGGCAATATGAGCGCTTTTTCGACAAGTATGAAGCTTTATTGCCGAAAGGCGGAATCATATATTGCGATAACATGGCCATGCATGGACTTTCAGATATCCCTTTATCTGAAGTGCCGAGAAGAAAGCGGACGATGATCCGCAATCTGGCGGCCTTTAAAGAACATATGCTCAGCCACTCCGGTTACGACACGGAATTATTGTCTTCAGGAGACGGCATTATGATCTGCAGAAAAAGATGAATACACTAAAAAGAGATTTGCAAGGAGCTAAACAACATGTCGAAGAAACGGCCGGTCGTTATTGGGATCGCAGGGGGTTCGGGCTCGGGGAAAACGAGTGTCACGAACTCCATCTATGAAGTATTTAAAGAAAACTCGGTGGTGGTGATCGAGCAGGACTATTATTACAAAGATCAAAGCCATTTGGCCTTTGAAGAACGCCTGGAAACGAATTATGACCATCCATTGGCATTTGATACAGATCTGCTGATCGAGCATATCAACGAATTGCTGGAGCGCCGGCCAATCGAAAAACCGGTATATAATTATGCGTTACATACACGTGCTGAAGAAACGGTCGTAATCGAACCGAAAGACGTCATCATCCTGGAAGGGATTCTGGTGCTGGAAGATGTCCGGTTGCGTGAATTGATGGACATCAAATTATTCGTCGACACAGACGGCGACTTGCGCATCATCCGCCGTTTGCTGCGGGACATCAACGAACGTGGCCGGACCATCGACTCGGTCATCGAACAATACTTGACCGTCGTACGTCCGATGCATAACCAATTTATCGAACCGACCAAACGTTATGCAGACGTGATTATTCCAGAAGGCGGACAAAACGAAGTGGCGATTGATTTAATGGTCACAAAAATCAAAACTATTCTTGAATAGATTGTCAATCTATAATATGATGAGACCAGACTGACGGTTGCACACGTGCATCCAGGTCAGCAGTTGAAGGAGTGGAAACAATGGCTAACGAAAAACAATTTCCAATGACAGCTGCAGGGAAGCAGAAGTTGGAAGATGAACTGGACTTTCTAAAAACGATTAAACGCAAAGAAGTGGTTGAACGAATTAAGATCGCGCGTGATTTCGGTGATTTATCCGAGAATGCCGAGTATGATTCTGCGAAAGAAGATCAGGCATTTGTAGAGGGCCGTATCTCAACACTCGAATCGATGATCCGCAATGCGGTTATCATAAATGAAAATGAATCGAACAAAGACATCGTCCGCTTAGGGACGACCGTTACATTTATAGAAGTTCCAGACGGCGATAAAGAATCCTACACGATCGTCGGATCAGCTGAAGCAGATCCTTTGGAAGGCCGTATTTCAAACGATTCTCCAATTGCGAAAAGCATGATCGGCCGCACAATCGGTGAAAATGTCAAAGTACTGACACCGGGCGGAGAAATGGAAATCAAGATTCTTTCAATCACGTAATGGAGACGGCCGTTCTGTAAAAGGGATGGCCGTTTCTCATTATTTTGACTTTTACTGAAACGAAATTATCGCTGAAACGTCAAATTTGTCATACTGGATTTATGGTAAACTATTGAGAAAGGGGGACATCCAATGACTAACGAAGAAAAACCTTATCCCTCTCGTTTGAAGAAAAAGAAAAACCGGTCAAATTCCATTTTGAATATAATGATTGGCTTGGTATTTGCATTGATTCTTATAATCGGGGTTTCCATGCTGTTTAGTGGAGGGGACGATCAGGCTCAAGATTCTGAAGCGGTAACGATTTCACCTGAAACCGAAGACCAAACGAGTGGCGCTGGAGACGGCGAAGAGGGAAGCGCAGGCACCGATGAAGATGCTGAAGCCTCTGAAGAAGAAAAAGAAGCAGCAAAAAAGGCTGAAGAAGAAAAAGCCAAAGAAGAAGCAGAAGCTAAAAAAGCTGAAGAAGAAAAAGCCAAAGAAGAAAAAGCCAAAGAAGAAGAAGGATCTGTCACAAAAGGCGGAACCATCACACGGGAAGATTCCAGTGACCCGATAGTGGAAGAAACAGTCATCAATACAAGCTGGGAGCCGGTTGGCACTAAGCAAAAAGGTGATCATGTCTCTGTCTACCAGAAGGATTCAGTGGATTGGAAGGAAAAGGTCAATGCGGTAGCTTATGCGACTGGCCTTGATGCCAATAATATGTATGTCATGATGATTAAAAACGGCGGCGGTCCTCAGAAGTCGATTGCGACTGTTCAGTCCAAAGACGAATCTGAAAAATATCGTGTCCATATGGAATGGGTAGACGGCGAAGGCTGGAAACCGGTGAAAATGGACGTGCTGAAAACATTGGAAGGCGCCTATTGATAAAGGCGTCTTTTTCTTTGGTATAATTGGGTATTGAAACTAGGAAGATAAATTGACGCTGGAATGGGGAATAGCAAAATGAAAATCGGTGTAATTGGTGCGATGGAAGAAGAAGTTCAATTATTGAGAAGCGGTCTGGAAGATTCCCGGACGGAAGAAATCGCAAAATGTGAATTTACTTTGGGTACATACGAAGGACAGGAAATCGTCTTGCTGAAAAGCGGCATCGGCAAGGTCAATGCCGCCATGTCAACGACAATCCTTCTGCAGCAGTACCAGCCGGATATTGTCATCAATATCGGTTCGGCAGGCGGCTTTGATGAAGAACTCGAAGTTGGCGCGGTAGTCATCTCTGACGAAGTCCGTCACCACGATGTGGATGTTACCGTCTTCGGCTATGAAATGGGGCAGGTGCCTCAAATGCCGGCAGCATTCACTTCCAACGAAGAATTGATTGAACTGGCAATCAAAGCAGTCAAGGAAATGGGACAGCATGATTACGCAGTCGGTTTGATTGCGACAGGCGATTCCTTCATGAATGATCCCGAACGTGTGGCAAAAGTCCGTGAATATTTTCCGACGATGAAAGCAGCTGAAATGGAAGCGGCTGCGGTTGCACAGGTCTGCTATCAGTTCGACGTGGCATTCGTAGTCATCCGGGCGCTGTCTGATATCGCAGGAAAAGAATCTTCAGTATCATTTGATGAATTTCTGCCCATGGCAGCCAAGCATTCGACGGAAATCGTCTTCAATGTAATCAGTCGATTGGCAGCACGCATCTAGCCTTGATCTATGGAAATGCCCAAAATAAAAAGCTGAGGACGTTTTCTCAACGTCACTCAGCTTTTTTACACTTTTCTTAAAGAGAAGGTACTGACCATCAATAAGGAACAAAGGATGAACAGGAACATATAGGCGACTGGCGAAACCATCGTCAGCCCAAAATAGGATAATGTAATGACCGTACCGGCCGCTGTAATCGGCAAACCGGTGAAATAACCGGTGGCATCCGAAATATTGAAACGCGCCAAACGAAAACCACCACATGAAATATAGATGACTGTAAAAACCATTCCGATAAAACCGAAGTCCGACAAGACAAGCTGGTACATTAAAATTGCAGGGGCAACACCAAAGGATAATATGTCGCTCATCGAATCGAGCTGCTTACCGAGTTCGGATTCCTGATTGAACTTTCTTGCCACCATACCGTCAAAGCGGTCCAAAAAAGCCGCAATAAATATAAATAGCACGCTATAGCTATAAGATCCATTTAAAGTGGCCATAAGTGAGGCACCGCCAAACAGCATATTGCCGATTGTGATGGTGTTAGCGGTCTGTGACCTCAGCTTTTTTATGGTGTGATCCATTCTTTCTGTAATTAACAATGGAAAACACTCCTTCTTTTTTGTAAACTTGTTCACTCTATTATACTGTGAAAGGTAAAAAAATGGTAGACTATTTTAGCAACGGAGGTATCTCTATGAAAAAATATCTATACCAGCGCTCCATTGAACTTACAAACGGAGCTTTTACTTCTAATTTGATCCGTCAATTCTCTCAATCCAAAAACAGCCGAAGATTTATTCCTGGCTATATCAAAACCTATCAAATCTTAGTGGAGGATGTCGAAGAGCCTTTGGATTCCTTTCCGACGCTCCATGATTTCTTTGTCCGTAAACTGACGGCGTCGAGCCGTCCGATCGCCAGTGCTCCAGTGGTATCGCCGGTTGATGGGAAAATTGAAATTGCCGGAGACATGAAGGAAGGCATCGTGTTCCTGGTGAAAGGCCAGCAGTATTCTTTGGCTGATCTACTCGGGGAAAACGCCTTGGCTGACCGCTATCAGAACGGAAAATATGCAGTGCTGTATTTATCGCCTGCCGACTATCACCGGATCCACAGTCCGGCAGACGGCAAAGTGGCGAAGCAATACGTGCTCGGAAAAAAATCATACCCAGTAAATGCAGCTGGATTGCAATACGGCAAAGCGCCGATCAGCGGCAACTACCGCATGATCACCGAGCTGGAAACGGCGTTCGGCAGGATGCTGGTTGTCAAAGTCGGCGCCATGTTCGTCAATTCCATCAAGTTGACCGAAACCGGCAGTGAATGGCAAAAAGGCAGTGAAGTGGGCTATTTCAGTTTCGGATCCACAGTTGTGCTGTTCTTTGAGGAGAATTCCATCAAATTTGTCGAAGATATGTCGGATGGACAACGGATCAAGGTGGGAGAAGCGCTCGGAAATATGGTATAATCAATAGCATTAAGTTCGGAAAACAGGAGTGGGTTGCAGTGTATCAGAATTTTGTACCAAGCCAATACGTAAAAGACGTATTTGACATCAAGCCGGAAACATTGATTGAAAAGAATATTAAAGGCATCATTACGGATTTGGACAATACGCTTGTGGAATGGGATCGACCGGATGCGACGCCGAAATTGATCGAGTGGCTGAAATCCATGAAGGACGCCGGCATTCAGGTAGTCATCGTTTCCAACAACAAGGAATTGCGCGTCAAGTCATTTGCGGATCCTTTAGGGATTCCGTTTATTTACCAGGCACGCAAACCGATGGGCCGCGCCTTCCGCAAAGCGCTCCGGATCATGGAAGCGAAGCGCGACCAGGTGGTGGTGATCGGAGATCAGATGCTGACGGATATCTTCGGCGGCAACTTGAATAAGATGCATACGATCCTGGTATTGCCAGTGGCTCAGTCCGATGGCTTTTTTACGCGTTTCAACCGGAGAGTCGAACGCAGAATCATGAAGAGATTGAAAGATAAAGGACAATTGATGTGGGAGGAAGAAAATTGAGTGAAATGCCAACTTGCATCGGATGCGGTGTACAGATTCAAACAGAAAACAAAGAAGAGGTAGGATATGCTCCACCGTCTTCATTGGAAAAAGAAGAAATTATTTGCCAGCGTTGTTTCCGCCTGAAGAATTACAATGAACTTCAACCGGTTTCTTTGACGGATGATGATTTTCTGCGTATTTTAAATGGCTTAGGGGAACGTGATGGCCTGATTGTGAAGATTGTCGACATTTTCGACTTTAATGGCAGCTGGCTTCCGGGCCTTCACCGCTTTGTCGGAAATAACGATATCTTGTTGATTGCCAATAAAGCGGACTTGCTGCCGAAATCAGTCAAACAGCATAAACTGATCCATTGGATGAAACAGGAGGCCCGCAAGCTGGGCTTGCAGCCGATCGATGTTTTGACTGTCAGTGCCCATAGAGGGACTGGAGTTCCGGAAGCGATGGAAGCCATCGAAAAATACCGCAAAGGCAAAGATGTCTATGTGGTGGGCTGTACGAATGTCGGGAAATCGACGTTCATCAATCGCGTCATCAAACAGGCGACAGGACAAGCTGATGTCATTACAACTTCCCACTTCCCGGGAACCACGTTGGATATGATTGAAATCCCATTGGATGACAAACGTTCACTGTTCGATACGCCAGGCATCATCAACCATCATCAATTGGCGCACCATCTCCAAACGGCAGATCTTAAGCAGATCATGCCTAAAAAAGAGATTAAGCCGCGCGTCTTCCAATTGAATGCGGAACAGACGCTATTCGTTGGCGGATTGGCCCGTTTCGACTTTATCCAAGGCGAACGCTCATCTTTCACTGTCCATATCGCAAATGACCTGCCGATTCACCGGACCAAACTGGAAAACGCAGATGCTTTATATGAACAGCATTTAGGTGATATGCTGGCACCGCCTTCAGCCGAATACAAAGATGATTTTCCGGAATTGGTGCGCCATGAGTTCAGCGTCAAGGAAGCGAAGACCGATATCGTCTTTTCGGGGCTTGGCTGGATCACCATTCAACACGGCAATGCTGTCATTGCCGCCCATGCACCTAAAGGTGTAGAAGTTCTATTGCGCCCATCGTTGATCTAGGAGGTTTTTAGATGAAGAAATGGTACGCGGTGATCGGTGATCCGATCTCCCATTCCTTATCCCCGTTCATGCACGATACCTGGTTTAGTGAACATGGCATTGATGCAGCCTATATTCCGATCCATGTGGAACCGTCACAGCTGGAAAAATCATTTGAAGCCATGAAAATGCTGGGGGTGAGCGGTTTTAATATCACTCTTCCGCATAAACAGTCGATCGTTCCGTTTCTGGGCAAACTGGAAGAAAGTGCCATGCAGATGAATGCCGTGAATACGGTGAATTTTGATGGGAAACAGTATATCGGTTCCAATACGGATGGTGATGGCTTTGTCCAATCCATGCTTGTTCATCCTGTCGATAAAGCATCTAAAGTCTTGCTGATCGGAGCGGGTGGTGCAGCAAGAGGGATCGCTTTCGCGTTGAAGCGCGCCGGTTTCAGTGACGTCACGATCACCAACCGGACTTTCCGCCGGGCGGAGGAGCTGGCTGCTGAAACTGGCGGTTCCGCTATAACGCTTAAGGAATCCGAGGAACAATTGGCGGAATTTGCGATTCTGATCCAAACCACATCTGTCGGTTTGGCGACGGGCGAAGCTTTGCCGATCTCCCTGGAGCAGGTCAAGGCGGGAACTTTGGTGGCGGATATCATCTATGTTCCACTAGAGACACCTTTTTTAAAGAAAGCCGAAGAAAAAAATTGCGTTATATTGAATGGTGTCGGCATGTTCGTCTATCAGGGTGCAATTGCATTCGAAAAATGGACAGGCGTACAGCCGGATACTGAAAAAATGATCAAATTGATCACAGAAAAATTAGGAGGCACTTATGTTAACAACTAAACAAAAAAGCTTTTTGAGAAGCGAAGCACATCATCTTGATCCGATTTTCCAGGTAGGCAAAGGCGGAGTCAACGAAGCCATGCTCGTTCAAATCAAAGAGGCATTGGAAAAGCGTGAATTGGTGAAAATCAGCATTCTTCAAAACAATGAAGATGGCAAAGAAGAAGTGGCGAAAGCTCTTGCCAAAGGCACAAAATCACAATTGGTTCAATTGATCGGCCACACAGTGGTTCTTTATAAACAATCGGTCAACAACAAAAAGATCGAGCTGCCGGTTAAAAGATGAAAAAAGTCGGGATTCTGGGCGGAACGTTCAATCCACCTCATCTCGGCCATCTGATTATGGCCAATGAAGCGTACCATTCAGCCGGTTTGGACGAAGTGCGTTTTATGCCGAATTTTATTGCCCCCCACAAGGATGTGGCGGGAGCCAGTGCGCACCAGCGTTTGGAGATGACGGAACTGGCGATTTCAGGTCGTCCGCAATTCCGGCTGGAAGCTTTTGAAATCGACAGCGGCGGGGTTTCCTATTCGTTTGATACACTGACGCGGCTGACTGAAAAAGAACCTGATACGGAGTTCTACTTCATCATCGGAGGCGATATGGTGGAAGGTTTGCCTTCCTGGTATCGCATCGACGAATTGGTGAAGTTGATTCGCTTTATCGGAGTCAAGCGTCCGGGGTATAATACAGAAACACCTTATCCTGTCATGATGATTGATTCACCCGAATTGCTGCTGTCATCCACGATGTTGAGGGAGCGCGCCGCTAAAGGTGGGCCACTCACTTTTTTGGTGCCTGATAAAGTAGAAGCGTATATCCGAGAGGAGGGCTTATATGGATTCCAACGAAATGCTGCAGAAAGTTAAGGGACGGCTGCCTGAAAAACGCTTTACGCATGTGCTTGGTGTGGTGAAAACAGCAATAGAACTCGCCAAGGAATTTGATGTATCCGAGTCTAAGGCGGAAACTGCCGCGATTCTGCATGACGCAGCAAAATTTTCAGATCGGGAGTGGATGAAGTCCATCATCGTCTCTGAGAAGCTGGATCCCCTATTGCTCGATTATCATGCGGAACTTTGGCATGCACCTGTAGGCGCGTATATGGCAAAAACTGAATTTGGCGTGGAAGATGAAGATGTCCTGAATGCTATCCGTTACCATACAACCGGACGCGCTGAGATGTCTGATTTGGAAAAAGTCGTCTATATTGCCGATCTGATCGAACCGAACCGCAAATTTTCAGGTGTTGAAGAATTGCGACAATTAAAAGAGCAGGGATTGGATGTTATGATGGAAGCCTCGGTCAAACATTCCATCGAATTTTTAGTATCGAAAAATCAACCGGTATTTCCGGATTCACTGAAGTGCTACAACTACTTCGTGCAACAGAAAGGGAAAGTGAAAGAATGACTAAAGAAACTTTACTACAAGTAGCTTATAATGCTGCAGAAGATAAAAAAGCGGAAGACATCGTTGTCTTGAATATGGAGGGGATTTCGCTTTTGGCTGATTTCTTCGTCATCTGCACAGGGAATTCCGATCGCCAGGTACAATCGATTGCCAGAGAAATCATGGATAAAGCGCATGAAGAAGGCCATGAAGTGAAAAGCATCGAAGGATTTGATTCTGCACGCTGGATCCTTGTCGATCTTGGCGATGTCGTGGCACATGTCTTCCACAAAGACGAACGTTCATACTATAATTTAGAACGCCTGTGGAGAGAAGCTCCGCAAATGGAAATATGAAATACGGAAAATTTGCCGCAGTCTATGATGGGCTGATGGAAGATATTCCTTATGAAAAGTATGTGGAGTGGGTCGTTTCCCACGCCCCGTCCGGCAAATTGCTGGATGTGGCGTGCGGAACCGGCACATTGTCACAGCTTTTTGCTGAAATGGGTTATGACGTGACTGCAAGCGACTTGTCGGAAGATATGCTGACGGTCGCCAACCAACGTTTCCAGAATGCGAACCAGTCGATTCCGGTACTTCAATTGTCCATGGACAACCTGGAGGGCCTGGGCGGCTTTGATATTGTCACGATTGCGATCGATTCCCTGAATTATCTGCAGACGGAACAACAGGTCCAGCAGACGTTCAAGGAAATTTATGCTTCGTTGAATCCGGGCGGCCATTTTTTCTTTGATGTGCATTCCATCTTTAAAGTGGATGCGGTCTACATGGACAGCCCATTTGTCTACGACGCGGAGGAAATCGCTTATATCTGGCATACAGAGCCTGGTGAAGCAGAACATAGCGTGGTTCACGATATGACATTTTTTGTCCGCCAGGATGGGTTGTTCGAGCGTTTTGAAGAAACGCATGAGCAGCGGACCTTTTCCGTTGATGTGTACACAAAATGGCTGGAAGCGGCAGGATTTACTGTAGAGTCGGTCACTGCCGATTTTTCAGATCAGGCTCCGGACGAAGAAAGTGAACGCATTTTCTTTCGTGCCAAAAAATAAAAAAGAGCAACTCAGCCATCTGCATTTTGCAGGTGGTTTTTTGCTTTTCCGAAAAGGATGGACAGCAGCTGATGAATTAATATATAATTCAAACAGCTTCCATTTAATTGCCTTCTGAAGAAACGAGGAATGCCAGCTGAAACCTTCCCAGCTTCAGAAAAAACCCGCATGGCTGTTGATCCCCGCTGCTGCCATTGCGTTATTGATGATCTACTTCTTCTTTCCACAAGAAAAGGCGGAAACAACACCCGCTGCTTCTCTCGAATTGATCAGCGCTGAATCCCCTCAGCAGACAGAACCCCCTGAAAACGAAAATCCCGTAATCGAATCCAAACTGATGATTGATATGAAAGGCCAGGTGGTCAGTCCTGGCGTTTATGAGCTTCCCGCAGGATCGCGGATGCAGGATGCCGTAGATGCTGCCGGAGGATTTACGCCCGAAGCCGACAGCCGCGCCATTAATCTGGCATTGATCGTTGTTGATGAAACCAGTCTGTATGTTCCGGCGGCTGGTGAAGAAATCGTCTTGCCGACGGCGGCGCAGCAGACAGCCTCAGGCAGTGGTGGGAGCACCCTCATCAACATCAATCTGGCAACAGAAACTGAATTGATGGAACTGCCGGGAATCGGTCCTTCCAAGGCCGCTGCTATACTAGCCTATCGGGAGGAAGCCGGTAGCTTCAAAACACCGGAAGAATTGACGGAAGTCACCGGTATCGGCGATAAAACCTTTGAACAATTAAAAGATTTCATCGTCGTTAAATAATCGCCATGTGCAACAAAGGCGGTTGACGAAACCGTCGCCTCTGCTACACTTATTTTAACTACACAAGCAGGAGGCAATTAAATGAAGCGAATAACTTGGGACCAATTTTTCATGGCGCAAAGCCATTTGCTCGCACTCAGAAGCACTTGTACACGACTGGCTGTCGGCGCCACCATTGTGCGCGACCGCAGAATCATGGCTGGGGGCTACAATGGATCGATTTCCGGCGGCGACCATTGCATCGATAAAGGATGTTATGTCGTCGATGGACATTGTGTCCGGACCATCCATGCAGAAATGAATGCATTGCTGCAATGCGCGAAGTATGGCGTCAGCGTCAATGGAGCCGATATGTATGTCAGCCATTTCCCTTGTCTGCAATGCACCAAGTCGATTATCCAGTCCGGCATCTCCCGTTTGTATTATGCCACCGACTACAAGAATCATGAATACGCCATCGAACTATTGGAACAGGCTGGCGTTGAAGTGGTACAAGTAGTATTCGATGAGCGGAAAATCGATTTTTTAAGTGTTGAAAAATCAGCTCTTTATATTGAACTTCTGGAGAAATTGCGTGAAAAAGGCGGAAGCGAAGAAGAATTGGCCCATTACAGTGAACGGGTGAATCAATTATTCGGAGAAGTCGAAGTCTAAACTCTACGATCTTTCTTTATCTGGCAGCAGCGACAGCTCTTGCCACATATGCAGCGCATGAAACAGCGGTTCAGCTCGTGTTCATGGCGCTGCTTTTTTGCTGGATGGCTTGGAAACAAGAAAGTTTGGCCGTCATCACAAGTATCCTGTTGTTTGCCTATGCCGTTTACCTGGTACAGGATTTTCGCAGCCAGGATACGTTCGACTATTCTGGGGGATATTCTGGAGAATTGGTATTCAAGCCGGGAGCAGTCATCGATGGCGACAGCCTCAGAGGGTTTGCGTTGATAAGAGAGGATGCCGTCGTTTATGCTCGGTACCGTGTGGACTCAGAAGAAGAAAAGCATCTTATGGAGAAGTTGGTGGATGGATCGGTATTTCAGGTGACCGGCGTTTTAGAAGCAGCTTCAGCGCCGTCGCACCGCTATTCGTTCAATATGGCCGATTACTTGAAACACAATGGAGCCGCATCTCTCTTGACGATCCAGTCGATGGACGGGGCTCAGGCGAATGCTACATGGGTCAATCGCTTATTGGGCAGAAGAGATGCCTTAAAAGTTCATATCCGTGCGCATTTCCCGGAAAGTTTGGCTGCGGAAGCGGAAGCGCTATTGATCGGTGAACGTGAAAACATGGATCCTGACGATCAGAGGGTGCATCAAACACTCGGCATTTCTCATTTATTCGCCATTTCTGGACTGCATGTGGGGATTGCATCTGGACTTTTGTATATGTTTTTGGTGCGTCTGCATGTCCGAAAAGAGACGGCTTTCCTGATATTGCTGATTGTCCTGCCACTGTATGCGGTGATAGCGGGGGGCGCTCCTTCGGTTTGGCGAGCGGTGAGCATGGTGTCGGTGGTGCTGGCTGGAAAGTTGTTGGGATTTAAAGTTCCTATTGCAAGTATTATGTTAACAAGCATGGTGCTCTTCCTGCTGTGGAACCCATATGCTCTGTATAAAATCGGTTTTCAACTTTCTTATGGAGCGACGTTCGGCATCATCTATTCATTGAAGTTTTTGGGTGGAATCCAATCATCCATGAAAAAGGGGTTTGTCATCACGTTCATCTCGCAGATGACCCTCTATCCCTTGCTGCTATTCCACTTTTATGAACTATCGCTATCGGCATTTGTGGTCAATACCCTGTTTGTTCCGCTGTTCACCTTGCTTATCCTGCCGGCCAATTTTCTGCTGCTCCTTCTGACGGGGGTATTCCAGCCGGCTGCTGATTTTGTTTTTTACTTTTATGAGCCGCTGCGCAGTGAAATCGATGCTTTTATGGTTTGGCTGGCGGATTTGCCTTATCAGCTGTGGAATCCCGGGAAACCTGGAGTTTTTACTGTATTTTTGCTGATGGGCAGTGTCTACTTCTTTTATTGTGCGGCTGAGCGGAAATTCCACTTTCGGCAATTACTGATCTTATTGGTGCCGGCTATTCTGTTCACGGCCTTGCCTTATCTCGATCCGCGCTTGAAGGTGACTTTTCTCGATGTTGGACAAGGAGACAGTGCGCTGGTCGAACTGCCTTACCGGCAGGCTGTCTATTTGATTGATAGCGGCGGGCTGCTGCGTTTTGATACAGAAGCTTTCAAAAAGAAAAAAAGGCCATATGAAATCGGAAGGCAAGTAGTGGCGCCCTTTCTGAAAGGGAGTGGGATTTCGTCGATCGACATCTTTATCATTTCACATCCGGATGCAGACCACGCTGAAGGGGCGGAAGAAATTTTCCGGCTTTTTCCGGTCGATGAGCTGCATCTGACTCCGGGTTCCGCATCGAACGCATTGATGGTGCAGCTGGCACCGGATACGGCAGAAGCGGAAGTGGTGTTTCCGGGTGCGGGATCGGATTGGACAGTGGGTGAGACTCAATTCAGCTATTTATCGCCAAAGGATGCCGAGTACGAAGGCAACAACGATTCGTTGGTCTTGTTGATGAAGACCGGGGAGTACCGGGTTTTATTTACCGGAGATCTGGAAGCGGGAGGCGAGAAGGACCTATTGGAGTCTTATGGAAACGAACTCGCCGGATTGACCGTATTGAAAGTAGGCCATCACGGCAGCAAAACGTCCAGCAGCGAGGAATTTCTGGCAGCGCTCAAACCGGCACTGTCGATCTTTTCAACGGGTGCAGACAATCGCTACGGCCATCCGAGCCCCGAAGTGGTGGAACGCTTTACTGAATTGGAGCTCGATAAGCTGAACACTGCAGAAAACGGCACCATCCGAGTGCTTTACGAAAACGGGGAGCTGGAGCTGGAGATGATGCGTTAGCTAACGAAAAGCGCAGGCTGCCATGTAGCTCTGACGGGCATAAGACAGACCAACGAAGCGGCGTTCTTTGCCGCATAGTTGGGTTGGCTTATGACCCAAGGAGCTGGCAGCCGGAGTCTGGACAATGAGAAAAGCGCAGGCTGCCATGTAGCTCTGACGGGCATAAGACAGGCCAACGAAGCGGCGTTCTTTGCCGTATAGTTGGATTGGCTTATGACCCAAGGAGCTGGCCGACAAAAAAAGGTTCCGGGTCAGATGACCTGGAACCTTTTTTGATTTAATTACCGTGCTGCAAACTGTACAAGTCCAGCGATGATAAAGATAAGGGCGAAAAATCCAAAGGATACGACGAAGCCCATACCCGCGTCGATTGCATCGTTACGTTTGGACTGTACATTCTGTTCAAATTCATTCATTGAAATCCCTCCTAATTCCTTCTAATTATAAGCGAAGACAACGCAAAAATCTAGATTGAAGTGGACATAAAGAGATGAAATTGTGCGTTGACACATAACTGTCAAATACCCAAAGCGGCAAAAATCCGATATAGTAGAGAGAGGGGAGGCTGATAAGATGATTACTTCCGTGTGGAAATCCATACGCAGCGGACAAATAGACCCTGTTTATCTCATTGTAGGAACAGAAAGCTATTTTATCGAAAAAACTTTGGATTTATTAAAAGATAAATTAACGGATGGCGGCGAATTGGAGCTGACTTTTTTCGATTTGGATGAAGTGCCTGTCGAACATGTCATCGATGAGGCGGATACCATTCCTTTCTTCAGTGACCGCAAACTGATCATTGCGCGGAACGCATCGTTCCTGAAAGCGGCGGAACGCGGCAAAGAAAAAATCAATCATGACTTGAAGGCATTGGAAGCCTGGCTGGAACATCCGCCAGGCAGCTCAGTCACAATTTTTGTGGCACCTTATGAAAAACTGGATGAACGGAAAAAAGTGACCAAGCTGATGAAGCAGCACACGGTTCTGGTGGAAGCGAAGTCGCTGCAGACAAATGACCTGGAAAGTTGGCTGATGCACGAAGCGAAAAGTTTCGGCAAGGGCATCGATTTGAAGGCCGCACAAAAGCTGATGGAGATGGCCGGCACGAATCTGACGCTGCTGTCTTCGGAAATCGAAAAGATGTCACTTTACCTCGGCGCAGCTGAAGGAAATATCACAGTGGAGCTTGTGGAAGGGATGACGGCGCGGACCCTCGAACAGGATGCCTTCAAAATGCTGCAGTCCTATTTGGATGGAGACGTCAGCGGGGCGCTCAGCGTCTATTATGATTTGCTGCGGCAAAAGGAAGAGCCCGTCGCGCTGACGGCATTGCTGGCCTCGCAGATCCGATTTATGATTCAAGTCTATTATCTGCAGAAAAAGGGCTATCATGCCCAGCAGATTTCCAAGCAATTGAAAGCCCATCCTTACCGGGTCAAGCTGCTGGTGGAAAAACGCCAGCAGATTTCCGAGAAGCGCCTATTGCAGGTGCTCGGCGATTTGGCGGCGATCGACCTGCAGCTGAAAACAGTCAGCGGCAACCGTGACCGCATCCTCGAATTCTTTATCATGAAGCGTGCGGGACAGATGAAACGCTGAAAAGAATAGAAAAAAGCCGGTTCCTCTAAAGGAACCGGCTTTTTTAAGGTTTTACGCTTGTTTCATCAAGCGAGCTTTTTTACGGGATGCAGTGTTTCTGTGGATCAAGCCTTTAGAAGCAGCTTTTTCTACCTGTCTAATCGCCGCTTTAACAGAATCGCTAGCGTTATCGTCTTTGTTAGTCAAAGCAGTTTCAGCTTTCTTAACAGATGAACGCATTGCTGATTTCACATGTGAGTTTTGAGCGTTTTTAGTTTCGTTCGTGCGCACACGTTTGATTGCAGATTTAATGTTTGGCATATCTTTCACCTCCTAGACAAATAAGAAAGAGAGGAAATTATCCCAACTCTTTAATGTCTCTATACAACATGAGTTATTTTATCAAATCGACGGAAAGAATGCAATAGATACATGCAAAGAAGTTTTCCTTGACAGTGAAATGAATTCTGGGGCTTTCATTGCTCAATGGGTGCTGTACTGCTATAATTCATAGTAGTTTGTATAGGAGTGTGGACCATGAACCAAGAACAGAGATTAGCGCGTCAAAGCAAAATACGTAATTTTTCGATCATCGCCCATATCGATCACGGGAAATCTACGCTTGCCGACCGTATACTGGAAAGAACAAACGCCCTTACGTCTAGGGAAATGAAAGAGCAGCTGCTTGATTCTATGGATTTGGAACGTGAACGCGGCATCACGATCAAATTAAACGCTGTCCAATTAAATTACACAGCAAAAGACGGCGAAACGTATATCATGCATTTGATAGACACACCCGGACACGTCGATTTCACTTACGAAGTCTCACGCAGCCTTGCTGCCTGTGAAGGCGCCGTTTTGGTCGTTGATGCTGCACAGGGCATAGAAGCCCAAACATTGGCGAATGTTTATTTAGCCTTGGATAATGACCTTGAAATTTTGCCGGTCATCAATAAAATCGATTTGCCTGCTGCCGATCCTGAGCGTGTACGGCAGGAAGTGGAAGAAGTTATCGGACTGGATGCCTCTGAAGCCGTTCTTGCTTCGGCGAAAGCGGGTATTGGGATCGAAGAGATCCTTGAACAAATCGTCGAAAAAATACCAGCACCTACAGGTGACCCGAGTGCGCCGTTAAAAGCCATGATTTTCGACTCGCTTTATGATCCGTATCGTGGAATCGTTTCGTATATCCGTATTGTTGAAGGAACGGTCAAGCCTGGCGACACAATCAAAATGATGTCTAGCGATAAAGAGTTTGAAGTTATCGAAGCAGGAGTGTTCACACCGAGAGCCACGCTCCGGGAAGAATTGACGGTTGGAGATGTAGGATTCCTGACGGCTGCCATCAAAAATGTGGGTGATGCACCGGTGGGTGATACCATCACTCATGCAAGAAAACCGGCATCGGAAGCATTGCCAGGATACCGCCGTTTGAACCCGATGGTTTATTGCGGACTTTATCCAATTGATACGTCTAAATACAATGACTTGCGTGACGCACTCGAAAAACTGGAATTGAATGATGCGGCACTTCAGTTTGAACCGGAATCTTCCCAGGCACTGGGCTTCGGCTATCGCTGTGGTTTCCTTGGTTTATTGCATATGGAAATTATTCAGGAGCGGATTGAACGCGAGTTTAATATCGACCTGATCACCACTGCACCAAGTGTTATCTACAATGTCCATATGACAGATGAAGAAGTTCTTAAAATCGATAACCCGGCCATGATGCCCGATGCACAAAAAATCGATTATGTAGAAGAACCTTATGTCAAAGCAACGATCATGGTACCGAATGATTATGTCGGTGCTGTTATGGAAATATGCCAGAAAAAACGCGGAAATTTCCTGACGATGGATTATCTGGATAATTCACGTGTCAGCATCATTTATGAGTTGCCGCTGGCGGAGATTGTCTACGATTTCTTCGATCAATTAAAATCCGGCACAAAAGGATACGCCTCTTTCGATTATGAGTTGATCGGCTATAAAGAGTCAAAACTCGTGAAGATGGATATTCTGCTTAATTCGGAGCAGGTCGATGCTCTCAGTTTCATCGTTCACCGTGACTTCGCCTATGAACGCGGCAAAGTCATCGTCGATAAATTGAAGAACTTGATTCCGCGCCAGCAGTTTGAAGTACCGATCCAAGCCGCTATCGGTCAAAAGATCGTTGCGCGCCAGACCATCAGCGCCATGCGTAAAAACGTCCTGGCCAAATGTTACGGGGGAGACATTTCCCGTAAGCGGAAACTTCTTGATAAGCAAAAAGAAGGTAAGAAGCGCATGAAGCAGGTCGGATCTGTTGAAGTTCCCCAAGAAGCATTCATGGCGATCCTGAAAATGGACGACCAATCAAAATAAACGAAAAAAAGGAGGCGGGAATTTCAGCCTCCTTTTCTTATTAGAAAAGAGGAAATAAAATGGTAAAAGGATTGTATATCCATATTCCATTCTGCCACCAAATCTGTTTTTACTGCGATTTCAATAAAGTCTTTTTCAAAGACCAGCCAGTGGATGCCTACATCGATTCAGTAGGCAAAGAATTGGCTTTATGGAAACAACAGGGAGCACTCGATAAGCCGCTGGAAACGATCTTCCTTGGAGGCGGTACACCAACGTCCCTGACACCTGCCCAATTGGAGAAGCTGCTTGGCTATATCCATCGCTATGTGCCGATGGCTGCCGACCTCGAATGGACCTCAGAAGCCAATCCCGATGAACTGACCAAAGAGAAGATGCAGGTGTTGTTTGACGGAGGCGTCAATCGCTTAAGCATGGGCGTCCAATCATTCGATGAAGATCTGTTGAAACGGCTTGGCCGGACGCACAGCAATTCAGACGTCAAACGCGCGGTCGATTCAGCCCGTTTGGTCGGCTTCGAGAATTTGAGCTTTGATTTGATGTATGGCTTGCCTGGGCAGAGCATGCAGCAATGGGACGACACGCTCGAGCAGGCATTCGCTTTCGACTTGCCGCATTTTTCTGCGTATTCGTTGATTATTGAACCGAAGACGGTTTTCTATAATTTGATGACCAAAGGCAAACTCAATACCGTAACGGAAGATCTGGAAGCTGATATGTATGAAAAGCTGATGAATGAAATGGACAAACGGGGGTTGAAGCAATACGAAATCTCAAACTTTGCGCGTCCAGGGCATGAGTCGCACCATAATTTATTGTATTGGGACAATGTCGAATACATCGGCGTCGGTGCCGGTGCCCATGGCTACGTGGATGGCGTCCGTTATTCGAATGCCGGTCCGTTGAAGAAATACATGGAACCGCTGGATAGAGGCGAACGGCCGATCCTCAATACCCATGAAGTGCCGGTCCATGAAAAGATGGAAGAAGAGATGTTTTTGGGTCTCCGGAAAACGTCCGGCGTTTCCTTGCTGCATTTCCAAGAGAAATTCGAAAAACCGATACAGGACGTATATGGCGCTATATTGGAAAAAGAAATCGCCAAGAAAAATCTGGAGATTGCCGGTGACTTTATCCGTCTGACCAGAAAAGGCCGCTTCGTCGGCAACGAAGTTTTTGAACAATTTTTATTGGCATAAAGCTCTTCCGTTGACATCGCTCATTATATTTGTTAATTTAAATGTAGTATTAGCACTCGGGTACTTAGAGTGCTAACAGAGGTGATGATCATGTTAACAGAACGGCAACTGCTCATCTTAAAGGTGACAGTAGATGATTATATTCAATCAGCTCAGCCGGTGGGATCGAACCAACTCTCCAAGAAACCCGAAATCCCTTTCAGTCCGGCGACGATCCGCAATGAAATGGCGGATTTGGAAGGGATGGGCTTTTTGGAAAAAACACATACGTCTTCCGGACGCATTCCTTCCGAAAAAGGGTATCGCTATTACGTCGACCATCTGTTGACGCCAAGACCGTTGCCGCAGCAGGACATCGTGCAATTGCGCTCAATTTTCGAAGAAAAACTGACAGAGACTGAAGAAGTCATTAAACGCTCTGCAATGATCCTTTCGGAATTGACCAATTACACGTCCATTTTACTGGGTCCTGATGTGCGCAGGCACATCGTCAAGAAATTGTCGATCGTGCCATTGACGCAGGACGCGGCGGTTGCGATTATCGTAACCGATTCGGGTCATGTGGAAAATCGGGTATTTTCCATTCCGCCTGGGCTCAACCCGTCGGATATAGAAAAAATGGCGAATATCCTCAACGAACGGCTGGTCGGGGTATCGCTGAACAATCTGCATCTGCGGCTCGAACAAGAGACCTTGACGATTTTAAAGCAGCATGTAGAACGTTATGGCGAACTGTTCCATACGTTCAGACAAGCGGTTTTACTGCCGCATGATGATGAAAACATCTATTACGGCGGAAAGCTCAACATCCTGAAACAGCCGGATTTCCACGATCTTCAAAAGATCAGGGATTTGATGGATGTTATGGAAGAAGCCAAGCACATTCCGATGATCCTGCCAGTAGGAAGCCAAGGCCTCCACATTCGAATCGGCTCGGAAAACACGCTGTCGGCAATGGAAGACTGCAGTGTCATTACGGTGTCGTATGATATCGGAGAAGAACAGACGGGTTCGATCGCTATAGTCGGTCCGAAACGGATGGATTATAAACGCATCGTGTCCATATTGGATCTATTGAGCGGCGATTTGTCGAAAGAGCTGACCCGTATATTCAAAGGAACGTGAACAAAGGAGGAATAGATTTGTCTAAAAAAAAGGAACCATTAAAAACCGAAGAACAAGAAGTAGCTGAAGATATGGCTGCGAAAGAGCCTGTCACTGAAACGGTTACGGAAGAGCAAGCGGAATTCGCTGACTCGGAAACTCCGGAAATCGACCTTACTGCTGATCAGGAACAAGAAGAAACAGTTGACGAAACTGAAGAACTTCGCAAACAGCTTGAAGCAGAGCAAAACAAATATTTGCGCCTATTGGCCGATTATGATAATTTCAAACGGCGTACTCAAATAGACAAAGAAATGGCCAATAAGTTCCGCTCGCAATCCTTGCTGTCGGATATCCTGCCGGTACTGGACAATTTCGAGCGCGCATTATCGCTCCAAACCACCAGTGAAGAATCCGCTTCCCTATTGAAAGGCGTCGAGATGGTGCAAAAATCCCTGATCGAAGCAGTGAACCGGGAAGGCCTGGAAGAAATCAAAGCTGTGGGGGAACCATTCGATCCGAATTTCCACCAAGCGGTCATGCAGGAAAAAGATGATTCAGCTGAAGCAGGAACTGTTCTGCAGGAATTGCAAAAAGGCTATGTCCTGAAAGGGCGAGTACTTCGTCCGGCAATGGTGAAAGTAAACGAATAAAAATTATTGGAGGAATTCTTAATGAGCAAAATTATCGGTATTGACTTAGGTACAACAAACTCAGCAGTCGCAATTCTAGAAGGCGGCGAACCAAAAATCATTCCAAACCCAGAGGGCAACCGTACAACACCTTCTGTTGTAGCTTTCAAAAACGGTGAACGCCAAGTCGGCGAAGTGGCAAAACGCCAGTCGATCACGAACCCGAACACCATCCAGTCTGTAAAACGATTGATGGGTACACAGGAAAAAGTGACAGCTGAAGGCAAGGAATACACGCCTCAGGAAGTTTCTGCAATGATTCTTCAATACATCAAAGGGTACGCTGAAGAATATCTTGGCGAAAAAGTAACAAAAGCGGTTATCACAGTTCCTGCTTATTTCAATGACGCAGCGCGCCAGGCAACGAAAGACGCTGGACGCATCGCAGGCCTTGAAGTGGAACGGATCATCAACGAGCCGACTGCAGCAGCACTTGCATACGGCTTGGATAAAATGGACAAAGATGAAACGGTTCTTGTCTATGACCTTGGCGGCGGTACGTTCGACGTATCGATCCTTGAGCTTGGCGATGGCGTTTTCGAAGTAAAATCCACTGCCGGCGATAACCGTCTGGGCGGCGATGATTTTGATAAATTGGTCATCGATTATTTGGTGCAGGAATTCAAGAAAGAAAACGGCATCGATTTGTCGAAAGATAAAATGGCTACTCAGCGCTTGAAAGATGCTGCTGAAAAAGCGAAAAAAGACCTTTCAGGCGTTTCTTCAACTCAAATCTCATTACCGTTCATCACTGCAGGAGAAGCCGGACCGCTTCACTTGGAAGTTACAATGAGCCGTGCTAAATTCGATGAATTGACTTCTTCATTGGTTGAACGCACAATGGGGCCAACTCGCCAGGCATTAAAAGATGCAGGGGTTTCAGCTTCTGAACTTGACCGTGTCATCCTTGTCGGTGGTTCTACACGTATCCCGGCTGTACAGGAAGCGGTCAAGAAAGAGACAGGAAAAGATCCGCATAAAGGCGTTAACCCGGATGAAGTTGTAGCAATGGGTGCTGCAGTCCAGGGCGGTGTTTTGACTGGTGATGTTAAAGACGTTGTACTATTGGACGTAACACCATTATCACTTGGTATTGAAACAATGGGCGGCGTGTTCACGAAATTGATCGAGCGCAACACAACGATCCCGACTTCGAAATCACAGACATTCTCAACTGCCGCTGACAACCAGCCAGCTGTAGATATTCATGTATTGCAAGGGGAGCGCCCGATGGCAGCAGCCAACAAAACGCTTGGCCGTTTCCAATTGGCTGATATCCCGCCAGCACCGCGCGGCGTGCCACAGATCGAAGTAAGCTTCGATATCGACAAAAACGGTATCGTCAGCGTTAAAGCGAAAGATCTTGGAACACAAAAAGAGCAGACCATCACAATTCAATCCAACACTTCATTGACTGACGACGAGATCGAACGCATGATCAAGGAAGCGGAAGAAAATGCAGAAGCGGATGCGAAAGTGAAAGAAGAAGTGGAACTTCGCAACGAAGCGGACCAAGCTGTCTTCACAACTGACAAAACAATCACTGATCTTGGTGAAGTTGTTTCTGAAGAAGAGAAAAAACAGGCGGAAGATGCACGCGACGAACTGAAAGCGGCATTGGAGTCGGACAATATTGAAGATATCCGTGAGAAGAAAGACAAACTTCAGGAAATTCTTCAAGGCCTTTCGATGAAAGCTTATGAGCAGGCAGCAGCAGCTCAGCAAGCCGGACAAGAAGAAGGCGCAGCCCCAGGCAACGACGATGTAGTTGACGCTGAATTCGAAGAAGTAAACGATGATAAAAAGTAAGACCTTGAAAAGTCAAAGCAAAGCAACATGCTTTGGCTTTTTCAATGTTTTTGCAACAGTGATTTAAACCGTGTACAATTACAGTTGATTGCTAGAGGGAGAGTGACTTATGAATAAGCGAGATTATTATGAAGTACTTGGCGTATCCAAGTCCGCTTCTAAAGAAGAGATCAGAAAAGCTTACCGGACTTTATCGAAAAAATTCCATCCGGATATCAATAAAGAAGCCGATGCTTCCGAAAAATTTCAGGAAGTAAAAGAAGCCTATGAAGTATTGAGCGATGAGCAGAAACGTGCGCAGTACGATCAATATGGCCATCAGGATCCGAATCAGGGCTTTGGCGGCGGATTCAGCGGCGCCGATGGTTTCGGTTTCGACGATATCTTCAGCACCTTCTTTGGCGGCGGTTCGAGACGCCGTGACCCGAATGCTCCACGTAAAGGCGATGATCTGCAATACTCGATGACCATCGATTTCATGGATGCCGTATTCGGCAAAGAATCGGAAGTTGAAATTCCGAAAGATGAGACATGCGACACGTGTGATGGTTCTGGAGCTAAGCCTGGAACCAAGAAGAAAACATGTCCGTATTGTGAAGGCTCCGGCCAGATGAATGTTACACAGGACACGCCTTTTGGCCGTATGGTCAACCGTCGCGCCTGCCAGCATTGTGAAGGAACCGGTCAGATCATTGAAGAGAAATGTACAACTTGCCACGGCGAAGGAAAAGTGCGCAAAGTCAAAAAAATCAAAGTCACCATTCCAGCGGGTGTCGACGATGGCCAGCAATTGCGTGTTACAGGCCAAGGCGCGCCGGGTGTCAACGGGGGCCCTGCAGGAGACCTGTATGTCGTTTTCCGCGTAAGACCGCATAAACAATTCCAGCGGGAAGGCGATGACATTTACCTGGATATTTCAATCACCTATCCACAGGCTGCTTTGGGTGACGAGATTGAAGTACCGACCATTTCCGGTAAAGTGAAATTGAAGATTCCAGCTGGTACACAAAGTGGAGCGCGTTTCCGCTTAAAAGGCAAAGGCGTCAAAAATGTACATGGTTACGGAACCGGTGATCAACACGTCATTGTCCGCATCAAAACACAGACAAAACTGAGCGAAAAACAAAAGCAGCTACTGCGTGAATTCGCAGAAATCAGTGGAGATATCCCTGAAGAACACAGCAGCTCTCTTTTTGAAAAGATCAAACGCACCATTAAAGGTGAATGATTAGAGCTGTAAAGGATGAAGAGTTCATTGTTCGTGGTGAGTTAAAGCAATTCAAATTTTGCAGACAGAAGACTCTTGCGTAAAGCAGGAGTCTTACTGACTGTAGAAGCGAAAAGGAGCTGGGCAGAATTGAAATGGTCAGAACTTGCGATCCATACGACAAATGAAGCGATTGAAGCGGTTTCCAACATTATGCACGAAGCAGGAGCAAGTGGTGTAGTCATTGAGGATTCAGAAGACTTGACGAAAGAAAGAGAAGATCGCTTCGGCGAGATCTATTCGCTGGATCCGGAAGACTTTCCAGTAGATGGAGTTGTTCTGAAAGCTTATTTGCCGGTCAACAGTTTCCTGGGCGAGACGATAGAAGCCATCAAGTCGGCGATCAACAACCTGGTTGCATTCGACATCAACCTGGGCAAGAACGAAGTGACCATCAGCGAAGTGAACGAAGAGGAATGGGCAACATCCTGGAAAAAATACTACCATCCCGTGAAAATTTCCAAACGCTTCACGATTGTTCCGACGTGGGAAACGTATAATCCGGTGTCGAGTGATGAATTGATCATCGAATTGGATCCGGGAATGGCGTTCGGGACAGGAACCCATCCGACCACTGTCATGAGCCTCCAGGCGTTGGAGAAGATTGTACAGCCGCACGACCGTGTCATCGATATCGGTACGGGATCAGGTGTATTGGCAATCGGAGCGGCATTGCTGTCCGCCAAAGAAGTTTTTGCGCTGGATTTGGATGAAATTGCTGTGAAAGCAGCAGGCATCAATGTCAAGCTGAATAAAGTCCAAGACATTGTAACGGTGGAAGAAGGCAATCTGGTCGATAAAATAGATCAGCCGGGTGATGTGGTCGTCGCCAATATTCTGGCGGAAGTCATCATGTCATTTACTGATGACGCATTCGGCATCGTTAAGCCAGGTGGCCGCTACATCACTTCAGGCATCATAGCAGCGAAAAAGAATGATGTAAAAAACGCTCTTGAAGCTTCCGGGTTTGTCATTGAAGACGTCATGATGATGGAAGACTGGGTGACGATCATTTCAAAAAAACCTGAATAACGGGGTGCCACGATGCAGCGATATTTTATAGAAGGCAAGATTCCTGAAAATCGAATAGTGGCGATAACCGGCGATGATGCAAAGCACATCGCCAAAGTTATGCGCCAAACAGCCGGTGACTACTTGATTGCGGTCATGGAAGGCGATGCCTATCTTGCAAAGATAGTGGCAGCTGACTTTGATGTGGAAGTAGAGCTGGGCGAAATACTGGAAACCCAGGTGGAGCTGCCGAAAAAAGTGACGATCGCCTGTGGATTGCCGAAAGGCGACAAGCTGGATTTAATCACCCAGAAAGCGACTGAGCTCGGGATGTATGCCCTGCTGCCATTTTCGGCAGAGCGTTCCATCGTAAAATGGGATAGTTCCAAAAGTGAGAAAAAGATCGGACGGCTCCAAAAAATCGCCAAGGAAGCAGCGGAGCAGTCGCATCGGACACATGTTCCTGAAATACATGGTGTCCATAGCTTCCAGCAATTGCTGGCCAAAGCTTCTTCTTCCTATGACACAATTATCGTGGCCTATGAAGAAGAGGCGCGGGAAGGCGACAGAACGCGGTTTGCCGAAATTTTGAAATCAATGTATGATAAAGATTCAGTCCTGATCGTTTTTGGTCCGGAAGGTGGAATTTCTGAAAAGGAAGTGGCGGCACTGAAAAGCGCTGGAGCCATCTTCACTTCTCTCGGCCCCCGTATTCTGCGGACAGAAACGGCGCCTTTGTATGCATTGGCAGCCATTTCCTGCGAATTCGAATAGAGCTGAGGGTTTGTTCCGGACATCATCAAAATTATTGGGTACTGAGCTGCAGTGACATTTCCCGGTTGGGGGAGATTGCCTGATAGACAATATGACTTTTTAATAGAATGGGGATTTTAAATCATGACAAACATCGCATCATATATTGACCATACGTTATTGAAGCCCGAGTCGACAGAAATCCAGGTCGTTCAATTGTGTAAAGAAGCGGCTCAATTCAAGTTCGCGTCTGTATGTGTAAATCCGACATGGGTTGAAACAGCAGCAGCCGAGCTTGCCGGCAGCGGAGTGAAAGTATGCACCGTCATCGGATTTCCGTTAGGAGCATCAACTCCTGAAACAAAAGCATTTGAAACCACTGACGCTATTTCAAAAGGCGCCGGTGAAATTGATATGGTCCTGAACGTCGGCGCATTGAAAAGCGGCAATACCGACCATGTAAAAAAAGATATCGAAGCTGTTGTCAATGCGGCAAAAGGCAAAGCGATCGTAAAAGTGATCCTTGAAACCTGCCTGTTGACTGACGACGAAAAAGCCACTGCTTCACGCTTGTCCAAAGAAGCGGGAGCTGACTTCGTAAAAACTTCTACGGGCTTCTCAACGGGAGGAGCTACTGTAGAGGACGTTAAATTGATGCGCCGGACAGTCGGTCCTGAGTTGGGAGTTAAAGCTTCCGGCGGCGTACGCAGCCTGGAAGATGTTGAAGCGATGATCGAAGCGGGAGCTACACGCATCGGAGCAAGCTCTGGCGTGAAAATCATGCAGGGACTAACTTCAGATTCCGATTATTAACTATTGACCTTTTTTAGGGGATACGGTATAATTTCTGAGTATATAACACTTGTTGTTCTTCGCTTCAACGTGTGTTCGGAGGGAGGGAAAAAGAGATGTCAAAAACTACAGTTCGTAAAAACGAATCGATTGAAGATGCTCTTCGCCGCTTCAAACGCACTGTTTCTAAATCTGGAACAATGCAAGAGGTAAGAAAGCGCGAGTATTATGATAAGCCGAGCGTGAAACGTAAATTAAAATCAGAAGCTGCGCGTAAACGTAAATTTTAATTGACTTTAAGAAGTATAATCGACTTTTAAAAAATATGAACGACCAGCTTAAACCATCGACATGTTCAACGTGTCGATGGTTTTTCTATTTGTCACATTTGTAAGCGCATTCTTTCGTTATTCAAGATGCTTTCCTTTATAATGGAATTATATAGGGTAAGTGGAATTGGGCATGCTTTTATCAAGCTGGCACTCATTAAACCCACCATGCCTTTACTGCCATGACAGCTTTCTCCTCAAGTTGATATGCTCCATCCATCTGGAACAGAAAGTTGAAACTTTATTCCTGTTCATCCGTATATATACAAACAGTAAATTTGTAATGCGAAAGGAGAGATCCCATTGAGCAGAGTCAAAGTCTTTATTGGTTTTGGACTTTTACTGTTATCGTTTCTGCTCATGCTCCCGGCTATCCAGGCTGACACTTCGACAGTGTATGTCATACCGATCGAAGATGAAGTCGAAAGAGGACTGCAGGCTTTTATCGAACGGGGCATTGAAGAAGCGGAAGACGCTGGAGCCGAAGCCATTATATTTGAAATAGATACACCCGGTGGTTTTGTGGACGCGGCAGATGGCATTGCCCGCCTGTTAAACAAAACTTCACTGGATACATTGGCTTTCATCAACCGGGATGCCCTTTCAGCAGGTGCATTCCTGGCTTTGCACAATGATGAAATTTACATGCATCCAAACGGCCGCATTGGAGCGGCACAGGTGATCGACATGTCTGGAAATGCGGCTGCTGATAAGGCGAACAGTGCTTGGCTGGCTTCTATGAGAAGCGCAGCTGAGACAGCAGACCGTAATCCCGAGTATGCATTGGCTATGGCAGATGCCTCAATCAGCCTGCCTGAACTGGGCTTGGCTGAAGGGGAACTATTGACTCTCGGTGCAACAGAAGCCGAGCAGGTGGGCTACTCGGAAGGAACTGTAGCTTCCCTGGACGAATTGCTTGTTTTAAAGGGCTTTGAAGATGCCGCTGTAGTGACGATCAATGAGACTTTTTCGGAAAGTCTGGCCCGTTTTCTGACCAACCCGATCGTCGTGCCGATCCTCTTATCTTTTGCGGGGTTAGGTTTGCTGCTTGAACTGTTTACACCGGGTGTCGGTATTCCGGGACTCATCGGCCTGTCCTTTTTGCTGCTGTTCTTTTATGGCCATCTGGTGGCGGGCTTAGCTGGCTACGAATCCATCATTCTCTTGGTTATCGGGTTCGGGCTTTTGGTGGCGGAGTTCATCATTCCAGGCGGTGTCGCCGGATTCCTGGGAATTGCTGCCATTCTCGGCAGCATTCTTTTGGCGGGAGGAGACCTGAAGACCACCGCCATAGCAGTACTAATTGCAATGATAGTAGCAACAGTGGGGATGGTGATTGTAGTGAAATTCTTTGGTAAACGGCTTGATTTGTTCAAACGGATTATCTTGACTGATGCCACCGATACGGAGCATGGCTACGTATCGACTACAAATCGCCCGGAACTTGTCGGTAAGATTGCTCATTCAGTGACGGCACTTCGTCCATCCGGTACCATCCGGCTGGATGACGAACGCATCGACGCTGTCTCTGAAGGCAGGTTTATCGACAATGGGAAGGATGTTAAGATAATCAAGGTAGAAGGTTCACGAATTGTTGTTCGCGAACTTGAAAAACAAGAGGAGGAATAAGAGAATGGGACTTGAAACAATTGGTTTAGGTGCAGCAATAATAGGGATTATCATCATTTTGGCAATTTTCTTCACTTTTGTGCCAATCACTTTATGGATTTCAGCATTGGCGGCAGGGGTAAAAATCAGTATCTTTACACTGATCGGGATGAGATTGCGCCGGGTTATTCCATCACGGATTGTAAACCCGCTGATCAAAGCGTCAAAAGCAGGATTGACTGTAAGCATCAATCAATTGGAAAGCCATTACTTAGCCGGCGGTAACGTTGACCGCGTCGTCAATGCATTGATTGCGGCTCATCGCGCCAATATCGAATTGCCATTTGAACGTGCTGCAGCCATTGACCTTGCAGGTCGTGATGTATTGGAAGCAGTTCAAATGTCCGTTAACCCGAAAGTTATCGAAACACCATTTATTGCAGGTGTGGCGATGGACGGAATCGAAGTTAAAGCAAAAGCCAGAATTACAGTTCGTGCCAATATTGACCGTCTAGTCGGTGGTGCAGGTGAAGAAACAATCGTTGCCCGTGTGGGTGAAGGTATCGTTTCGACACTCGGTTCCAGTACGAGCCATAAAAAAGTTCTTGAAAACCCGGACTTGATTTCCCAGACAGTCCTATCGAAAGGTTTGGACTCCGGTACGGCATTTGAAATCCTATCGATTGATATCGCAGACGTTGATATCGGCAAAAACATCGGAGCGGAATTGCAGACAGAACAAGCTGAAGCAGATAAGAAAATTGCACAGGCTAAAGCTGAAGAGCGTCGCGCAATGGCCGTAGCAAGCGAACAGGAAATGAAAGCGAAAGTTGTGGAAATGAGAGCGAAAGTTGTGGAAGCGGAAGCGGAAGTGCCGCTTGCAATGTCCGAAGCGCTTCGAACAGGAAATATCGGTGTTATGGATTATGTCAATTATAAGAATGTCCAAGCGGATACAGGTATGCGAGAGTCCATTTCGAAAACTGGCATGGATAAATCTGACGATAAATAATGGGCGTGGACCATAAGGGAGGTTTGTCGTATGGAAGCTCTCATATTTGGACTGGTCATCATGGCGATAAGCACTTTTTTCAGTAAAGGGAAAAAGGGTTCAGCCGATGATGATACTCCGGCAAGGCCGGTCTCGACACCACAATCAACTGGTAGGGACAACCGTTCCGGACAAAGAACGTTCAAACGAGTAGAAGATTATGCGAAAGAAATTTATGGAGAACTGCAGAATCAAAAAAAACAACAGCCTGAACGAACAGAACAGGTCAAGAGAAAAGCTGAAGAAGCCGTAAAACGGACTCCGGTTCGGGAAGCGCGCAAGGAAGTGCAGCGTCGTGTGACTTCCCGAAATAAACAAAGTGAAATACAGGATCTTATTTCAGCATCGGAAGCGCGGGTCTTACAAAATGATTCAGCTGCTCCACGAGCAGAAAAAAGCAATGATGAACTTTTGCCATTAAGTGGTGAAGACGTCCGAAGAGGCATTATCATGGCGGAAATTTTAATGCCGCCTAAGTCTAAAAGGTAGCAGCAGTCGTCCAGTGGAAACTGGGCGACTTTTATTTATATAAATAATAATATTATGTAAACAAATAGCGTGATTTAATTTAATTATCGATGTTCAATCTTTATTCTGGGAAGCAGAGGCATGGCTGAGAAAATCTTTTGTACTGGCCATTATCAGACAAATGTTTTACAAGTGATTATCTTTAATGATAGAGTGAAAACAGTAGTAAATACTCGATTCCAAGGAGCGTCCACATGACAGAAAATAACCTACTCGAATTACATGTGAAAGACCCAAATGAAGCGGTTCAGCTGCTCGGGATATCAGACAATCATTTAACATTAATCGAAGAAGCTTTCGACATTCAAATCATCACCCGTGGTGAAGTCATCAAATTATCCGGTTCCGAAGAAGGCAGGCAGACGGGGAGATTATTAATAGAACAGTTATTGAAGGTAATTCGAAAAAACATCAATATCGATCAGCGTGATATTGTTTCCGCTATCGAAATGGCCAAAAATGGTACGATTGAATATTTTGCAGAACTCTACGACGAAGAAGTGGCGCGCAATGCCAACGGCAAATCCATCCGTGCTAAAACGATTGGCCAACGCCATTACATCCAAGCAGTGCGCAGCAAAGACCTGGTATTTGGAATTGGACCTGCCGGCACAGGAAAAACCTATCTGGCAGTTGTCATGGCCGTGCAGGCATTGAAAAACGGCCAAGTGAAGAAAATCATTTTGACACGTCCTGCCGTTGAAGCGGGAGAAAGTCTCGGCTTTTTGCCGGGTGATCTGAAGGAAAAGGTGGACCCATACCTGCGTCCTCTGTATGATTCCCTGCATGATGTATTGGGACTGGAGCAGACCAATCGCTTGATCGAGCGCGGCACCATAGAAATTGCCCCTCTCGCTTACATGAGAGGACGCACTTTAGACGAAGCATTTGTCATTCTTGATGAAGCACAGAATACCACCAAAGCGCAGATGAAAATGTTCTTGACGCGTCTTGGCTTCGGTTCGAAAATGATCATTACCGGAGATAAAACGCAGATCGATTTGCCGAAGGGAGCAGAATCTGGATTAATTGCGGCTGAGACGATTCTAAAAGGTGTCCGCAACATCCATTTCCAGTATCTTGAAAGCGGCGATGTGGTTCGTCACCCGCTAGTTGCAAAAATCATAGAAGCCTATGAAAATCAGCCTACCTAAAAAAGATGAGGAAAGATGCAGGGAGCGTTCCCTGCATCTTTTTTTTTCGTTGAATTCGGTCTTGCCTAGATTGTTTAAACCCATAAATATGGAGATAATTTCAAATTTTTAGAAATACACGGTGAAATCCATTTCTTTAGTTGTTATGATGGAAATAAGAAATGCGGGGTGTATGGCATGCGTCAACGAGCACAAAAAATCTTCGAAAAAATGGGTTACCGAAAATTGATAGCGATTGGCATCTTATTGACCGGCTTGATGCTCTATGCTTTTTTGATGGACTCCGTTCAGGGAGATACATATGATATCCGGTTATTCCAATTATCATCCGAAACCATCCGCTCTGAAAAAACAGTAGAAGATCCGATTAAAACGGAGTTGGAAAGACAACGGCTGGCGGAAGAAGTGGCACCGAGCTATCAATTCATGGATGAAATTGCCGCTAACCAATCTGCTGTAATCGAATCCCTTTTCGGCTATATACTCGATGCGAAAGCTCCAACTGAAGAAGAGCAGGAAGAACTTTCCCAAGAAGCGATGATTGCAGAGCTTAGGGAAGAATTGCGCTTGATGGAGACCAGCGAAAATGGCCTCCGTTTAACAGAAGACATGTTGAATTCTTTAGTATCACTGCCGACTGAAAGACTCGTTGAAGTCCAAGAAGAATTAGACCGGCTGCTTCAATCTTATTTAAGCGAACCGATACGCGTTGAGGAAGTCGCGCGAATCCGTACGGAAATTGAACAGGATATCCGGCGCAATGAACAGATTCCAGCTGACGTGGTCCAAGCGGCAGTGGCTGTGGGCCGTTTCGGCATCATCCCGAACGAACTGGTCAATGAGGAACTGACAGCAAGCCAGGTTGAGCAGGTGCGAAGCAGTGTAGAGCCAACGCGCATACTCCAGGGACAGGTCCTTGTCCAGGAAGGGCAGATAGTGGATAGGGAAGTCTATCGACAACTGGAACTGGCTGGAATGACAGAAGAGCAGTTGAACTATAAACCGTTGCTCGGGCTATTGATTTTTGTTTTGATCGCTATGGGACTCTTGCTGACGGTGATCTCCCGTTCACAGAAGGATGACAGAAATAAAACGACTGAACTGCTGGTCATGATTGTAGCAATCGCCATTTCGCTTTCGCTTATGAAGTTATTGTATGCGGTCAGTGGAAATTTTGATCTTGTTATTGCCTTTCTTTTCCCAACGGCGCTTGCAGGTATGCTTGTCCGTCTGCTGGTCAATGAGCGGGCAGCTGTCTTTGTGACAATCCTGCTCAGTGCAGCAGCTGGAATCATGCTGCAAAGCGGCTATTCGGCTTCTTTGCAGGTGGATGTCGCCCTTTATATCCTGTTCGGTGGATTGACCGCTATTTACTTGATTGATCGGGATGGCGGCCGAGGACGTCTGCTGCAGATCAGCTTGGCGGTGGCAGGGGCCAACGTACTGTTTGTCGCTTTTTACCTGCTGATCGGACAGGCGCAATACAGCTGGTCGGAAATCGGCTTTTATTTTACAGCTGCTGTTGTATCGGGATTATTGTCCGGTGCATTGGCAATTGGTTTGCTGCCGTTTTTCGAGTCGGCATTCGGGATGCTGTCGGCCATGCGGCTGATCGAGCTGTCCAATCCGAATCATCCATTATTGAAAAAAATCTTGATGGAAACGCCGGGCACCTATCACCATAGCCTGATGGTCGCCAATTTGGCGGACGCTTCCTGTGAAGCGATTGGTGCCAACGGCCTGCTGGCCAGAGTCGGCTGCTATTACCACGATATCGGCAAAACCAAACAGCCGCAGTTCTTCATTGAAAATCAAGTGAATATCGAAAATCCGCATGACCGTCTGCCGCCGGAAAAAAGCCGGGACATCATCCTCGCGCACGGTGTGCAAGGAGCCCGGATGCTTAAAAAATACAAGATGCCCAAGGAAATTGTGGATGTGGCGGCGCAGCACCACGGCACCAGCTTATTGAAGTTCTTCTATTACAAAGCGAAAGAAACGGATCCAGATACCAAAGAGGAGTCCTACCGCTACGTAGGGCCAAAGCCGCAAACCAAGGAAATCGCCATCATCTGCATTGCGGACAGCCTGGAAGCAGCTGTGCGTTCGATGAAGGAACCAACATCAGAAAAGATAAAAAAATTGGTGGAATCGATTGTAGAAGATAAACTGAAGGATGGGCAATTCGAGGAATGTGATATATCCTTGAAAGAGCTGAAGAAAGTAAAAGCGGTTATGTGCGAAACCTTGAATGGCATCTTCCATTCCCGCATCGAATATCCGAAAGAAACCAATTGACAGGAGGAACTGCTATGATTGCAATCGATTTTATGGATGAAACGGAAAGCCTGAAACAGCAGGAACTGGATTTTGTGCAAAAAATACTGGAGCACGCAGCAAAAGAAGAGGGATTGGGTCAGTCAGAAGTATCAGTGACTTTCGTCACCAATGAAATGATCCGTGACATCAACCGCGAATACCGCGGCAAAGACCAGCCGACAGATGTCATTTCGTTTGCTATGGAAGAATTAGGCGAAGGGGAAACGGCCATCATCGGTTCACCCGAGCCGAGGATGCTAGGCGATATCATCATTTCGCTGGACCGTACAAAAGAGCAGGCCGCCGATTACGGCCATTCGTTCGAGCGTGAACTGGGCTTTCTGGCTGTCCACGGCTTTTTGCATCTGCTGGGGTATGACCATATGACAGAGGAAGAAGAAAAGAAAATGTTTTCCCGTCAAGAGGAGATCCTGGTTTCACTCGGCATCACGCGTGATAAGCATGACGGCGCGTAGATTTTTCCGCTCTTTCCAATTTGCAGCTCAAGGCATCGGGAACGCCTTAAAGCGTGAACAAAACATTCGCTTTCATTTTCTGGCTGCTGTAATTGTCGTGCTGGCCGGTTGGTTGACAGGGCTGTCCTACTTGGAATGGCTGATGGTCATCCTGTTGATCGGCGGCATGATCGCGCTGGAGATGGTCAACTCGGCCATCGAACGGGTTGTCGACCTGGCGACAGCTGAGCTGCATCCACTTGCCAAACAGGCCAAGGATATGGCGGCAGGTGCCGTTTTGGTATTTGCGGCAGCAAGTGCTATAATTGGATTACTGATATTTCTACCCAAATGGTTTTAAATTCGCAGAGGTGATAAACATGGAAAAAGAACAATTGATGAAGCAAGCGATAGCGGCACGCAGCAATGCATATGTGCCTTATTCGAAATTTCCTGTCGGTGCAGCCTTGCTGACAGCTGACGGCAAGGTGTACATGGGCTGCAATATTGAAAACGCCGGCTATTCCATGACGAATTGTGCAGAGCGCACAGCGGTGTTCAAAGCTGTTTCTGAAGGCGATAAGACGTTTGTGGCACTTGCTGTGTCTGCGGACACTCCGGGGCCTGTATCGCCTTGTGGCGCATGCAGACAGGTATTGGCCGAGTTTTGTTCGCCGGACATGCCGGTTTACTTAACAAATTTAAAAGGTGACGTCCAGGAAACAACTATCAGTGAATTGCTTCCCGGCGCATTTTCAACGGAGGATTTAAAATATGCAGCCAGAGAATAACGGATTCAAATCAGGGTTCATTTCAATCATCGGTCGTCCGAATGTCGGCAAATCGACATTCCTGAACCGAGTAGTGGGCCAGAAGATTGCCATTATGAGTGACAAGCCCCAAACCACACGCAACAAAGTACAAGGCGTCGTGACCACCAATGAAAGCCAAATGATTTTCATTGACACGCCTGGCATCAACGAACCCCGCCATAAATTGGGTGACTTTATGCTGAAGGTTGCGAAAAACACGTTCCGTGAAGTGGATGTGCTGTTGTTTGTCGCAAGCGGCGTCGACCGTGTCGGCAAAGAAGACCGCTATGTGCTGGATATGCTGAAAGGCATCGATGTGCCGGTATTTCTGGTCATCAACAAGATCGACCAAGTGCATCCGGATAATTTGCCGAAAATCATCGAATCGTACCGCAAGGAATTCGATTTTGCAGAAGCGATCCCGATTTCAGCATTGCAAGGAAATAACGTCGAGAACCTATTGGCCAAAATCAGCGAGCGCCTTCCAGAAGGCCCGCAATACTACCCAGCTGACCAAATCACCGACCACCCGGAACGCTTCATCATTTCCGAGTTGATCCGTGAAAAGGCCCTGCATTTGACGCGCGAAGAAATTCCGCATTCCATTGCGGTGGTTATCGAAAAAATCGCGCCGGATTCCGAAAACAAGGACATGATCCGTGTCCAAGCGACCATCATGGTCGAGCGCGACTCCCAAAAGGGCATCGTCATCGGCAAAAAAGGGGCGCTCCTTAAGGAGATTGGAACCCGTGCACGCCAAGACATCGAGAACCTGCTTGGCTCGAAAGTGTATTTGGAACTTTGGGTCAAAGTGCAAAAGGACTGGCGCAATAAAGCGATGCATCTGCGCGATTTCGGCTTCAGAGACGACGAATACTAAGGAGTCCTTCCCATGCAAAGTCAAGTAGAGGGAATTGTCATTCGTACGATGCCTTACGGCGAAACGAATAAGATCGTCACCCTGTTTACGAAAGAAGCGGGGAAGATCACCTGCATGGCGAGAGGGGCGAAAAAGCCCGCGAGCCGATTGGCTGCCATCACCCAGGTTTTTACCCATGGAACGTTTTCCATCTACAAAGGAAGAGGCATGGGAACCTTGCAGGCAGGTGACCCGTTGGAGTCATTGCGGCACATTCGGGAAGACATCATGTCGACCGCCTATGCCAGTTATGTCACCGAACTGATTGACCGGCTGACCGAGCAGGATGAACCGCAACCCGTCATTTTTGACATGCTGTATCAGGCACTCCATGCTATTGACGAAGGCTATGATCCGGAAGCGATCACTTTGTTTGTGGAGTGGAAGATGCTTCAGGCGGCAGGCCTTGCGCCTACGCTGCATCAATGCGCAAACTGTGGAGCGACGGAAGGGGAATTCGCCTTTTCGTTTCAGGAATTGGGTTTTCTCTGCCACCGCTGCTTCCATATCGACCGTTACATCATCCGCTTGAGCCCGGCTCTAGTGAAACTGATCCGCACCTTCTATTTTGTGCCGATTGAGCGGGTAGGTTCCTTGACTTTGAAAAAAGAATCCAAGAGCCTGCTCAAACAAATCGTCCGCACAATTTACGAAGAAAAAGCAGGAATCCGCCTGAAGTCCAGGAAGTTCCTTGAGCAATTGGAGCGGACGCCGGAATTTTTACCGAAAAAAGAAGAGTTGCCGAAAGACGAATAGTCTTTCGGCAACTCTTTTTGTTTTGTTATTAGTTGATAAAGGAGTTAGGAATCTTTCCAGATGGACGAAGCAGTTCGTGAGCATGTCTTTGCCCTTCCTTGCTCTTCACTTTTTCTATACAGAATCATGAAGGTTATCAAATTAAAAATTTTTTCGATAGCCAATGATTTACTGGATAGGCCAACTACATTTAATGATATGGAGCAAAACAACGGAGACTCCCGCGGGAACAGCGCAGCGACCTAAGAGAAATCCACTCGGGCAATGGCCCGAGTTAGTTCAGCGCAAGCCCTTGGCAGCTCGCACCGCGACGTCCTGTCGCGCCAGCTGCATGACCCGCATCCTGCAGGCCCGAAAGCGGAGTTGTTTTGCGGAATATCATGTTGAAAGATTAAAATTTGATATGCTTTTCGATATAAGCCTGTACTTCAGCGATCGGCATGCGTGTCTGCTCCATGGAATCACGGTGGCGCACGGTTACCTGGCCGTCTTCGACAGAATCAAAGTCGTAGGTGATGCAGAACGGTGTACCGATTTCATCCTGGCGGCGGTAGCGTTTGCCGATGGATTGGGATTCGTCATACTCCACCATGAAATGTTTGGCAAGGTCTGAGAAGACTTCTGTCGCACCTTCAGCCAATTTCTTAGACAATGGCAAAACAGCAGCTTTATAAGGAGCCAATGCCGGGTGGAAGCGTAAAACAGTGCGTTTTTCGTCATTTTCAAGTTCTTCTTCGCTGAATGCATCTACGAGGAATGCCAATGTAACACGGTCAGCACCCAGGGAAGGTTCGATACAATACGGCACGTAACGTTCGTTTGTTGCTGGATCGATGTAATTGAAATCCTCGCCGGAATGCTCCATATGGCGTTTCAGGTCAAAGTCGGTGCGGTCAGCAATGCCCCAAAGCTCGCCCCAGCCGAATGGGAATTTGTATTCGATATCCACAGTGGCATTCGAGTAATGCGAAAGTTCATCTTCTTCATGCTCGCGCAGGCGGATATTGTCTTCGGTAATGTTCAAATCCAATAACCATTTTTTGCAGAAATCGCGCCAGTAAGCATACCATTCCAAGTCTTCACCAGGCTTGCAGAAGAACTCAAGTTCCATTTGTTCGAATTCGCGCGTCCGGAAAGTGAAGTTGCCAGGTGTGATTTCATTGCGGAAACTTTTGCCGATCTGGGCAATCCCGAATGGCATTTTCTTGCGCATTGAACGCTGTACGTTCTTATAATTGACGAAAATTCCCTGAGCCGTTTCGGGACGCAGGAAGATTTCATTGGTTGAAGCTTCAGTAACGCCTTGGAACGTCTTGAACATCAAGTTGAACTGGCGAACTTCTGTGAAGTCCTGTTTGCCGCATGTCGGGCATTTCACTTCGTGTTCCTGGATCAGTTCCGCCATCCGATCAAAAGACAAGCCGTCGACAATCATTTCGATGCCTTTGGCGTCTAATGCATCTTCAATCAATTTATCCGCGCGGTGGCGGGTTTTACAGCTCTTACAGTCGATCATCGGGTCGTTGAAGTTGCCGACATGTCCTGAAGCGACCCAAGTTTTAGGGTTCATCAGGATAGCTGCGTCCAACCCCACATTATAAGGAGATTCCTGGACGAATTTTTTCCACCATGCTTTTTTGATATTGTTTTTCAATTCAACGCCAAGTGGGCCGTAATCCCACGTATTCGCCAATCCTCCATAAATTTCAGAGCCGGGGAATACAAATCCTCTGTGTTTCGCTAATGCTACTACATCTTCCATTGACATAAAATTACCTCCATAAAATAAAAAAATCGTACCCATCCACGGACATGTCATCATGTCCGAGGACGAGTACGTTAAGACCCGCGGTTCCACCTCGATTGACTGCAAAATGCAGCCCGCTTAAAATAAAAAATGGCTCTGGATCACCTTTTCCTGTAGTTGCAGGCTTTCACCATCCCTGCTCGCTTCTGTTACAGTACTTATCTATCCGTCATTGCCTCTGTTAAGTTCCTTCATATTGTACCATGGTGAAGTTTTCTTCGCAATATCGTGTTAATTAGTATATAATAATTGGTATTGAGTATAACATATATATATTTTGAGGCGGTGAGTCCAATCGAACTCAATAAACGGCAAGAAGAAATATTACAGATCGTTAAAGGCAATGGTCCGATTACTGGCGAACAGATTGCGGATCGACTAAACTTAACAAGATCAACGCTACGACCTGACTTAGCCATCCTGACAATGGCAGGCTTTTTAGATGCCCGTCCGCGTGTTGGCTATTTTTATTCGGGCAAAAAACCGGGTCAGGATGTTACAGATACCATGAATAACATGAAGGTCAAAGACTTTCAGTCGATTCCGGTCGTCGTCAGGGAAGATGTCAGTGTATACGACGCTATCAGCCAGATGTTTTTGGACGATGTCGGCACGCTATTTGTCGTGGACAAAAAATCGCATCTGACTGGGGTGCTTTCAAGAAAAGACTTGCTTCGTGCTAGTCTGGGCAGCCAGAACCTGACAGGCATTCCTGTACATATCATTATGACGCGCATGCCGAACATCACGTACTGCGCCAAAAACGAATCCCTGATACAGGCAGCGCATCGCCTGATCAATCAGCAAATCGATGCCTTGCCAGTGGTGGAAGAACAGCCGGATGGCTTCAAAGTCGTCGGCAGATTAACAAAAACGAATATTACTCGTGCGTTTTTATCGCTATCGGAAAACCACGATTTGTGAGGTGCCAACTATGAATTCACTCCGTTTGTTCATTGTCTCCGATTCGGTCGGAGAGACAGGGGAACTGGTCGCAAAGGCGGCCATCAGCCAATATCTTAATAATGATCAAAATGCTATACTGAAACGCTTTCCTTATATCGATTCCATCGACCATCTGCAGGAGATCATTAAATTGGCTGTTGCTCAAAAAGCCTTCATCGTCTATACGCTGGTCTCCCAGGAGCTGCGTAATTATATGGAGGCTGAAACCGCTAAGTTTTCCGTGGCTGCTGTGGATCTGATGGGCCCTCTTTTGGACGCGTTGGAAAAAGAACTCGATGCACCTCCGCTGCAGGAAGCAGGCCTTGTCCGTAAATTGGATGATGACTATTTCAAAAAAGTGGAAGCCATCGAATTTGCCGTCAAATACGACGACGGACGGGATCCACGCGGCATACTGATGGCCGATATCGTCTTGGTCGGAATTTCAAGAACATCCAAGACGCCTTTATCCCAGTACTTGGCACATAAGCGCTTGAAGGTCGCGAACGTTCCGCTGGTGCCGGAAGTTGATCCGCCGGATGAGCTATACCATGTAGATCCAAAAAAATGCTTTGGATTGGTGATTTCGCCGGACAAGCTCAACAGCATCCGCAAAGAGCGGTTGATCGCCCTCGGATTGAACGATGATGCCAATTATGCGAAGTTGGACCGCATCCACGAAGAAATCGGCCATTTCCATAAAGTGGTGGATCGTATCGGTTGCGAAATCCTTGATGTGACAAATCGCGCTGTAGAAGAAACCGCCAACCTGATATTAAGCAAACTTCAAAAGTGATTTCGGGAAAACCACCTGTACTGGCGGTTTTTCTTTCTTTTTGGTGGATTTTTTCATAAAAACGTTTTATAATGAAGAATTGTGGCTAAAGCTTATTATATAAGTTAAATTGAGTAGTATTTGAAGAGGAATATTCCGATATGGGTATGTTAGATCCAACTCCGCTTTCTCACCTATCTTCATGGGCGAGAAGCAGGCGAGGCCTCCCGTCATGCCTGCTTTCAAGGCTTGTGCCGAACTGACTCAGGCTCGATGTCCGAGTAGATATCGGCATTTTGTTGTGTAGTGAGAAGCGGCGGTATGGAGCAATTTCTTCAACTCCTTTCCTCTTACTTATTTTGGAATACGTATTCATTTTTTAGCTTAGAATGTGTCAGAAATAGTTTGCTTATCTTTTTGTCGAAAAATGAAGGATTTTGTCTTTGTATCACGAATTAAATAAGTTAAGCAAACAAAGATGGTGAAAATAATGTCCAATCGAGTTCCAGAAGAAGTGATCGAGAAAATCCGTTCCAGCACAGATATTGTGGATGTCGTGGGTGAGTATGTTCAGTTAACAAAAAGGGGCCGCAATTGGTTCGGCCTTTGCCCTTTTCATGGAGAAAGCACACCGTCTTTTTCGGTCACTGCCGATAAGCAGATTTTTCATTGCTTTGGCTGTGGAGCTGGTGGCAATGTCATCACTTTTCTGATGGATATTGAAAACATAACATTTCAGGATGCTTTATCGAGACTCGGAAGCCGTTCAGGCATAGATGTCGATATACAGGCCCCTGCCGATTCCGGTCCGGTGCAATCAAAAAGTGATCATCAACTGATTTTGATGCACGAGTTTGCTGCGGACATGTACCACCATATTCTATTGAATACGGAAGAAGGCCAAGTGGCATTGGACTATTTGGAAAATAGGGGCTTTACCCGGGAAATCATCGAAAAAAATAAAATCGGGTGGTCGCTTCCGGAATGGAATTATATGGCGTCTGCGCTGAAGCGAAAAGGCTTTAGCGAAGAAGAACTCGAAACAAGCGGTTTAGCGATTGCCCGAGAGCAGTCAAGCGGCTATTTTGATCGATTTCGTGGGAGGATCATGTTTCCGATCATGAATGAAAACGGCAAAGTCATCGCCTTTTCAGGAAGGGTCCTAGAACAGACTAAACAGGAAGCCAAATATATGAACAGCCCGGAATCTCCGATTTTCCAAAAAAGCCAAGTGCTCTATAATGTACATCATGCCAGAAGCGCTATACGAAAAAATCGGAAAATCATTTTGTTTGAAGGGTTTATGGATGTCATTGCAGCGGGTAAAGCAGGAGTTGACAATGCTTTAGCGACGATGGGCACATCACTAACTGCTCAGCATATCCGCCAAATGAAGCGTTTCGCCCAGGAAGTCGTCATCTGCTTCGATGGCGATGATGCAGGTTGGGAAGCCGCTAGACGTGCTGCAATCGCCCTCAATGAAGATAATTTCAAAGTGGAAGTGGCAGTCCTGCCAGGCAAGATGGACCCGGATGACTTTGTCCGCGAAAAAGGGGCGGAAGCCTTTAAGGAACAGATCATCGGCAAACCGCATGCATTTATTGCATTCGCCATGATGCACGCCCGCAGGAACAAGAATTTCCAGTATGAGAATGACCTGCTGCAATATATTCAGGAAGTGCTGCAACTTCTGGCCGGTAGATCCTCGCCTCTAGAGCGGGATTTATATATAAAGCAATTATCAGAGGAAACCGGATTATCTCAAGAAGCGATCCTACAGCATTATCGGAAATTGGAAAACAAGACGATCGAACGGAACCGTCCTGAATCACAAACTCCTGCAGCGAAGATGGCAAAAAAAGAGCCGAAACGGGTCACTTCACTGCATAGGGCGGAACGGATACTCCTATCGCATGCCCTGGCAGATCCGTCAGTTATGGATAAATTAGCGGTTGAAGACAATGGCATACCCTTTGTCAGTGAGGAATTCCAGGCGCTGTACGTTCAATTGCTCGGTTTCTATGAAGAATGGGATAAAGCTGATTTCCATAAATTCCTGGAGACTTTGCAGGATGCAGAACTCCGCAAGCTTGTCATGGAAACTGCATTATCCGAACGCGATCCGGAACATGCGGATGAAGAAATTTCCGATTGTTTGAAGCATCTGCAAAAACATCGGGTCGAACAGCAAATCAATCTAAAAATCCAGCAATCAAAAGAAGCGGAAAAACAGCATGACCTTAAGCGCGCTTTACTTCTTGCACAAGAAGTGATTGCTTTACGGAAATCATTGTAAGTTAATTCCGGTTTTTTTAAAGGAGGAAGTCACATGGCTGAGAAATCTGAACGCCAAACTGAAGTTGAAGCTAGCAATGTACCATTGACTACTGAAGGTCCGGAAGCAACTGTCGAAGAAGCGAAAAAACAGCTCATCGAAACAGGTAAAAAAACCGGAGAGCTCAATTACGAACAAATTGCCGATAAATTAGCGGTTTTCGAAATGGAATCCGATGCAGTGGAAGAGTTTATCGATCAACTGGAAGGCCACGGCATCGAATTGGAGCGGAAATCCGATGATGAAGAACATTTGGATCGCTTGATGAAACCGACTGAAGATAAATTCGACTTGAATGATTTAAGTGTACCGCCTGGCGTCAAAATTAATGACCCTGTCCGGATGTACCTGAAAGAAATCGGCCGTGTCGATTTGCTTAAAGCGGAAGAAGAAGTCCGCCTCGCTAAATTGATCGAACAAGGTGATGAAGAGGCAAAAAAACGTCTTGCCGAAGCCAACCTGCGTTTGGTCGTCAGTATCGCTAAGCGATATGTCGGCCGCGGTATGCTGTTCCTGGATTTGATCCAGGAAGGGAATATGGGCTTGATCAAAGCCGTCGAGAAGTTCGACTACTCAAAAGGATTCAAGTTCAGTACCTATGCAACGTGGTGGATTCGTCAGGCGATTACACGCGCCATCGCCGACCAGGCGCGGACAATTCGTATCCCTGTCCATATGGTTGAAACCATCAATAAGCTGATCCGTGTACAGCGCCAGCTGCTTCAGGATCTTGGCCGAGAGCCTTCTCCGGAAGAAATCGGGGAAGAGATGGACCTGTTGCCTGAAAAAGTGCGGGAAATCCTGAAAATCGCTCAAGAGCCTGTTTCATTGGAAACGCCGATCGGTGAAGAAGATGATTCGCATTTGGGTGACTTTATCGAGGATTCGGATGCGCAATCGCCATCTGATCACGCTGCTTATGAATTGTTGAAAGAGCAATTGGAAGATGTGCTGGACACTTTGACCGACCGTGAAGAAAACGTCCTGCGCCTCCGTTTCGGCTTGGACGATGGCCGTACGCGGACATTGGAAGAAGTGGGCAAAGTGTTTGGTGTTACGCGCGAGCGGATTCGCCAGATTGAAGCGAAAGCTTTGCGAAAACTGCGCCATCCTTCCCGCAGCAAACGCCTGAAAGATTTCCTTGAATAGAAAAAAGACTTTAGCCGCTGCCGGATTTTCCGGAAAGCGGCTCTTTTTATGAATCAGATAAAAAGGAATTCCAGTTAAAGCTTGAGTTTGTCTTAATTTTCCCTATATAATGAAAGTTGTAAGCGTATTCACAATAAAGGGGATGTACACAAATGGATTTCGATTTGACACAAGAACAACAGATGATCAAAAAGACCATCAAGGAATTTGCCGATAAGGTGGTGGCACCAGGTGCCATTGACCGCGACCGTTCCAAAGCATTTCCGACTGAAATCTTTAAACAGCTGTCCAACATGGGGATGATGGGCTTGCCGTTTGATGAAAAGTATGGCGGAGCCGGATCGGACACCACCAGTTTTGCTATTGTGACAGAAGAATTGAGCCGTGCCTGCGCATCTACAGGCATCACTTATTCTGCGCATATTTCGCTTGGCGGGGCACCGCTGAATTTATTCGGGACTGAAGAACAAAAAGAAAAATACCTGGCGCCGATCTGTAGCGGCGAATCATTCGGTGCTTTCGGATTGACGGAACCCAATGCCGGATCGGATGCTGGAGGAACTGAAACCCGCGCAGTGGAAGATGGCGACGATTGGGTCATCAATGGTTCGAAGGTCTACATCACGAATGCCAGCCATGCCAAACATTTGGCGATTACCGCGATTACCGGTATGAACGATGGCAAGAAGGAAATCAGCGCCATCATCGTAGCGACGGATGCTGAAGGCTTTACCATCATCGACAATTACGAAAAAATGGGCCTGCATTCTTCCAATACGACAGAACTGGTGTTGGACAATGTCCGTGTGCCGAAAGAAAACCTGTTAGGCAAACGTGGTGACGGCTTTAAGCAGTTCCTGGTGACGCTTGACGGCGGGCGTATCGGCATTGCCGCTATGGCTGTAGGCATCGCCCAGGCGGCGTTTAACAAAGCGCTGGCTTATTCAAAAGAACGCAAGCAGTTCGGCAAGCCTCTATCCGAGTTCCAGGTGACTCAATTCAAGCTGGCGGATATGGCCATGAAGATTGAATTGGCACGCAATATGGTCTATAAAGCCGCTTGGCTGAAAGATCAGGGACGTCCGTTCACGAAAGAGGCTTCAATGGCGAAGCTTTATGCTTCTGAAATCTCCATGGAAGTGGCCGACGAAGCCATTCAAATCCACGGAGGCTACGGCTATATGAAGGAATATGAAGTAGAGCGCTATATGCGTGATGCAAAATTATTGGAAATCGGTGAGGGCACTTCTGAAATTCAGCGTATGGTCATCGCACGCCAGATCGGCTGCTGAGAATTTTAAAAGCCCCGCATGCAGCGGGGCTTTTATCGTTGCAGAAATTTTTGTTGGATATTTCTTTTATCAGGAAAGTATCGTGGAAAAGCTATGCCAGCCTGTGACGAATAAAAATTAAATTACCGTTTTTGTCACAAAGAAGGAAAAGTTGCCTGATAAGACTTTTCGTTTCATGGATAATACAGTACAATAATGAATGATACGAATAATATCATAAAGCAGAACTTAGTAGAGGGAGGGGTAACGGATGCAAAAAAATGCAATTGTACCTTATATCTTAATCATGGCGTTCGGTATTGGTTTAATTTTCTTCTTATCAATAGAAGGAGTTAACAACGAAGCTGAAATCGCAGAAGAACATGCAACAGAAGAAGGCGGCGGAGAAGCTGCTGAAGGTGAAGAAGGCGGAGAAACAGCTGAAGGGGATTTCGATCCTGAAGCACACGCACAGGCAAACTGTATTTCTTGTCACGGTTCAAGCTATGAAGGCGGAGTAGGTCCATCATTAGTTGGCACTGAACTTCCACAAGAAGATATCGAAGAAATTTTGATCAACGGTAAAGGCACGATGCCAGGCGGGCTTGTTCCAGAAGAGAACGTAGCAGCAATGGCTGAGTGGGTATTATCACTCGAATAGCATCTAAAAACCCTTAGTTCTTCTGGAGCTAAGGGTTTTTCTGTCAAATTAGGAGGATTTCAATGAATGCTCAACAATTATCACACCGGTTGACAAGAGTGGCCTATCACGTGCCTAAAGGCGCGGTGGTCGCAGATATCGGCAGCGATCACGCTTATCTGCCCTGTTACCTGGTATTGAACGGAGTAGCGGACAAGGCAGTTGCTGGAGAAGTTGTCAAAGGCCCTTTTGAATCGGCCCGGAAACAAGTACAGCAGGAAGGCCTTACCGGACAGATTGATGTCCGGCTGGCAAGCGGACTTGATGCCATCCAGCCTGAAGACGGCATTAATGCTGTCACCATTGCAGGTATGGGCGGTCCGTTGATCTGCTCGATTTTGGAACAGGGGAAAGAACGGCTTGATGGGGTGGAACGGTTGATTCTGCAGCCGAATGTCCATGCCAAATCCATCCGTGATTGGGCAGCTGCGAACGACTGGGTTATTACAGAAGAAGAAATATTAAAGGAAAATGAAAAGATTTATGAAATTCTGGTGCTTGAAAAAACGTTGTCACCTGTTTTATTGACTCAACAGCAATTATTGATGGGGCCGGAACTGATGAAGCAAAAGACGGAGATTTTCCGTGAAAAATGGATCCGTGAAAGCGAACAATGGAAAAATATTGTCGCTTCAATGGAAGCGACAGCTCAGACGATGGAAATCATCGGGAAAAAACAGGAATTGATCGAAAAAATTCAATTGGTGGAAGAGGTGCTGCAGCGTGAAAATTCCTAATGGCCAGCAAATCATTGAAGAATTCGAGAAATGGTCGCCCAAGTATCTGGCAATGGAAGGCGATCCAATCGGTTTGCATGTAGGATCGTTGAATAAGAAAATCGAACGGGTCCTGGTGACACTGGATGTCAATGAAGAAGTCGTGGATGAAGCGATTGCCAAAGGCGCGGGATTGATCATTGCGCATCATCCTCCGATTTTTCGTCCGTTAAAAAACCTGCAGACCGATTTTCCACAAGGACGTCTGATGGAAAAAATCATCAAATCCGATATTGCCGTCTATGCCGCACACACGAACCTGGATGTAGCAACTGGCGGAGTCAATGATTTGTTGGCGGATGCCCTGGGATTGAAAAACACCAGCGTTCTGGTTCCGACCTATGAAGCGGAATTGGTGAAAATTGCGGTCTTCGTTCCGGAAAGCCATGAAGAGGCCGTTCGTGATGCCTTCGGCAAAGCAGGAGCCGGAGCGATCGGCGATTATGAATACTGCAGCTATACCTTATCCGGTACCGGCCGTTTCCGCCCGACTTTTGAAGCAGATCCCTATATCGGAGAAGCCGGGAAAATGGAAGTGACGGCTGAATCGAAAGTGGAAGTCGTCGTCCGCAAGAACGAAAAAGATCGCGTCATCAAAGCGATGATCGCGGCGCATCCCTACGAAGAAGTGGCATATGATGTCTTTACTTTGGAAAACAAAGAAATTGCGATGGGGCTGGGACGCGTCGGAACATTGGAGACCCCGATGGCATTGAGCGAATTTGCCGATTGGGCAAAACAGCAATTGGATGTTCCGTCACTACGCATGGTAGGTGATCCGAATGCCACCATCAAAAAAGTGGCCGTGCTCGGAGGCGATGGCAATAAATACATCCAACAGGCCAAGCGCGCAGGAGCAGACGTTTATGTTACAGGCGATCTGTATTTCCATGTCGCACAGGACGCAGAGGCGATGGGGCTGCATGTCATCGATCCAGGGCATCATGTAGAAAAAGTGATGATCCAGGGCGTTGTGGACCATATGTCCAAGCAGCAGCCGACTTGGCAATGCGAATTCCTGCCGTCACAGACGAATACGGAACCTTTCCGGTTCATTTAAAAAGAAGAGGCTGCGGCCTCTTTTTTTTGCATTCATATGTTGATTGACTAGCTCATTTTACAGGTTGTCTGTTAAGCTGATTGGGTTTTTTTATGGTATAATAAGGTAGAAATTAAAACAAAGTTGCGTACCCACAAACGAGTAACATCCTCATTTCAAAAATCACCGAACAAAATCGTTCTTATAGAACTATTCGAGTTATCTTTATCAAACAAATGCAGATGCCAGGAAGAAAGGTGAATTTTGAAAATCCTTTATGGAAGCGCTTCCATAAAGGATTTTCGGCGGGGGAAAGGGTTTCATCGAAAGATTTTGCTTTTATTAAAAGGAGAATAAACAAGAGATGGAATTACAACGAGAGAAAAAATACATCCGACTCGATCAGGTGAGCCAACAAGAGATAGACATGCTGATTTTAAGGGTCAACGGCTGCTCGTGGCGACAAACGTTCCATATTCAACCAGTTTCAGGGCTTCTCAATGATCCGAACGGTTTCTGTTATTACAACGGGGAATACCATCTGTTTTATCAATGGCATCCGTTAGGTCCTTTTCATGGGTTGAAATATTGGTACCATACCAAATCCACAGATCTTGTAAACTGGAAGAATGTCGGAATAGCCATCAAACCAGACGATTATTTTGACAGCCATGGAGCATATTCCGGAAGTGCCATTGAGCATAACGGAAATATCTATTTATTGTATACAGGCAATACGCGGGATGAGAATTTTGAGAGACATCCACATCAATGCATAGCAATTATGGATGCACAAGAAAACATCATCAAATTGGAAAAATCAGTTCTCGATAAAGTTCCGGTGGGATATACAGAGCATTTCCGTGATCCGAAATTATGGAAAGAAGGAGAAAGGTTTTATGCGGTGATTGGAGCGCAGAGAACTGATAAAATAGGATGTGTCTGTCTATTAAGTTCATCGGACTTACTGGAATGGAATTTTGAAGGAGAACTTGCTACCACATTGCATTTATTCGGTTTTATGTGGGAATGTCCGGATTATTTTGAGATAGAAAATCAAGGTGTCCTGATTTTCTCTCCGCAAGGGCTGGAACCTGAAGGGGATCTGTATCAAAATATTTACCAGGCGGGTTATGTGCTGGGTAAGAAGATAGATCTGCAACTACAGGAATTGGCTCATGGGAACTTTGTAGAACTCGACAGAGGTTTTGATTTTTATGCGCCTCATACCATGGAAGATCCAAATGGCAGACGTCTTTTGGTCGCCTGGATGGGGTTGCCTGAAATCGAGTATCCCAGCGATATAAATGGATGGGCACACTGTTTGACCCTCCCGAGAGAATTAATGGTTCAAGACGGAAAGATCATACAAAAACCTGTCCAGGAACTTCAGTCGCTGCGTAAAACAAAAGTCGAAACAGCGGACAGAATTTCACATGAAAAGAAAGTTTATGATGGATTTTCTGGCGTCATATATGAACTTATATGCGAGTTCGAACAAGGGGATGCTTTAGAATACGGAATAGAATTCCGTGCGGGGGAAGATGAAAAAACGGTGATCAAATATGACGCGGAACAAGGGAAAGTTATACTGGACCGTACGCTGTCAGGCAAAGTAATCGGCAGCACGTTTGGAACTGAAAGGAAATGCGGAATAACTGAAAAAGTATACAAGTTCCATTTGTTCGTTGATGCTTCATCTGTGGAAATTTTTGTGAACGATGGAGCAGAAGTATTCACTTCCCGTATTTTCCCGGATAGAAAAAGCAAGGAAATTCGTTTTTTTGCAACGGGTGGAACCGCAGCGTTTAAAGCAGTGAAATGGGACTATAAATAGCGTGGCGTTAAAAGAGGGAGAGGTGCTGATTGGGAAAAATATTTTCGATTGGTGAAATATTAATCGACTTTATCCCCCACCAAAAAGGATCCGCTTTAAAAGACGTCGTTTCTTTTACGCGGGTTCCTGGTGGTGCCCCGGCAAATGTAGCTGTTGCGGTAGCAAAGTTTGGCGGAACTGCTTCACTGATCACCAAATTAAGGGAGGCGAATACCGGCCTTGCCTTTGTGTCATTGCGCGAAAATGGAGAGCGAGACTTTTCGTTTTATAGAATTCCTTCGGCAGATCCGTTTCTCGAAGATTCGGAAATAGAGGCCGACTGGTTAAAGGAATAAAAAAATTCATATCATTTCGATCATACAAACCCAAAGAAAAGGCTGCCCACAAAAGTCAGGAAACTAACTTTTGGGGCAGCCTTATTTTTTATTCGCCTACCGGATACGGCTCGATGCGATCCGATGGTTTCGGGTGCTTGATTTTCGGAAGGATTTTATTGAGCGGCACAGACCGTGTCAGTGCATGGGTGCTCGGGTCAGCCGGGTCATAAAGATCTAGGAACTTCATCACTTCTTTGACGATCGGTGTCGGCGTAGAAGCGCCTGCTGTAATGCCTACGGTTTCAACACCTTCCAACCATTCCAATTTCAATTCGGAAAGATCCGAAATGCGGTAGGCAGGAGTTCCGGCGATGTCCTGAGATACTTGTGCCAACCGGTTTGAGTTATTGCTCATCGGATCACCGATGACGATCAATAGATCCGCTTCGCCGGCCTGCTGTGCAACAGCTTCCTGGCGCACCTGGGTAGCCAGGCAAATTTCCTTATGGACTTCGGAATGCGGGAATTTCTCCTTCAGGCGTTTCATCATGTCGACAACGTCCCACTGGCTCATTGTCGTTTGGTTGGTGACGATGATTTTTTCAGCATCGATTTCCAGACGGTTAACGTCTTCTACAGATTCCACTAAATGAACCATATCCGGCGCGACGCCGATTGCGCCTTCCGGCTCCGGATGTCCACTTTTTCCGATGTAGACGATCTGATAGCCATCAGCTGTCTTTTCGCGGATCAAGTCGTGCGTCACGGTGACGTCAGGGCAGGTGGCATCAATTGATACCAGGCCTTTGCGCCGTGCCAGTTCTCGGACTTGCGGAGAGACACCGTGAGCTGTGAAAATCACGGTGCCGGTTTCCACTTTCTCCAGAATTTCCAAGCGGTTTGTGCCATCCAATGTGATGATGCCGTCTTCTTCGAACGCATCTGTCACATGCTTATTGTGGACAATCATTCCTAGTATATAAATGGGGCGTGGCAAAGTTTCGTCCATCGCAGCATTCTTTGCGATGACCATTGCATCGACCACTCCGTAGCAATATCCTCTTGGCGATATTTTCATAACCTTCATCAAGTACCGCGCTCCTTTCAAAATCATACTTTCATTATAACGGAGACGGCAGAGCTTTACAAAAGTTGCATCGCGTAATGGCCCTATTTTATGCTATAATGTCTAGAGCGTAAGGAGGGAATTTAATCCCATGACAAAATTCAACGAATATCCATTCAAACCATTCCTATTGGAAGCGGTAGAAAAACTCGGGTTTACAGAACCGACACCAATCCAAAAGGAAATGATGCCCCATATATTGAAAGGCTCAAGTGCAATTGGCCAATCCCATACAGGGACTGGAAAAACGCATAGTTTCATCATTCCGATCGTAGAACGCATCGACGTCAGCAAACAGGAAGTGCAGGCGGTAATCGCAGCACCGACACGTGAACTTGGAACGCAGATCTTCAACGAGTTGCAGAAACTGGTTGTCGGATCCGGCATTGAAGTGAAATCGTTTATCGGTGGAACAGACAAGCAACGTTCAATCAATAAATTGAAAACACAGCCTCATATCGTTATCGGAACACCCGGACGCCTGAGAGACCTCGTTAAAGAAAATGCTCTTTTGGTGCACACTGGCAAAATTCTTGTAGTGGATGAAGCGGACCTTGCTTTCGACCTTGGTTTTATCGAAGAAATCGATCAAGTAGCAGGTAAAATGCAGGAAAAATTGGAGATGTACGTTTTTTCAGCGACTATTCCGGAAAAATTGAAACCTTTCCTGAAAAAATACATGGAGTCGCCGATCCATGTGAAAATCGGCGATAAGCGTCCGACTGCAGACGGACTGGACTTTTATTTGGTTCCTGTCCGCAGCAAAAAGAAAATGGAGCGCTTGCAGGATGTGATGAAAGTCATCAATCCTTATTTGGCCATCATTTTCGTCAATACCCGCACGAATGCGGATTATGTTGCAGACCAATTGGCGAAAGAAGGCATCCGTGTCGGCCGTGTCCATGGCGACTTGGCACCACGTGAACGCGTTAAGATGATGCGCCAGATCCGTGATCTTGAATATCAATACATCGTTGCGACAGACCTTGCAGCTCGCGGAATTGATATCCAGGGCGTCAGCCATGTCATCAACTATGAGTTGCCGGAAGACCTGGAGTTCTTTATCCACCGTGTTGGCCGTACGGCTCGCGCAGGGATGAAGGGGGTAGCCATAACATTATTCAAACCAGAAGACGACGACGCAATCGTCCGGATTGAAAAAATGGGCATTCCTTTCCAGCAAAAAGATATCGTCAAAGGCGAATTCGTCGATTTGAAAGAGCGCCATAGCCGTACGACCCGTACAAGAACAACGAATGAAGCGGACGCGAAAGCGAAAACGATGGTGCATAAACCAAAATCGGTGAAACCGATGTACAAGAAGAAAATGAAGTGGAAAATGGACGAAATCAAAAAGATGGAACGACGCAAAAATCGCAAAAAGTAAGGAGATAGTTTCATGCTATTAGGATCTCACGTATCAATGAGCGGCAAAGGGATGCTGCTTGCAGCAAGCGAAGAAGCCGCTTCCTACGGAGCGTCGACTTTCATGATCTATACCGGTGCACCTCAAAACACGCGCCGCAAACCGATTGAAGAATTGAATATCGATGCAGGGCGTGCCCATATGGCCGCCAATAATTTAACGGATATTGTCGTCCATGCGCCGTACATCATCAATTTAGGCAATACACAAAAACCTGAAACCTTCGCTCATGGTGTAGAATTTCTTCAAAAGGAAATCGAGCGGACAGCGGCTCTCGGAGCAAAACAAATCGTTCTGCATCCAGGCGCCCATGTCGGAGCTGGAGCAGATGCGGGAATCGCAAAAATCATAGAGGGTTTGAACGAAGTGCTGACGCAGGATTATCCCGTCAACATCGCACTTGAAACTATGGCTGGAAAAGGCACGGAATGTGGCCGCAGTTTTGAGGAAATCGCAGCCATCATCAATGGTGTGACGCATAACGAGCGCTTATCCGTGTGCTTTGACACCTGCCATACGCATGATGCCGGCTATAACATCAAAGAAGATTTCAATGGCGTACTGGAAGAGTTCGACCGAATTGTCGGTATCGAGCGGCTTCAGGTACTTCACATCAACGACAGCAAAAATGTTCGCGGAGCGGGCAAGGACCGCCACGAAAATATCGGCTTTGGTGAAATCGGCTTTGATGCCTTGAATGGAATTGTCCATCATCCGGATCTTATGCATGTACCGAAAATCCTCGAGACGCCTTATGTCGGACTGGATGCCAAAAATAAGAAACCGCCGTATGCATTCGAAATCGAAATGTTCAAAGCGGGCATCTTTTCACCAGGCGCCATCGAAGAGTTAAAATCCCCACTATAGGATATAAGATGTTGAAGCTGGAGACAGACCCGATTTCAAGGGACTGCCTTCAGCTTCTTATTTTATGGGTTGAAGAAAAGAGATCACCAGCTGCGAAGTTATTTAAGCTCAATCTGTTTACAATACCGATAAACTCTACTATACTTTCTTAAGGTAAATCGTAATCATTATTAATTAGAAAAGAGGCGACACAATGGTCGCGCCATTGATTGACATTAAAGACATCAGCTTTGAATATGAACAAACAAAAGCACTTGATAACATTTCCATGAAAGTGGAGGAAGGCGATTTTCTGGCAATTTTGGGTCCGAACGGCTCCGGGAAATCGACTTTGCTGAAAATTATGCTGGGGCTCATGAAACCGAGCAAAGGGAAAATTGAGCTTTTCGGCGTAGACGCGAAAAATTTCAAGAACCGCGAATGGATCGGCTATGTCTCCCAAAAATCCAATTCGTTCAACTCAGGATTTCCGGCGACTGTTGAAGAAGTTGTAGCAGGCGGTCTTGCTAAGAAAACCGGATTGTTCCATCGTTTGCCGAAATCTGCCCGTCAAGAGGTGGCAGAAGCGTTGGAAGCGGTCGGCATGAAGGACTTTATGGGCCGGAGCGTCAGTGAGCTGTCAGGGGGCCAACAGCAACGGATTTTCATCGCCCGCGCATTGGTGGCTAAACCGAAGATCCTGATTCTTGATGAACCGACTGTCGGTGTCGACCATCAGAATGTCCAGGCATTCTATGACATGCTGGCTTCACTGAATCGTGATAAGAATATCACGCTGGTATTGGTGACGCACGATGTCGATACAGTGACAGACCGGATCACGCATGTGGCCTGTTTAAACCAGACCATCCATTTCCACGGATTCAAAGAACAGCTTCACACGATGAGCGATGAACAGCGTGAAGCGTGGTACGGCCATTCTGTCCGTAAAATTCACCATATCGGAGGAAGCCACGCATGATCGAAGCTATATTATCCTATGAATTTTTACAGAACGCCTTTGCAGCCGGATTGATCATCGGGGTCATTGCGCCGCTTCTCGGCGTCTTTATCGTTGTCCGCAGGCTTTCGTTGATTGCGGACGCTTTAAGCCATGTAACGCTTGCAGGGATAGCAGGAAGCCTCTATTTAAGCCAGAGCATTGCTTCATTGGCATTATTGAACCCGCTGTTTCTTGGGATTGCAGCGTCAGTAGCCGGTTCGGTGCTGATTGAGCGATTGAGAAGCCTGTACAAGCATTACGAAGAGCTGGCGATTCCGATCATTTTATCAGCCGGCATCGGCTTCGGGGCAATCTTCATTTCCCTTGCGCAAGGTTTTTCGAATGACTTGTTCGGATATTTGTTCGGTTCGGTTTCAGCCGTCAGCAGGGAAGACTTGTTGATTGTTGCGGCGATAGCAGTAGTAGTATTGGCATTCATCTATTTCTTTTTCAAAGAATTATTTGTGTTGTCTTTTGATGACGAATACGCGAGAGCATCCGGCTTGCCTGCAAAATGGATTCACTTTATCTTCATGATCGTTACGGCACTGGTCATTGCCGGGTCTATGCGCATTGTCGGTATTCTTTTGGTGTCTTCGTTAATGACAATTCCAGTGGCAACTGCCATGCGGGTGACAAAAAGCTTTAAACAGACGATTATCCTGTCTATCGTCTTCGGTGAGATTTCGGTCATCACTGGGCTTGTCACTGCCTTTTATTTTGATTTGGCACCGGGCGGCACGATTGTCGTCACTTCTATATTCCTGTTGCTTTCGGTCATTGTCTATAAAAAGATCATGGTTTCACTTAAAAAAGGAGCGATCGCATGAATTTAACCAATGCATGGAATATCCTGAAAGAAAACGGCTTTAAGGAAACATCAAAACGCAATCAGATTCTGGAGTTGTTCGCCAATGATGAACGTTATTTAACGGCGAGAGATTTGCTGGATGTCATGCAAAAGGATTATCCAAGCATGAGCTATGACACGGTGTACCGTAATTTGGCGACTTTTGTATCGCTTGGCATATTGGAAGAAACGGAATTGTCAGGTGAGCGCCATTTCCGCATGCAATGTGAAAGTGATCATCATCATCACCATTTCATCTGCATGGATTGCGGCAAGATAAAAGAAATTCCGGTATGTCCGATGGATATGCTCGGAGCCGCCTTGCCGGCATACGAAATCGCCAACCATAAGTTTGAAATATACGGAAAATGTCCGGAATGCAAATAAAAGCGAGAGTGGAAAAAATCCACTCTCGCTTTTTATTGGTTTCAACTATTATTTACCTGTCAATGTCTTCTGGATGCTGAATTCATTTTTGACCCATTCATTTGCTTCAAGCCAATCATAAACGCGTATGACGTTGTCAGGAACCGGCTGCCGATTATAAGGGGTGTCGAACAGGACTACTGGGATATCCAGCTCTTCAGCGATCTCTACGGCATTATCATGTTTGTCCTCGAAGAACAAATGGACATTGTGGCGCTTCGCTGTTTCGATTTTCTTATGGGAGCCGATCAACTCGATATGGTCATAGGCGATGGCATGTTCTGCAAACCAATCGAAAGTGACGTCGCGGACATTGTCGCCTCTGGCTGAAATGTAATACAGTTCGTATTGGTCTTTCCAGTTGTTCAGGATTTTCTTGGCATTTTCCGAAACCGGTGAAGCCGCGTAGATCTGCGGCTCGGAATCCCGGAACCAGGAATAGAATTCACCTTGTGCCAGATGGGGAAGGGCGGCGGTCAAATCATATTCCTTGATATCATCCAATGTCAATTCACTCTTGAACTTTTCATTTATGTGAGGGATGAGTGACGTTGGTGAAGTCACTGTCCCATCAATATCAATTCCAAAACGATATCTCAATGTGCTCACAACCTTATGCTTGTTGTTGTTCCATTTCTTTTTCTTTTTTCTCTGCAGCTTGCTTGGCGAAATACTCTTCCGCCAATTTATCGATTTCGATCTTCAGTTCGTCGACCATGGTTTCTTCCGGTACTTTCCGGACAGTTTTTCCGTGCATGAACAGCAAGCCTTCGCCGCGTGCACCGGCGATGCCGATATCCGCTTCACGCGCTTCACCCGGTCCGTTGACTGCACAGCCCAAAACAGCGACTTTCAATGGCGCTTTGATGTGGGAGATGTATTCTTCCACTTCGTTGGCGATTGCAATCAAGTCGATTTCGATGCGTCCGCAAGTCGGGCATGAAATCAGGGTTGCCGCGTTAGAGGAAAGGCCGAAAATTTTCAACATTTCACGCGCCACTTTAACTTCCTCGACTGGATCAGCACTCAATGAAACTCGGAGCGTGTTGCCAATTCCTTTGGCGAATAACGCTCCAAGGCCGGCTGCGCTTTTCACTGTACCTGAAAACAAAGTACCGGATTCCGTGATTCCGAGATGCAAGGGATAATCGAACGCTTTTGAAGCCAATTCATAGGCTTCGACAGCCAGGCTGACATCCGATGCTTTCAATGAAACGATGATGTCATGGAAATCGAGGTCTTCCAGGATCTTAATGTGGTGAAGAGCACTTTCGACCATGCCTTCAGCTGTTGGATAGCCATATTTCTCAAGAATTTTGCGTTCCAATGAACCAGCGTTGACACCGATACGGATCGGAATGCCTTTTGCTTTTGCGGCATTGACAACAGCTTCCACTTTTTCACGGCGTCCGATGTTGCCTGGGTTGATGCGGATTTTGTCTGCACCTTGTTCAATGGCGATCAAAGCCAATTTATAATCAAAGTGAATATCCACTACTAATGGAATATTAATGCGTTCTTTGATGGCACCGATTGAATACGCAGCTCGCTCATCCGGGCATGCTACACGGACAATCTGGCATCCTGCTTCTTCCAGACGCAGAATTTCAGCCACAGTCGCTTCTACATCGTGTGTTTTGGTGGTTGCCATACTTTGTATAAATAATTCATTGCTGCCGCCGATCGTCAGATCTCCGACTTTAACGGGGCGTGTCTTTGAACGGTGTGTCATTTCGCTCATGAAAAAATCTCTCCTTTTTGATGGTGGCCTGTTCTATCGGCTCACATATCTTTGTCCAGCAACTGTCGGATTTCCCAAAAGTTGTCGGCTCTATTCCGTTACCTATAGCCATTTTAGCAGTGTAGCGCTCAAAAAGACAAGAAAGACGGCTGATTATCACCGTTCTTTACACTAATTTAATGTACTGTTTATGTCTTTTGCATCCGTGGTTTTTTCGGATAATAACCGACAGCCAAATACAAATACAGGATGGTCAGCAGGCTGGTGGCAAGTGAAACACCCAAGCCGAAATCAAAGAAGCTTAAAATAAATGCCAGCAATGTCGGAACTGTGACACTTAGAGCAGTGGTTCTCCACAAGTGGCGGTATTCACCGCGGCGTTTTCTGGCGTTCAATATCCACAGGCCAATCAGCGCGAACAAACTGATTTTGATGAAGTGATAAAGTGTAGTGGAAACAAATAAGAATATCAAAGCAAAGGGATAAAGCAGCCATTCAATTTCCTCCACAAATTCAATGAGGCCGTCTATACTACTTGTCGTATTACTTAAACCGAGGGTCCATTCAACAAAAGAGGCGACTGTCAAAAGAGCCACAAAAACAAAAATAAACTGCATGATTTTGCCGATGGTCATAATACGGACGGCTGCCTGTCTTTTAGGTTCCATCAAACTCGCTTTGAATAATTGATATATATTCACGATCATCTTCCTTTCATCTATATAATAATCGTAACATGTCGGAAGAAGAAAAAAATCCTGCTTTGTTACGGGAATGTAAATTTTAAATAAAGGTGTTTACAAATTCTAAGTAAACTATTCATAATAGGTTAGGTGTGAATATGAAATTTAGGAGTTGAATAAGTATCGTGGAAATGAACTGGCAAGAAATCCTCTTTTCCTTTTTTGGCGGATTAGGGATTTTCCTATTTTCGATTAAGTTTATGGGTGATGCTTTGCAGAAAGCAGCAGGCGATAAACTTCGCGACATCCTGGACCGCTTTACGACAAATCCATTCATGGGTGTCCTGGTCGGGATAATCGTAACCATCTTAATTCAATCAAGTTCAGGTACTACCGTAATCGTTGTTGGATTGGTCAGTGCCGGGTTTATGACATTGAGACAGGCAATTGGTGTCATCATGGGTGCGAATATCGGTACTACTGTCACGGCCTTCATCATTGGGCTGGATGTCGGGGCTTACGCTTTACCGATCATGGCAGTTGGAGCCGCAATGATTTTCTTCTTAAAGAAAAATCAGATTCAGAACATCGGACAGGTCATTTTCGGTTTTGGTGGACTTTTCTACGGGATGGAATTAATGAGTGGGGGCATGAAGCCGCTGCGTGAACTGCCGGCCTTCATCGACATGACAATCAGTTTAAGTGAGTTTCCGATACTTGGCGTTGTCGTCGGTACAGTATTTACATTAATTGTGCAGAGTTCCAGTGGTACAGTCGCAATTCTGCAAGGGCTATACGATGAGAACATCCTGACACTTGCAGCTTCCTTGCCGGTTCTGTTCGGAGATAATATCGGAACGACCATTACAGCCGTCCTTGCAGCTTTAGGGACATCAATCGCGGCGCGCCGTGCTGCAGCAGTGCACGTGCTGTTCAACATCGTCGGTTCGGTCATTTTCTTGATTTTACTGATTCCATTTACTGCTTACGTAGAATGGATATCCGGAGTACTGGCATTAGAACCGAAAATGCAGATTGCCTTTGCCCACGGATCCTTTAACGTAGCGAATACAATTATTCAATTTCCATTAATAGGTGCCTGGGCATATTTGGTCACAAAAGCCATCCCAGGTGAAGAGGTATTGGTTGAATTTAAACCAAAACATCTTGATATCCATTTCATCGAACAATCACCATCAATTGCACTTGGACAGGCAAAAGAAGAAATCCTGCGCATGGGTGAGTATTCAGTCCAAGGATTGCAGGAAACTTATTCCTATTTGATGACCAAAAGCAAAAAGAACGCGGAAATGGGTTATCAGCTGGAGGATGCCATCAATAATCTCGACAGCAAAATCACGGATTACCTGGTGCTCATTTCAGCTGAATCCATTTCAGCAGCTGATTCCACTCGCCATACGATGTTGATGGAAACCGTCCGGGACATTGAACGGATCGGAGACCATTTTGAAAACATCATTGAGTTGGTCGATTATCAGGAAAACAACAAAGTGAAAATCACCGAAGATGCAATGGAAGATTTAACGGAAATGTTTACATTGACTATTGCAACGGTCCAAAAAGCATTGAACGCATTAAATACGACCAGCCATGAGTTGGCTCGTGAAGTAGCCGAACAGGAAGACCTGATCGACAAAATGGAACGTAAATTCCGTAAGAAGCACATCCTGCGCTTGAACGAAGGCGCATGTACAGGACAAGCCGGAATCGTCTTTGTCGACATCGTCAGCAACCTGGAACGCATCGGAGACCATGCAGTAAATATCGCAGAAGCGATACTGGGTAACCGGGCTTAATGAGAAAAGCGGAAGCGCCCGTGTAGCTCTGCCGGGCATAAGACGATCTGGCGAAGCGGCGTTCTTTGCTGCATAGCCAGAGTGGCTTATGACCCAAAGAGCTGGGCGCTGCAGCTGGACAAAGAAAAGCGGAAACGTCCGTGTAGCTCTTCAAGCGCAAAGCGAAAGCAAAAATAAAAAACACAAAAAGCTCTTTTTCATCACGCTTTACATTTTAAAAAATGTAGGGCACGATGGAAGAGAGCTTTTTTTATAGGGAGGAATACAAGATGGAGGTAATCGGCTGGATTGTCATCCTGCTTTGTTTTTTAATCGGTTTTATCGGTTTGGTTTACCCGATCATACCGGCAGTGCTGTTCATTTTCGGCGGCTTTGTCATGTATGGGCTGTTTTTCAGCTTCAGCGATCTGCCCTGGTGGTTCTGGGCGATCCAAAGCCTGTTTGTCATTCTGCTGTTCGGAGCGGATGCCATCGCCAATGCCTTTGGCGTCAAAAAGTTCGGCGGTTCGAGAGCCGGCCTTTGGGGCAGTACAATCGGCTTGATCATCGGACCTTTTGTCATCCCCATCATCGGTATCCTGATCGGGCCATTTGTCGGTGCCATCATTGCAGAAATCCTGTTCAATAAATCTTCATTGAAAAAGTCGTTTCTTTCCGGAATCGGCTCTGTCGTCGGATTCATCACGTCCGTCTTCACCAAAGGAATCATTCAGGTAGTCATGGTCGTTATTTTCTTTTTCACTATTTGAACCGGTACGATTCCACAGACTGCTAAATCAGGTTAAATCAGTCAAAGGTCTGAATAAAAGGATTTGGCGTGCATTATGTTTGTGTAGGTCAGAAAATTTTGATAGGCTAAGAGAGTAGACCAATAGACTCAAGGAGGAATTTTATCATGGCATATGAATTACCGGAATTACCTTACGCGTACGACGCACTTGAACCGCACATCGACAAAGAAACAATGAACATTCACCACACAAAACACCATAACACGTACATTACGAACGTAAATGCGGCTTTAGAAGGCCACGAAGATCTTGCTTCTAAATCTGTGGAAGAATTGATTTCTGATTTGAACGCAGTACCTGAATCAATCCGCACTGCAGTTCGCAACAACGGCGGCGGACATGCCAACCACTCGCTATTCTGGAAGCTATTGTCTCCAAACGGCGGCGGCAACCCGACTGGCGCTCTTGGCGAAGCAATCAACAGCAAATTCGGAAGCTTTGACGAATTCAAAGAAAAATTCGCAGCTGCCGGCAAAACTCGCTTCGGTTCAGGCTGGGCTTGGCTTGTTCTTTCAAACGGCGAATTGGAAGTAACGTCAACTCCTAACCAGGATTCACCATTGATGGAAGGCAAAACTCCATTGCTTGGCCTTGATGTTTGGGAGCATGCTTACTACTTGAAGTACCAAAACAAACGTCCGGATTACATCAATGCATTCTGGAACGTAGTGAATTGGGAAGAAGTATCCAACCGTTACGAAACATCGAAATAATTGTCACTAATTGAAACTTTGCACACACTTTTTCGTCTGAAAAAGTGTGTGTTTTTTTTGTGTGATGATATACTGAGAAGTGGATATTTTTGCGAAAGGAGCAAACGCCTCATGAAACCGCCTCAAAAAAGACGCGTATCCCTTGCGAGAGTGAAACTGCAGTCCAATACCGTCTTTCGGATGAATATCCTCTTTTTCACTATCTTCTTGTTGTTTTCTGTACTGATCCTTCGTTTAGGGTTTCTCCAGATTGTTAAAGGAGAAGACTACGCGCGTGCCATCGCAAGGACTGAAGAAGTCCCTGTTAACACCAGTGTGCCAAGAGGCCGTATCTTTGACAGTGAAGGACGGATCCAAGTCGACAATACGCCGGTCAATGCGATCACTTATACAGCGATGCAGACGACCAAAAGAGAAGAAATGCTGATTGTGGCAAAAGAATTGGCGAAATTGATCGAAAAAGACGATGACAAAGTGACACTCCGGGATAAACAGGATTTTTATATACAATTGAATGCCGAAAGTGCCAACAAAAAAGTGACGGATGAAGAAAAAGCGGCAATCGCCGCTGAAGACATCACCGAAAAGGAAAAGCAGCGTAAGCTGGATTCCTTAGTCAGAGACAAGATCACTGATGAAGAACTGGCGAGTTTAACTGCTGAAGACTTGGAGATTCTTGCCATCTATCGGGAAATGACTTCCGGCTATGCACTGGCTCCACAAATGATCAAAAATGAGGGCGTCACAGATGAAGAGTTTGCGCGTGTCTCAGAACGGCTGACAGACCCAAAACTCAAGGGCGTCAATACCGTCACGGATTGGAAACGCGTCAAATCAACTGATTTGACGATACTGGGGAGCACGACGACGCCAGAAACCGGGATTCCCGCCAATAAACTGGATTATTATCTGGCACGCGATTACTCGCGCAATGACCGAGTCGGCATCAGCTTTTTGGAACAGCAGTATGAAGACGTGCTGCAAGGGCAAAAGTCGGTCGTCAAAAATATCACAGATGGTCGAGGAAGTGTCATCGAAACGCTCCCTGTAGATGAAGGGGAAGCGGGTAAAGACCTCGTTCTTTCTATCGACAGTGAATTGCAGAGCGAACTTGAAAAAATTGTCGAAGATAAATTGCTCCAGTTGAAAGCAGGTCCGAGTTCTAAATTGGTGAAAGATGCTTACTTGGTGATGATGAATCCGCAGACTGGAGAAGTCCTTTCAATGGTAGGAAAGCGCCTCGGAAAAGATGAAAACGGCAAGCAGGTCATCAACGATTACGCGTTCGGCAGTTTTACAGCCGCTCATGAAATGGGATCGACCGTTAAAGGTGCGACGCTATTGACCGGTTATTCACAAGATGTAGTCGACTTGAATGAAGTTCAGATAGATGAACCGCTGAAATTTGCGAGTACACCTCAAAAGAACTCCATTTTCAATACGCAGTTGTTCAACCGCATTCCCATGACGGATCTGATGGCCATCGAGCGTTCTTCCAACGTCTATATGTTTAAAATTGCGCTGAAGATTGCAGAAGCCGAATATCAATATAACCGAGGTTTGTATGTAGATCCAAAAAGCTTCGAAGTCATGCGGAATTCATTCGCACAATTCGGTCTTGGCGTAAAAACTGGCATAGATCTGCCGAATGAAGCGCCAGGTTTTATAGGTGGAACCTCCCCAGGGCCTAAACTTCTCGATTTAGCCATCGGGCAGTTCGACACGTATACGCCGCTGCAATTGGCGCAGTATATTTCGACAATCGCCAATGATGGATTCCGGATGGAACCGCATGTTGTCAAGGAAATCCGTAAAGCTTCCAGAGACGGTGAAACACTGGGGCCGATCGAAACCATTATTGAACCTAAAATCTTGAATCGCATCAATAATACGCAGGAAGAAATCGATCAGGTCCAAACCGGTATGCGCAATGTGTATATCGGGAGTTCGGGTTCAGCTCGTGCCCAATTCAGTGACGCACCTTACACCGCTGCCGGGAAAACCGGAACGGCCGAAGTTTGGTTCTATGAAAAAGATCATGAAATGACCGGAACATATGCCATCAATATTGCGCATGTCGGATACGCACCATTTGAAAATCCGGAAATCGCCTATGCAGTGGTGATTCCGTATGTCACGACTGATCCGAACAATGTGCCAAAAGCCAACAACGAAATCGCACGTGCAGCAGCTGATAAATACTTTGAGTTGAAAAATAAAGAATCAGGATCCGCCTCCAATTTAATAAAACCGCCTTACAGCAGTTCAGTAGTTGTAGAAGGCGAGTAAAAACAAGCTCCAGGGAAGTTCTCATCATGAGAAACTTTTCCTGGGGCTTTTTTGTAGAAGAACAGTAGATTTACAATTTCTTAACATTGCCTTTATATGCCCTCAACAAACTCTGTTTATAGTAAGAAAGGTAAACAAACATAAACTCTAGGGGGAAACAACGCAATGAGAAACTGGAAATTCGCAATGGCTTCAACAATTCTTGGTTCGGCTTTAATTCTTGGTGCATGTGGCAGCACAGAAGAGACTGCAGATACCGGTACAGACACAGAAGAAACTAGTTCAGACACAGCTGGAGAAGAAGCAGCTGTTGAAGGCACAGTTTCAGGTGACGGATCTTCTACGGTAGCACCGATCATGGAAGGCATCGTGGAAGAATATGCGGGCGCGCAACCCGATGTCCAAGTGACAGTAGGTGTTTCAGGTACAGGCGGAGGATTTGAAAAATTCATCCAAGGCGAAACTGATTTCTCTAATGCTTCCCGACCGATAAAAGAAGAAGAAGCTGCGAGCCTTGAAGAAGCGGGTGTCGAGTATACTGAATTCCAATTGGCGTTCGACGGTTTGTCAGTGGTCGTCAGCCAGGAAAATGACTGGGTGGAAGACTTGACAGTTGAAGACCTGAAAAAACTTTGGGTAGAAGATGGCACAACGAAAAAATGGTCGGATATTAATCCGGAATGGCCTGATGAAGAAGTGGTCTTCTATGCACCGGGAACAGATTCAGGGACGTTCGATTACTTTAACGAAGTCATTCTTGAAGAAGAGGATCTTGTCAGCTCAGCAACACTTTCTGAAGATGACAATACATTGGTTCAAGGAATTCAATCTGATCCAAATGCCATTGGATTCTTCGGCTATGCGTATTACGTTGCCAATCAGGATACGTTGAAAGTCGTGACAATTGATGGCGTTGAACCCACCAATGAAACGATTGAATCAGGAGAGTATTCACCACTGTCACGCCCGTTGTTCACTTATGCAAGCAACAAAGCATTGGCTGAAAACGAAGCGGCCTACGATTTCATGAAGTACACGCTTGAAAATGCAGGAGCCATGGCAGAAGCTGTCGGTTATGTTGCTTTGCCACAGGAAAAGTATGACGAAGGTCTAGCTGCTTTAGAAGCTTTGAAATAAAAACACGTACCAGTCTAGTTTAGTCTGAGGGTGAGCAGCCACTGCTCACCTTTTGCGGTTGAAAGGGGATTCTATATGCGACCATCTGTGCAGGAAATGATCGCGCAGTCGAACGGTAAGAAAAACAAAAAAATAATTGAAAAGGTCATTCCAATCATTCTGTTCCTGATTGCTTCGGTCTCGGTTTTGACATCCATCGGAATCGTTTTGACCTTAATTGTTGAAACCATAACATTCTTCAGACGTGTGCCATTCTTTGATTTTATTTTCGGCACCACTTGGCTGCCATTTTCAAATAAAGAAGCTCAATTCGGTATTCTGCCTCTAATTGTCGGAACACTTAAAGTCACCTTGATTGCGGTTATCGTAGCGGTGCCGATAGGCATTTCAGCAGCTATCTACTTGAGTGAATATGCCAGTGAAAATGTCCGTCGCGTACTGAAGCCTGTTCTTGAGGTTTTGGCAGGTGTTCCAACGATTGTCTATGGATTCTTCGCATTGACATTCGTGACACCTGTACTTCAGGCGGTATTTCCGGAAATCAAAATTTTCAATGCAATTTCACCGGGAATTGTTGTCGGCATCATGATCATTCCGATGATTGCTTCTTTATCGGAAGACGCTATGTCTTCTGTGCCGAAAAGCATTAGGGAAGGCGCACTGGCGATGGGCTCCACTAAATTTGAAGTGGCCTGGAAAATCACCGTCCCTGCTGCGCTTTCCGGAATTATCGCATCTGTGGTCCTGGCAGTGTCCAGAGCGATCGGTGAAACCATGATCGTTTCACTCGCTGCCGGTTCAACGCCGCGATTCGACGGTGACTTTACCGGCTCGATCCAGACCATGACAGCCTATATCGTTCAGGTATCCAAAGGGGATGCCGGCTACGGAACGACCATCTACTATTCCATTTACGCTGTAGGATTCACGCTGTTCGTCTTTACGATGGTGATGAATATCCTTGCCGGCTACGTCTCGAAACGTTTCAGGGAGGAATACTGATATGAGATACATTGAACAACAAACAGTCGTCAAACGGATGAATGGCAGGTTGATCGCCAACAGCATCTTCAAATACATCTTTCTGGCCGCGACATTACTCGCTTTATTGGCTTTGGTGATTCTGCTTTACCGGATCGTAACGCAAGGGGCAGGACATCTCTCCATCGACTTCCTGACCAACTTCGCTTCCCGTTTCCCGGAACAGGCAGGTATCAAGGCGGCACTTATCGGTTCTTTATGGCTGATGATCGTCGTTGCGCCGACTTCTATCATTCTTGGTGTCGGTTCAGCCATTTATTTGGAAGAATACGCAAAACAAAACCGCATCACCAACTTTATCCGCATGAATATTTCCAATCTCGCAGGGGTTCCATCCGTGGTATTCGGTTTGCTTGGTTTGACGATTTTCGTCCGTGCCATGGCTTTGGGCAACAGCATATTAGCAGCCGGGTTTACAATGAGCCTGCTGATACTGCCGGTGATCGTGGTCGCTTCCCAGGAAGCCATCCGTTCAGTTCCAGGGGAATTGCGTGACGCATCTTATGGGATGGGCGCGACCAAATGGCAGACCATCGTCAAAATCATCCTGCCGGCCGCTATTCCAGGAATCCTCACAGGAAGTATCCTGGCACTGTCGCGCGCCATCGGAGAAACAGCACCGTTAATTGTCATCGGTGTGCCGGTCATCATCCAGTTTTTACCGGCTGGTGTCATGGATACCTTCACAGCGCTGCCAATGCAGATCTATGATTGGTCAAGCCGTCCTCAACAGGAATTCCAGACGGTGGCAGCAGCCGGAATCATCGTTTTGATGGCTGTATTGCTGTTCATGAATTCCATTGCCGTTATCATCCGCAACAAGTTCGATAAACGTTACTAATGCTAATTATGTGGAAGGGGTTCTGCAAATGACCACCATCATTACGAAGAAACCAGCAACGGAAACAGTATCAGCCCAGCCTTCAAAAAAGGCTGTTTATGAAACCAAACAGCTCAATCTTTGGTATGGCAACAATCATGCTTTAAAGAATATCGATCTTGAAATTATGGAAAATGAAGTCACCGCTATCATCGGACCTTCAGGATGTGGGAAATCGACTTACATCAAGACTTTGAACCGAATGGTTGAATTGGTGCCTTCGGTGAAGACCTCAGGAGAAATCCTTTACCGGGGACGTAATATCTTCAACCATGATTACGGCGTGGAAGAGCTGCGGACCCGAGTGGGTATGGTTTTCCAAAAACCGAATCCATTTCCGAAATCGATCTACGATAATATCGCCTACGGTCCTCGGATCCATGGCATCAAGAATAAAAAAATCCTTGACGAAATCGTCGAAAAAAGTTTGCGCGGAGCTGCCATTTGGGATGAAGTGAAAGATCGTCTGAACGAAAATGCCTACAGCATTTCCGGCGGACAGCAGCAGCGGATCTGTATCGCCCGTGCCTTAGCGATCGAACCGGATGTCATTTTGATGGACGAGCCGACTTCGGCGCTCGACCCCATCTCAACCTTGAAAGTGGAAGAATTGGTTCAGGAGTTGAAAAAGGATTACAGCATCATTATCGTGACGCATAATATGCAGCAGGCTGCGCGCATTTCAGATAAGACCGCATTCTTTTTAAATGGGGAAGTCGTGGAGTTTGACCATACAGATACAATTTTTTCAAATCCATCCGATAAGCGGACGGAAGACTATATTTCAGGCCGATTCGGCTAAGGAAGGAGGCGGAGTTTTTGTCAGTGCGTGAAAAATTCGACTTTGAATTGAATTCTGCTCAGGAGGAATTGATTTCACTGAGCACCATGGCGGTCAACGCCTTGAATAAATCAATGGAGGCATTGATTTCGCAGGATGTGGATGCAGCGCTTGAAGTGATTGAGGACGATAAGGATATCAATCAGCTGGAAGAGTATATCAATGACCGGGTCATTTTATTGATCGCCAAGCAATCCCCAGTGGCGACTGACTTAAGGCGTTTGATCGTCACGATAAAAGTAGCGTCGGATATGGAGCGTGTCGGAGATTACGCGGTCAATATCGCAAAAGAGACTATACGCATCGGCAATCAGGAACTATTGCCGCAGATCGGACAGATCCAGCAAATGCAGAAACTTGCTGTCGCTATGCTTCGCCAGGTAATCGACGCATTTGTCGAAGAGGATGTCGTGAAAGCAAAGGAAATTGCCGAACTGGATGACCAGGTAGACGAGCTGTATGGGGACGTCATCCGCAAACTGATGCGTGCGGGCGGAGAAAATCCGGACAGGCTCAGCCAAATCACCCAATTGGCATTCATCAGCCGTTATATGGAACGCTCAGCCGACCATGCGACCAACATCGCTGAACAATTGTTTTACATGGTCCGCGGACAGCATTATGATCTGAACAAATAAAAAAGAGCAAGGCCATGTTTTTGCCTTCTGGATTGTCGGAACGTCATCGGCAATTAATGTCAGGATAAATGATTACCGGGAGCGAAAAAGCTGCCGGTCTTCTTTTTATTTTGAAAGGTTCAAATTAATGGGTTTTTACAGTAGACTTTATTCCGGAATATGCTATAATAATTAAGTCGTATAGATCACGCTTATTTACAAATGATCTTTGAAAGAATTAGGAGGGATACCGATGCGTGTTAACATCACTTTAGCTTGTACAGAATGTAGCGAACGTAACTACAGCACTGTTAAAAATAAGCGCAACAACCCTGAGCGTCTTGAAATGAAAAAATATTGCTCACGTGAAAAGAAAATGACAGTACACCGTGAAACGAAGTAATTCATTGATTGCCAAAACCTTTTAGGGTTTTGGCTTTTTTCTTTGTAAAGGAGCGGGTGTTGATATGGATAAAAGTGCACAGCGAAAAAAAGTGCTGGCTTTACTCAATAAGTTGACGTTAGAAGAATATAAAAAGAAATCGGCACAAGTGATCAGCCATTTGATGGAAGACCCTGCCTTTGTGGCTGCGAAAACCATCGGCATGACCATTTCCGCATTTCCCGAAGTGGATACTTTTGACTTGATGGAGAGATGTTGGGCTGCGGGCAAAAAAGTAGCGGCACCGAAATGCCTGCCGGCAAGCCGGGGCATGGATTTCCGGATGATTGAACACAGGGACCAATTGGAAGTGGTCTATATGAAATTGCAGGAACCGATTGTTGCGAAAACTTTATACATAAAACCGGAAGACATCGATCTATTGATTGTTCCGGGCGTGGTTTTTTCCAAGCAGGGCTATCGAATCGGCTTTGGCGGTGGCTATTACGACCGGTTTTTAGTGGGTTATCAGGGTGTGACACGTTCTTTGGCTTTCGATTGCCAAATAGCAGAGTCGATTCCAGTGGAAGTCCATGATCTGCCAGTACAAGGGATCTATACGGAAAGCGGCTTTATCAATGCTGAGGCGGTGAATGAATGAAGAACCTATTCGATGTCATGCAATTACTGAAAAGCTATGGCACAATCATCTATACTGCTGATTACAAGGCCGATCTTGAATTGATGGAAGATGAGGTCAAGGAGCTGTATCGCCTGCAATTTATTTCTGCAAAAGAATACGCTTCAGCAATCCTTATTCTCCGCCAAAAGAAATTGGAATATGACAAGAAATAAATTCGTCCTACGAAACTTTCTCCGATTTCCTTCGTCTAGAATAAGGCTAATTACTTCATTTGACTGCAAGTTTCTTCTATACTGTACTATTATGATGTAATCGTTAAAAGAATTCGAACGAATTAGGAGGATGTACGCGGATGTTGAAAAAAGAATGGCCGAAACATTCCATACTGGCAATCGCCATCATCACGACATGGCTAAAAACATATATTGTTTATAAGACCAGTTTTTCAATCACAATTGAAAATTTATTGCAGGAATTCATATTATTCATTAACCCATTAAGCATGCTGTTATTCATTTACGGAATATCACTGTTCTTCAAGAGCGAGAAAGCCAAGAACCGATATATGGTATCGATTGCCGTCATTACTTCGATTGTCCTATACGGAAACGTCGCCTTCTATCGCTTTTTCAGTGATTTCATCACGTTGCCAGTCCTGTTCCAGACCGAGAACTTCGGCGATCTGGGATCAAGTGCGGCAGCCAGTGTCTTCTGGACGGATCTTTTCTACTTTTCAGATGTACTGGTTATTCTGCTGGCAATCAAATTCATCAATGTAAAACAGAATAAAGTGGTTTCATCTTCCGTGCAGCGCAAAGCCTATTACGTTTTGGCGCTTGCGGTCCTATTCTTCAATCTGGGACTTGCTGAAGCAGAGCGTCCACAATTGCTGACCCGCAGTTTTGACCGCGAGATGCTGGTGAAAAACTTGGGCATGTACAATTATCATCTATATGATATCTATGTCCAATCCAAATCACAGGCACAGCGTGCTTTGGCTGATGGCTCCGAGCTTGTTGAAGCCAACAACTATGTGCGGGCCAACCAAATAGAACCTTCGGAAGATATGAAAGGAATAGCGGAAGGTCGAAACTTGATCGTCGTCACCTTGGAATCACTGCAAAGTTTCGCAATCAACAGTGAAATGAACGGACAGACGATTACGCCGTTCCTGAATTCTTTGACGGAAGACGAAGATACGATCTATTTCGAGAATTTCTATCATCAGACAGGCTTGGGCAAAACATCGGATTCGGAGTTTTTGCTCGAGAATTCACTTTATCCGTTAAGCGGTGGAGCGGTGTTCTTTACTCATAGTGGAAATACTTATAATTCCATGGCTGAGAGCCTCGGCGAAAACGGCTACTCGACAAATGTCCAGCACGCCAACACAAAGAGCTTCTGGAACCGCGATATCATGTACGAATCGATGAACATCGATGAATTCTATGATATTGAAAGCTTTGAAGTCGGTGAAGGCGAAGCCGTCAACTGGGGGATGAAGGATATTCCTTTCCACGAGCAATCAGTCGAACATATGACTGAGATGCAGCAGCCGTTCTACAGCCGTTTGTTGACATTGACCAACCATCATCCATTTACTTTGGATGAACAAGATAAATTGATTGATGAATACGATTCGAATTCAGGAACATTGAATCGTTATTTCCAGACTTCGCGTTATCTGGACGAGTCGATAGAAGTTCTTTTTGATGAGCTGAAAGAAAAAGGCTTATATGAAAATTCGATCATCGTCATGTATGGAGATCATTACGGAATTTCCGATAATCATAACGAAGCCATGACACAGTACCTGGGGGAAGAAGTGACGGATTTCACTTCTGCTGAATTACAGAAAGTACCTTTCTTTGTTCATATTCCGGGATACGGGAAAGGCTACGTCGATGATGAAGTGGGCGGGCAAATTGACATGCGTCCGACCATCATGAACATGATGGGGATCGATACGTCAAAAGATATTCAGTTTGGCGGGGATCTTTTCTCGGAAGAGCATGAGGAATTCGTTGTCTTCCGGGATGGACGTTTCGTCACAGATGAAGTGGTTTATGCGGGGAATGTCTGTTATGATAAAGAAACCGGTGAACCGACAGAACAGGAACTGTGTGCGCCGTATATAGAGCAGGCATTTACAGAACTAGAATATTCCGAGTCGATCATCAATGGGGACCTACTGCGTTTCTACGATGAGGAAGATGGCCAGTTGACCACGATTCCAGATGTGGAACTGGAACGATAAAAAGAGAGCGCACACTTGAACCGCACCCCAAATGGTAGACACTTTAAAAAAGTGACCCATTTGGGGTTTTTTCTGTTTTCTGACCCCGGTATA